>JAEZKH010000147.1 GCA_023415515.1 Actinomycetes bacterium
AAGATGTCCTACGACTGCTCAAACGGGCTATCGCCCGCGAAATGTTCACCCACCTCACCGCGCCCTGCCCGATCGACGACTACAGCGACCTGCGTCCCACCCGACAAGCCCGAAACATCACCCTCACCACCGCCGCAACCCACCTCGGCGTATGGCCCAACGACATCTCCCGCCTCGAGCGCGGCCTCAAACGCGATGACACCCTCGCGACCAACTACCGCACCTGGCTTAACACCCAAAACATCGACGCCGCTTGACCTCATAACACCGATAGGAGCATCAATTCGACCACCGATCTCACATGCGAGCGGGTGGGTCGTTGCAACGGCTTGGCAACGTCGGGGAGGCGAATACCGCTACTTCCAACGGCCCTTCCCAGAGCCCGGCTCAGTCGTGTGAAGAGCTAACGCACCCGCCGGCGAATGACGATGACGTTGTCCATCCACGGCCGCTGTTCACCATCCGGGCCGACAGCCTGACGCTCGACGGAATCGACACGCACCAGATCGAACTTCTCGTCGCTCAGCCCGAGACCGGCGACCACTTCTGCGGCGCTGGGGAATTCGTGGTGGTGATCAAGCTTCGATGGCCAGGGCGGCGCCGAGCCGTGATCGACAATCACGAGCAATCCGTCGGGACGCAACACCGCGAGAGCCTGCTTGAGAATTCTCTGCCGATCAAGATGAACCTTGGAGTGCAGGAACTGCGACGAGATCAGGTCGTACTCTCCTGCTGGGAAATGCTCGGACAGGTCCAGTGCGACGAAGTCGACCCTGTCGGCAATGCCGCGGTCGCGCGCTGCGTCTCGGGCACGGGTCAAAGCGGTTTCCGAGATGTCAACGGCAACGACGTCCCAACCCCGCTCGGCGAGCCACACCGCGTCGGCGCCTTCGCCGCAGCCGAGATCGAGTGCCCGCCCCGGCGGCAGATCGCCCACCACCTCAGCGAATTGCACGTTGACCCGCCCGCTCCAGATCCGCTCGCGTGCGGCGTAGTGCTCTTCCCAGTGGTCCTTCGTCTCATGCGTTGACATGTGATCTCCATTCCGGGCCGACAAGCCCATAATCGTCGCTCGCAAGACTTTGCACGACAGCGGTGGCGGCAAGGGATCCAGCCGCGATTGCCGATGCCACCTGTGGCATGACGGTGCTCACATCTCCCGCAGCGAAGACACCGACCGCAGTGGTACGCATGAACGCATCGACCTCGATCGGATCGGCGGCCAGCGGCGTGGCATCCCCGTGCCTCGCGCCGAGATCGTCAGCCAGCGGCGACCGCTGGTGCAATGTGGTCGCCACGAGCATTCCTCGTCTGGGCAGTCGCTCCCCGCCGCCGAACACGATCGCGATCAGGTCGCCGTCGTCCGCGGCCAGTTCGGCCACGGGCCGTTCGTCGATGACGACCGCTGCCGCGGCGAGGCGCGCACGGTCGGCGGCAGTGAACCCGGCGGGTCCGTTTGTGAGCACGACGATGTCGTCGCTCCAGTTACGCAGGAGAAGAGCCTGATGGACGGCACGGCCTCCGTCGCCGAGGACGGCAAGCGGCTGATCGCGAACCTCCCAACCGTGGCAGAACGGGCAATGGAACACTGACCGGCCCCACAACTCCGCCAAACCGGGAAGTTCCGGAGGGCGGTACTGCATCCCTGTCGCCAGCAGCACCCGCCGAGTTCGCACCGACGCTCCGTCACCCAGATCCAGCACGAACCCGCTGTCGGTGCGCATGCCGCCGCGTACGGTTCCGCCGCGGACCTCGACGCTCGGATAAGCGGCAAGTTCCCGGCGCCCCATGGCGTACAACTGCGCGGGCGGGCGTCCGTCATGCCCGAGTAGTCCGCCGATGCCCGCCGCCGCCAGGTTGCTCTGGTCTCCGTCGTCGATCACCAGCGTCCGTCGCCTGGCGCGACCGAGCACCAGCGCGGCGCTCAGCCCTGCCGCGCCGCCACCGACGACCACACAATCCCATGAATCTGCCATGCGGCCAGCTTGCCGACTCAATCAAGAACTGCCAATCTATTTTGCCATGCAGGCAAACAGAAGCACCGAGAACGACGTCGACGTGCGAGTTCGTCGACGCTTGCGCGACCTTCGCGTCCAACGCGGTCTGACGTTGGAAGACGTCGCGCGCAGTGCCCGTATCGACGTGTCCACCCTGAGCAGACTCGAGTCCGGTAAGCGCCGACTCGCGCTCGACCATCTGCCGCGACTGGCCGAGGCTCTTTCGGTCAGCACCGATGAACTGCTGCGCGCGCCCGAGGCACCCGACCCGCGGGTGCGCGGCACGTCGCACACCCACAACGACATCACCTACTGGCCTCTCACCCGCCAGGTCGCCGCGGGCGGACTGCACGCGTTCAAGATTCGCATCGCCGCCAAACGCCGAAAACCGCCCGCCGAGTTACCCGTTCACGAGGGCCAGGATTGGGCCTATGTGCTCTCCGGTCGGATGCGACTGGTCCTCGGCGAACGAGACTTCGTCATCGAACCCGGAGAAGCCGTCGAGTTCAGCACGTGGACCCCGCATTGGTTCGGCGCCGCGGATGGACCCGTGGAGGCCATCATGATTTTCGGCATTCACGGTGAGCGACTGCATCTGCACGCGTGACTACAGGTATGACGTGTCGTTCACCAGTCGCACCGATGATGCCCCGTCCGGGTAGAACTCGGCGATCGACAGCGACGCGAGATCGAGATGCAGCCGGTACAGCATTGCCGGCCCGGCGTCCAGGGCGAGTCGCAGCAGCGTCTTGATCGGCGTCACGTGTGACACCACCAGCACGGTCTCGCCCGCGTGTGCAGAAATGATGCGGCCGCGTACGCGCCGGACCCGGTCTGCAACGCTGTCGAAACTCTCACCACCTGGAGGTGTCACGCTGGTGTCGCGCAACCACTTTCGGTGCAGCTCCGGATCCCTGTCGGCGGCCTCGGTGAATGTCAGGCCTTCCCATGCCCCGAAATCGGTTTCTATCAGGTCGTCGTCGACCGTGACGTCGACGCCCAGCGCCTCCGCCGACTTCACCGCCGTGTCGTAAGCGCGCTGCAGCGGCGACGTGATCACCGCGGCGACGCCGCCCCGCTTCCCGAGATACCGCGCGGCCGCCTCGGCCTGCCGCTGACCGACATCGGTGAGCGGAGGGTTACCGCGACCCGAGTACCGGCGTTGCACCGACAACTGAGTCTGGCCGTGCCGCAGCAGCAATAGCCTGGTCGGCTGGCCGCGGGCGCCCGTCCACCCGGGCGAAGATGTCGAAGCCGACTCGCCGGGCTGCTGATTCTGCACTTCGGCTGCGGCATCCATCGCCTCGTTGGCCAGCCGGTCTGCATGGGCATTGTCGGATCGCGGAATCCAGGCGTACTCGACGCGCGCGAACGTCGCGGCCACACCTCTGGCCTGTTCGAAGAGCCCCTTGAGGTCGGGATGTTTGACCTGCCAGCGGCCCGACATCTGCTCCACCACGAGCTTCGAGTCCATCCGGACGTCGACCTCGGTTGCCCCGACCTTGGCCGCTTCTTCGAGTCCAGCGAGAAGCCCGCGGTATTCGGCGACGTTGTTGGTGGCGACGCCGATCGCCTGCTTGCTCTCGGCCAACACCGTCTGGCGGTCGGCCGACCACACCACCGAGCCGTATCCGGCCGGTCCCGGATTGCCGCGCGATCCCCCGTCAGCCTCGACGATGACCTTCACTGGCCGCCGTCCTTGACCCGCAACAGAATTGCACCGCACTCGGGGCACCGCAGTACCTCGTCGTCGGCGGCCGCGGAGATCCGGGCGAGTTCTCCACGGTCGATCTCGATCCGGCACGCGCCGCACCGACGACCCTGCAGCCGTCCCGCACCTGGGCCGCCATGCGATCGCTGACGCTCGTACAGGGCTACCAGGTCCTGATCCAGACCTGCGATCAACTCGTCACGCCGCGAAGCGGTTTGGTGGCGGCTCTGTTCGATTTCGGCCAGCGCGTCATCGCGTGCGCGTTGTACCTCGGCGAGTTCGCTTTCCAGCGCGTCGATCCTGCCGAGCTCGTCGGACTGTTGGGCCTCGAGTTCCTCGCGGTGTTCCATCACCTCGAGCAGCGAGTCCTCGAGGGACGATTGCCTGCGCTCCAGCGTCTCGAGTTCGTGCTGCAGGTCGCCGAGTTGCTTTGCGTTGACTGCGCCACCCTCGAGCATCTTCCGGTCCCTGTCTTCGCGGTCGCGCACCGCTTGGATCTCGGACTCGAATTTCGCGATCTGCGCATCCAAGTCGTCGAGCGCGAGCCGCAGCGCTGCCAGCCGGTCGTTGGCATCGCGGTGCTCGGCCTGCGTCTGCTCGAAGCGCTGCTGTTCGGGCAGATGGGTGGACCTGTGTTCGAGCCGGCGCACCTCGGCGTCGAGGTCTGCCAATTCGAGAAGCGAACGCTGTTGAATGACTTCGGCTTTCATAACCCTCTCTCGATGTTCCACGGGTCGGTGCGGATGGCGGACACCCGCACCGGCAGTGCATCCCCGAAGTGATCGCGAAGCATCCCGGCCGCCTGATTGCACCATGGATACTCGCTGGCCCAGTGCGCGACGTCGACGAGCGCGACCTCGGAGCGGCGACGGTGTTCGTCGGCGGGATGGTGGCGAAGATCGGCTGTGACGTAGGCGTCCACACCGGCCTTGGCGACGACGTCCAGCAGCGAATCACCCGCGCCACCGCACACCGCAACCCGCAAGACCTCCGCGTCGTCCTCTCCCGACGCCCGCACCCCCCATGACGTTCCCGGCAGCGCGTCGTGTACGCGAGAGACGAACGCCGCCAACGTCTCCGGCGCCGACAGTGTCCCGATACGGCCAAGGCCCACGTCCGTAGGCACGGACGCGAGCGCCAAAATGTCGAACGCGGGCTCCTCGTAGGGGTGCGCGGTGCGCAGCGCCGCCAGCACGTGACCCCGCAGTCGGGCCGGAGCGATCACCTCGACGCGATCCTCCGACACCCGTTCGATGGATCCGACGCTGCCGATCGCCGGGGATGCGCCCTCGTGCGGCAGGAACTGGCCGGTTCCGGTGACGGTCCAACTGCAGTGCGAGTAGTCGCCGATGTGGCCTGCTCCCGCGGCGAACATCGCTTCGCGGACCGCATCGGCGTGCTCGGCGGGCACATAGACCACCCACTTGTCGCTGTCGGGTCCGCCCGCGGCAGGCGCAAGCACCTCCTCCACTGTCAGCCCGATAGTCTCGGCCAGCGCGTCGGACACGCCGGGAGCGGCGGAGTCGGCGTTGGTATGTGCGGTGAACAACGCTTGGCCCGAGCGGATCATCCGGTGCAGCAGGGCGCCTTTGGCCGTGTTCGCCGCGACTGTGTCGACACCGCGCAGCAGAAGAGGGTGGTGTGCGAGCAGCAGCCCACGCTCGGGCACCTCACCGACGACGGCGGCGGTCGCATCGACGGCGATCGACACCGATTCGACGTCATCGCCGGGATCGCCGCACACCAGACCGACCGAATCCCAACTCTCCGCCAGCGCGGACGGATACGCCGCCTCGATCACGTCGATGACGTCAGACAGCTTGACGCTCACGCCATCACCTCCGCAATCGCCTCGACCAGCACAGGCCAGTCTTCGCGGACCGCCGCGCGCAGGAAGTGTCCGTCCAGACCGACGAAGGTGTCGCAGCGGCGAACGGCGATGCCTCTTGCGTTCAGGCATTTCCGCATCAACTCCGCGTCGGCGACGCTGAACAGCACGAACGGTGCGACGCCGTCGACAACGGAAACGCCCGCCGCGGTCAGCCCCGCCACCATCTCGGTTCGCAACGCGGCAAGTCGACGGGCCTCGGCCTCGGCGGCGGCCACTGCCTCGGACGCACTGCACGCGGCGATCGCCTCCAACTGCAGCGTGCCGACCGGCCAATGCGCGCGTCGCGTCGTCAACCTCGCGAGCACATCGGGTGCTCCGAGCGCGTAGCCGACCCGCAGCCCCGCCAACGACCATGTCTTCGTCAGGCTGCGCAGCACGAGCACGTCGGGCAGCGCGTCGCCGGCCAGGCTCTCCGGTTCGCCGGGTACGGCGTCGGCGAACGCCTCGTCGACGACGACGATCCGGCCGGGCCGCCGCAGCGCGAGGATCTCGCTGCGCGAATGCAGCACCGATGTCGGGTTGGTCGGATTGCCGACCACGACCAGGTCGGCTTCGTCGGGCACGTCGGCGCCGCCCCGCCCGTAA
>JAEZKH010000148.1 GCA_023415515.1 Actinomycetes bacterium
CCTTACCACCATCCCCGCTACGACATCCTGTGGGAGACGCTCTGCGAGCTCGACCTCCCCGTCATCGCACACATCGGCCGAGGTGTGCCGCGCTACAAGGGCGACGACCCACGCATGCACATGGGCGTCAGCCTCATGGACGGGCTGCCGTCGACCCTGCGTCCGTTCTCCTGTCTGATCATGGGCGGCATCCTTGAGCGGTTCCCCGAGCTGCGCGTGGCCGTGGCTGAGATCGGTGTCGCGTGGGCGCCGATGTTCATCGGTCCCCTCGATGCTGCTCACCAGGCAGGCGAGATCAAGCAGGCGCCGCGCGATGTCGAGCGCCAGGCAAACCTGAAGATGAAGCCGTCCGAGTACTTCGCACGCCAGTGCTACATCATTCACTCGAGCAACCAGCGCCGTTACGAGTTCGAGTCACCGATGATCGACATGGTGCCGAACACGGTCTTCGGTTCCGACATCGGCCACATGGAGGGCTGGTGGCCGATGTTCGGGCCGCCGGAAGGCACGCTGCCCGACCCGCTGCCGTCGATCTACGACTCCTTCCAGCCGGTAGAAAAGGCGATGCCGGTCGATGAGGCGCGTCGACTCATTTGGGGTGGGCTCGAAGCTCAGAAGGTGATGCCCTACCTGCAGGAAAACTTCTTCAAGTTGTTCCGCAGCGTCGACCGTGCGGCGTTGCAGAAGGTTGCCGACCGCGTGTGCCCGACTGCGGAAGACATGGGTCTCGTCTGATCCGAAGTCGCAGTACTCGCGTCCGTTCGCTAGGTAGACAAAGGGGTTCGATGACGTCTCAGCTGAAGGAATTTTTCGATAGCGATGTCGACCTGGTACGGATGCAAAGTGAGCGTCAGCAACGGCTCGTGCAGGCGATGCAGACCGCCGACGTAGACGCTCTGATCCTCAGCGATCCACTGAACGTTCAGTACATCGCGGATGCGTCCAGTCTGAGTCGCCCGGCGGAGCCGACCGTCGCCCTCTTCACCGCGGACGGCAAACGACACACCTTCGATGCACCGGTTGACGCCCAGGCTGCTGCGGTCAGCGAGATGGCCATGGGCACACCGAACCCAGCGATGGCGTCGATCGCCGAGCTCTTCCGCACCGAAGGGTGCCAGCGAATTGCGTTCGACAAGCTCAGCATTCCGGACGTCATGGCCCTGCAGATCGGGTTCGGTCATCCCACGAACGGGCGGATCCACACCGGCGGCGCGAACATCGCCGCGTTGGCCAGGGCGGTCAAGACGACCGACGAGATCGAATGCATCCGGCGATCGCAGTACATCATCGAGCTGTGCATGGAGAAGGTGCGTGAGGTCGCCAATCCCGGCGCCGACTACATGCAGCTGATGGGCGCCATGGCGGGGTACTTCAGCGAACTCGATCCGTCGGGTGAGGTTTTGACCACGATGCTCGGCCCTGCGGCGAACGGTGCCATCCTCATTTGGAACGTCGGGTCGGCCACCCCACACAACGCCGCCGGCGAACCCCCCTTCCCGAACCCGCCGTTTCCCAGCGGCCCGCTCGCGGCGGGCGACGTGGTCGTCGTCGACACGACGCTTCGCTACTACGGCCTCGAAGGCGACTGGGGCAGAACCTGGGTCATCGGTGAAAAACCGAGCGCCAAGCTGATGGATCAGCACAAGCGTTGGTGTGCGGTTCGCGATCGAGTTGCCGATGCCTACCGTCCGGGCAACACTGCTGCCGACGTGCTGGCCGCGGCGACCGCCGGTGGAGAGAGTCGGTCATGGGTGGATCACCTCTACCTCACCCACGGCATCGGCCTCTCGCCGGCCGAGTTCCCGCTCATCTGCTCTAACCCCGACAGCTGGTACTACCAGACCCTGGTAGAGATGGGTACGTACCCGGCGTGGCACGGCGACCCGCATTCGGGGCCGTGGCCGGCCCGGGACGAGGACATCGTTCTCGAATCGGGGATGGTCCTGGTGACCGAGCCGATCATTTGGGATCCCGCCGACGGCGCTGGAGCGTATCGCTCGGAGGACATCTACGTCGTGTCCGACAGCGGTGATCCGAAGCTGTTGAGCCATGCTTCGTACGCGCCGTTCGAGTAGTAGCCGATGACGAGCACACCGCCGCTTCCGCTCGAGGGCATCAGAGTCATCGAGGTGGCGTCTAGCGCATTTGTCCTGGCTACCGGAGCTCTCTTGGCCGACTGGGGGGCGGACGTCATCAAGGTCGAGGGGGTCGACGGCGTCGATGGGGCCACAGATGCTGACGAGACTCTGTGGCGACAACTGAACCGCGGTAAACGGAGCATCACCCTTGACGTGCAGACAGCCTCGGGCGAAGACGTCCTCGGTCGGCTGATCGACCGCTCAGATGTCTTTCTTACCGATTTACCCCCCGGCGCGGCCGGCGAGCTCGCCGTCGATCTCGCGGCGGTACGGACGCGGAATCCGCGTGTGATCTACTCCCGGGGTACCGCTCTAGGCCCACGAGGACCTGAACGCGATCGTGTTGGTTCCGATTACACGTCTTACTGGGCAAGGGGGGGACTGGGCGCGACGTTTCAGCCGATGGTCGGCTCGTCGCGGGGTCCGGCCGATGAACCTTCGCAGAGCTTTGGCGAGCTCCCGACTGCGGGAATCCTTGCTGGTGGAATCGCTGCGGCGGTATTCCGGCGCACGATCGACGGCGAAGGGGCTGTCGTCGATGCGTCGCTGCTCGGCTACGCGGCCTTCAACCTCTCAATGGACGTCGCCGCGGTGTCTGCCGGTATCGGCACCCTCACAGGCACCCCTCTTTTGCCGCCCGATCGCTTCAGCGTTGCCAATCCGTTGACGAACGCCTTTCGGACAAAAGACGACCGCTTCCTTACGCTGTGCGTAATGCAAGAGCGGCTGTTCCCGCAAGTCTGTACTGATCTTGGTCGCGACGATATGAACAGCGACGACCGCTTCGCCGATCCAAACCAGCGGCGCCAGCACGGGCCCGAGATCGTGCGAGAGCTGGACAAGACGTTCGCGACGCGAACGCTGGCGGAGTGGATGACCGACTTGGCCGGTACGGAATGGGTGTGGGAGCCAGTGCAGACAATCGACGAGCTTATGGTTGACCCGCAGGTTGTCGCGAACGAGTACCTGCGTCCGCTCGACGATGCGTTGCCTGTCGTTATCTCTGGTCCTGTGCAGTTCGATGAGCGCTCTGCGCCATTGAGAGGCGCTCCGTCGCACGGCGAGCACACCGCAGCCGTGTTGGCCGAGGTCGGCCTTGCGCCCTCGACCGAACAGAGCCGCTCGTGAGGCCACTCGAAGGTGTTCGGGTCATTGAGATGGCGTCTTATGTGTTCGTGCCCGTCACCGGCGCGATTCTCGCCGACTGGGGCGCCGATGTGATCAAGATCGAGCATCCGGTGACAGGTGACCCAGGCCGCGGCGTGAAGGCGACTACCCAAGGCGGGGCGGCACTTGCCATGTCGGCGATGTTCCAAGTCAGCAACCGTGGGAAGCGAAGCGTCGGCATCGATGTCACCACGGCCGAGGGACGAAGCGTCCTGTACAAGATTGTGGAATCCGCCGACGTCTTCCTGACGAACATGCTTCCGCAAGTACGCGAGAAGCTCCAGGTCGATGTCCCGCACATCCGCGAACACAATCCCGACATCATCTACGCCAGAGGCAGTGGGGTCGGTCCACGCGGCGAGCAGAGAAACCGAGCTGGTTTCGATCCTGCAAGCTACTGGGCGCGGGGAGGTTCTGCGGAAGCGTTCGTAGCTTCACATCCTCCACTCGACTACCCGCCTCGTTCGCTCGGAGCCTTCGGCGACCTGCCTTCTGGGGCACTCCTTGCGGGTGGAGTTGCAGCCGCGCTGGCCCGCCGTGCGTTGCACGGCGAACCGTCGGTGGTCGATACGTCATTGCTGTCGTACGCAGTGTGGCAGCAATTGGTCGAGGTGACGCGCCGTTCCGCAGCGGGACGGGGAGAGGCGACGGCGGAAGGGCGACGAGGCCCGTTGAAAGGCGCGTTCGCCACCAAGGACGAGCGTTTCATCGCAGTTCAGGTGCCTGACGATGCGTTGGCGGATCTGTGTGGACGGTTGGATCGTCCTGAGGTGCTAACCGACGAGCGGTTCGCGACTGCGGAGTCGCGGGCGTCGCACAGGGGAGCGTTCGACACCCTTCTCAAGGAAATCTTCGCAACCCGCACGCTCGACGACTGGACCCACGCGTTCGCCGGTGCGACGTGGACATGGGATCCAGTGCAATCGGTCTTCGATCTCGTCAAGGATGAACAGTTCACAGCCAACGAGTACGTCGTTACGGCTAACTCCGACGACGAACCCTCGCCCCAGGTTCCGCTCGGTCCGGTGCAATTCAACGAGGCGGCTCCACCGGTGAAGGTGGCCCCGGGACATGGCGATGATACGGATGCGGTGTTGCTTGACCTCGGCTACGACTGGGACCAGATTATCGAGATGAAGGTCAGCGGCGGCGTCTTGTAATTCGGTGTCCGGGGTGATTCTTCGTTAGGCCCGCAACTGAAGCCTGAAGCGACGCTTGTCAATGACACGCCGGGCTGATCGCGGCGTCGCCGGAGCAGGGTCCGTGACCCGTTTGCGCAGCTTCTAGGCAACGGAAGCTGGTGAAGCCCTGCGGGGCCGCTGGCCGTCCTGTCGACGACCTTCGCAGTGAGCGAGGCGAAGCTGGATTACACTCCGATCTGTGGCCTCAAAACCTACTAATAGTAGTAAGGTGCAGTCGCGCGCCGAGCCAAGATCCCGCTCGACTAGAAACCTGTTCAGCTCGTGGATGGACGACGGACGTAGTCAGGCGCCGATCCGTCGTTCCATGAAGGTTTCGGAGGATGTTGCGCTTCGTATCGTTGAGAACATCGTTTCGCAGGGACTTGACACCATGGCGATGCTGCCCTCCGAGACGGAAATGCTGGAACAATATCGTGTCAGCCGGGGCTCACTTCGTGAGGCGCTGCGGATCCTCGAGGTCAACGGTCTCGTCGTCATAAGGCCCGGACCCGGCGGCGGCCCGATGGTCGCCGCGGCGAACCCCCTGCACTTCGCGCACATGAGCGCTTTGTACTACCACTTCATGGAGGCGACTCTGCGTGAGCTACTCGAAGCTCGAATGCTGATGGAGCCGATCTTCGCGCGAGCTGCAGCCGAGCGACAAGATCCGCGATTCATGGAGCAACTCAGCGAGTTTCTTGTCCAAGGTATGCCGGATGCTTCAGACGATGTCACGTATTTGCGCGCAGCAAGCGACTTCCACGGTCTTTTGGTGGCAATGTCCGGAAACCCCATTCTGGACATTATCGGGCTGTCGCTAAAGGAACTTTATATGCAGAGGATCACGGCGATCCATGCGTTCGAAGCGGACCGGCCGCGCACGCTTCAAGACCATCGGGAAATCGCAGAAGCGATCCTCAGCGGCGACGGTGATCGAGCCGAAAAGGTTGCGCGCCAACATCTTATCGACTTCGGTGAAATGGCGGAAACGAACTTCCCGGGTCTGTTGGACGAGGTCGTCAGCTGGTACTAGTCGAGAGTGAATCGACGCCCGAAGGATTGTCCGATTGGATGCGGAGTAGGTCGACGGTTTCAGCGACGTTTGCGACCGCGCGCCCGCGCTTTTCCGCGCGTGCGCTGACCCCGGCGATAACGTCGGCGTTCGTCATCGACAGGCGTGCGGGTGACGCGTCGATCGGAGGGCATCCCAGTCCCGCCCGAACGTGACCGCCGCTGTCGATCGCATAATCGATCAATCGCTGTTCGGTTTCGGCCGTGCACCCGGCCGGTGAGATGAACCATTCGACCGGAACGGACGCCGGGATCATCGACAAGTACGTGTCGATCGACGAGACCTCCGCCGGCAGCCCGTAAGAGAGGCGCTCGGTCAGAAAGATGTGAAGTGACAGTGGGGGATCGATCAATCCCATGTCGTACCAAGCCAATACGCGGCGCAGATAACCCGGCTCGAGGATTCCGAAGATGGGCTTGATGTGTAGTTGTTGAGCCTCCTCGCAGAACCACCGCCAGTGTTCTTGCTTCGGCACCGCAGAACCGTCGAAATCGGAAGCGTCCGGGTCGCGCAGTTCGTCCCCAATAGCGCCGAACATTGACTTCGTCGTGGGGTCGTAGCCCATCATGTCTTCGTAGGAACCGGGATCGATGGAAATCAACTTGAGGTCTGTAGACGGATCGGCGACAAGCGCTTGCACGTGGGCCCAACGACGCTGCGGAGTCGGAGATTCGCCTTGGGGCGGCCACCAGAGCACATCGCTCTGACTCGCGAGTCCGCGGCCGACAGTGCGATAGAACTCGACATCAAACGGTGCTTGATCGCCATCGGGTGTGCGCGCGTGAAAGTGCACGATCGCGGCGCCCGCACGACGGCTCGCCAAACCCTCGGTGACGCATGCGGCCGGATCAATCGGCACATGTGGGCAGCGGTCAGGCCGCACATTCTCGTTCAAGTGCGCCTGGATCATCATCGGTTTCATGGGCGTTCTGAGCTACTTTCGGGAGACCGACGCGCGGCGATACGGGCTCGAACCGACTGTCCCACCCGGCGCAGCCAGTGCACAGCCGATGCCGCCATCCCGGCGAGCACCACACGGGCAAGCTTCACAGCGCTGAGGCGGTTCGGCACCTGCTCGGCGTTCACGTCGGCATTGGCGGCGGTATGTGCTTCCGTTATCGGGGCACAACGCTTTGAGAAGGCGACGGCAAAGTCGGCGATCATGGCTCGAGCTATGTGCACGCCACCACTACGAAGGAAACCGGAGAGCGCTCCGTTCATGGAGATCGACCCGGTGAGAGTCACCTGCGTCTCCCCAGCAGATGTGGCCTCTACCCGGAACGCCATCTCTCCCTGCGCCTTGGTCCTCCCGCTCGCATCGGCTCCACGCGCAATTACCTTCCCGGTGTGACTGGCATCATCGAAAGTCGGCATCAGCTTTCCGGCGAACTCGACAGCCGTTGGTCCGAGGGCAACCTGCACAGATCCGTCCAGCCCGTCGTCGACGGTGCCGCCGGTGATGCGGGCACCCGGCACGCAGCTCACGACGACATATGGATCGGTTACGTTCTGCCACACCGTATCCCGGTCGGCGGACACGACAAACTCGTCAGCAATTTTGATCGACGTGGCAACCAAGACTGTTTCCTTTCGAAATCATGACGCAACGACGAGCATCATTGTTCTGAAGCCAGCCAGATCGCCCCGCTAGGACAGTTCGCGACCGCCTCGCGAACCGCATCTTCCTCGTGTGGTTCCGGAGTTGGCTTGAGGACGAGAACCAGGGAATTCTCGTCCCAGTCGAATACTGTCGGCGCGGTTTCCATGCACCTGCCACAGCTACTGCACAAGATTGCATTGGAAGCTAAACGCATTCGCTCGATCTCATTTCCGTTGTCGGGACAGCCATCAACCGCTACAAAGTGGCCCCGACCCGCGGTCCAGGCGTGAACTTGACGGGCATCTGCAGCCGCGCCACGTCTTCGGCATCCGGAACTATCTCGAAATCCGGCATGCGGGTGAGGACCTTCTCCATCACCAATCGCATCTCGATGCGTGCAATGGTCTTGCCAGGGCAGTGGTGGGTGCCGGAGGCGAAAGACAGATGTGGATTCGGCTTACGCGTGATATCCACTCGATCAGGATCTGGGAAGACCGCTTCGTCGCGATTCGCTGATATGCACGGCAATGCGATTTGTTCGCGAGTGCGAATGGTTTGGCCGTTTAGGTCGAAATCCTTTGTGGCACTTCGTGCCTGGACAGGGGCCGGAGGCCAAAGGCGCAGCACCTCTTCAAGAGCCGATGGGATCAATGAGGGATCCGCCATGAGCTGATTCCGAATATCCCCATCCTGATCGATCAGCCTGAACGCCGCGAGGAGAGCATCGCCGGTGGTGTCTATGCCCCCGCCGACGAGGACCCGCAGGACTGCGGTTGCGTCGTCGACGCTGATCGGTTCGCCGAAGATGGTGCCATTGGCTACGGTGGTCGCCAGGTCGTCTCTTGGGTGCGCCTTCCGGTCGATGATTGTTTCTCGTAGCATTTCCGCGACCCACAGAACCTCAGACATGCCATGGTCGTATTCGGGCGTTCCCGGCGCGCTGTGCAGTAATTCATGTTCCGCGTATGCGAACCGATGCCATTCGTCGGCGGGCAGGCCCACCAGTTCCATGACCGTGTACGCCGGCACGGCATATGCGAGGTCATGAGCGAAATTCATTTGACCGGTCTCGATGTACTGATCGATGAGTGCGTCCACTACCTCCGCAATCCGGTCGGTACGGGCCTTCGAGGCGGTTGGACTGAGTGCGTCAGTGAAGAGGACGCGGGTTTCCCTCCAAAGGGGAGGATCGACCTCCAATGGCTGCATCGGGGGCGCTTGCCATCCCGGAATCGAATCGCCTCCTCGCCACGTGCCGTCCGGCTCCTGCCACTTCTCCGCGGAGTAGAGCTCGGGAGTCTTGTAGGCACGATCTATGTCTTCGTATCGCGAAAAGATCCAATACCCGTCCGCGATCGCCTCCGACCTTGCGACGGGACATTCATCGCGCAAACGCCGGTAAACCTCATGATGGTGATCGAAGTCGCGTCCGTGAACGTTGAACGATCGCACTAACTCGGTCAGATCCATACATGCATTCCTTTCAGTGCAAATGTTCCGACAGCTTGTCCGCACGTGTGGCGAGGTGGACTGCACCCTCGACCGACCGACCGTTGACCCCCGCCTGTGAGCAAATGATGCGGCGGGTGCCGAGACGTGCGCTCCAGCTAAGTGCCGCGCCAAGACTTGGAGATATGTCACGGTTCACTCAGAGCGAGCCTCCGTGATGGCAATCTCTGCATAGGATTATGATAGTTCCCTCCTGCAGCAGGGGGCAACAGTGCAGTTCCTCACGTCGACCCGTCGGGCTTGCGGCCGGTCAGCTCACCGGTGTGCGCACCCGGAACTCCGGTTCGTAGCGTCGCAGCTCGGTACGGGCGAGGACCATCTTGTGCACTTCGTCCGGACCGTCTGCGAATCGGAGCATGCGCTGATGCACGAATAATCGGGCCAGCGGGAAGTCATCACAGAGGCCGCCGGCCCCGTGTACTTGGATAGCTCGGTCAATGATTTTTCCGGCGATCGTGGGAGCAGCGACCTTTATTGCGGAGATCTCGGCTTGTGCCGTCTTCGCGCCCACGGTGTCGATCAGCCACGCTGTCTTCAGTGTGAGTAAGCGAAGCATTTCAATGTTCAGGCGGGCTTCGGCGATCCAGTCCTGCAGATTGCTGCGTTCGGCCAAGCGGTACCCAAACGTTGAGCGCTCTAGCGCGCGAGTGCAGAGCAGCTCGAGTGCTCGCTCCGCCGCGCCGACCGAACGCATGCAGTGATGGATGCGACCCGGACCCAGGCGTGCTTGCGCAATCTTGAACCCGTCGCCCAGTTCCCCGAGCAAGCTCGATCGCGGCACTGAGACATCTGTGAATCGGACTTCGCAGTGTCCTTGTGCATCGAAGTATCCGAAGGCGTTCAGGGGTCGAATGATTTCCACTCCCGGCGTGTCGATCGGCACGACTAACTGCGAGAACCGGCGATGCGATGGGCCGTCATCACTGGTGCGCGCCATGACAATCAGGACGCTGCACGCGGGGTTTAGGACGCCTGTTATCCACCACTTGTCACCGTTGAGAATCAGCGCCCCACCCTTCTCCACGGCACCCATCGAGATGTTGGCAGCATCGCTGGATGAGATCTGCCGCTCCGTCATCACGAAAGCTGATCGGATCTTTCCGTCGAGTAGCGGCAACAACCACTGTTCCTTCTGTTCGGCAGAACCGAACATATGAAGAATCTCCATGTTTCCGGTGTCAGGTGCCGACGCGTTGCACGCTTCGGGGGCAATGAGGCTTCTACCCATGATCTCCGCTAGTGGCGCGTACTCGAGTGTAGTCAGGCCAGGACCGTATGTCGGGTCTGCAAACCAGAGGTTCCACAGACCACGCCGACGAGCCTCAGTCTTCAGCTCCTCCATGATCGGCGGGTAGGGGAGCGATGGATCGGCCTCCTGCTGCTCAAACTTCTGCTCAGCAGGGTAGATGACCTCGTCCATGAAGCGATTTAGTTGCGCTGCAAGATCATTGACGCGTTCTGAGGTTGAGAATTCCATGTGCTGCCTTCCTATGTAATGCGAGCGATCATTGGCGGCGATCGCGAGTTTTGCGAATCGGGTTGCCGTCGAGCTATGCGCAGCCAACGGCACAGTTCACCGCGAACTGGGCGTTATCGGCGCTCGCTGAGGAGGATGTCTGCCTTGTTGAACAGGGCTGGGATGCTGTGGTGGAGTGTTTCGTAGAGCTCATCGATCCGCTTTCCGGTGCGATGCAACTTGGCGTTGTAGGCGATGATGCAGCCGAATCGCCAACACGCGAATGCGCGCCACCAAGGCGTGGGCGAATCGCCGCCCCGTTCTTTGTACCGTGCCGCGATCACATCGGGGTCTACCGGAATCCGGATCATCGCGGCGAAATCATCGGCCCAGCAGCTGGGGTCCAACATCATCTGCAGCCACACGACGTCCAGCAGTTGCGGCCCTATTCCGGCGAGTTCCCAATCCACGACTGTGGCCAGTGCACCGTCTCGGTAATACAAAACGTTGTTCGTCTGGAAATCACCATGAACGAGACCGATGCGTGAGTCGCCGGGAATCGCACTACTCAGACGGTCGGCGACAGCATTGCCGTGTTCGATTGCATCCCGGTCCTTCGAGGCAGCCAGCACTCGCTGCCATCGGTGCAATTCACTGGTGGGCGACGCACCGTTATCCCAGTCGAGAAGCCCATTCTGCCATGGCAGTCGGTGGATTTCCGCCAGCACATCCACGGCGTCGAGCACCATCGGCTCATAGCCCTGATCGGACCATGTTGCCGAACCCTCAGCGCGCCAGAAGTGCAGCGGCAGCGCGTCGACGAATTCGACGATCACTGTCGCAGTCCCAAAGACGCTCGATGAGTCGCCTGCCCATTCGACGGCCGGTACCGGAACGCCGTGTGCGCGAAGCTCCCTGAGTAACGGCACCTGGCGCATCACATCCGCGTTGCGCCCCGCCACCCCCGGTGGGGTGTGTCGGCTGACGAATCGCTTCGTCTCACCAGAGGGAGACTCCAGGGCGAATCCGAAAGATAGACCGGAGTTTCCGTCCATCGGCCCGATGTCAGTCGGCGATGCACCGGGGCAGTTCAGCTCAGCAGCGATGGCGCGGATGCAGTGTGCCAACCGCTGCGGGGAAAGTGGGTTTTCCGAGTCAGCGCCAGCGGCCGCACTCTCGGGTGTCTGTTGCATCAGAGCCTCTCCGCGCGTTTCGCGATGTCGTCGATGAGTCGTCTGATCTGACCCATGTCGTCATAGGCTGACGGCGGACCTATAACGATGACGGTCACACCGGCCGCTGCAGCCTCCGTAGCCGCCTCCAGCGTGCGCTCGACATCGATCCGACCATCGGGAAGTAATACGTCGCGCGATGTTCGTCCTCGCACGAGGATCGTCGAAGGGTCCCGGTCTGCTCGTCGGTAGGCGTCGCGCAACAACTCCAGGTCGCTGCGGATCTGGTTGGGGGAGAGGCCCAGCGGTGACCAGCCATCGCCGAGTTCGGCGATGAGATCTGCTGTCGCCGGGGTCATCTTCTTCGCGAAGAGCAGCGGGACCCTCCGCTGCACAGGACGCGGTAGCGCCCAGACATTCTCGAAGGTCGTTTCCCCGAAGGTGAAAGTCGCCGGCTGTTCGCACCACAACGCGCGACACGCGCGGATGGTGTCAATGAAGGTCGCGACACGGTCCGCCCATGAAACACCGCCCGCTTCCAGCTCAACACGCTGCCAGCCGATACCTACCGCGACCTCGCTCCGACCGCCCGACAGCACGTCGAGCGTGGCTATCGACTTTGCGAGCAGAGCCGGCGATCGCATCGGCGCGAGGAGTGCGTCCACACCCAGTCGCAAGGACGAGGTGACCGATGCCATCGCCGCGAGGGTCAGCAGCGGTTCAAGCCACGGGGTTTCCTTCGCGTTCGCGAACTTTCCATAGGGGTAAGCACTTACGTCATCGCCCATGAGAACGTGATCACCGAGGTGAATCGAATGCAATCCTGCATCATCTGCCATCCGGGCGACATCGACGCAATCTGCCAGCTGGCGAATCGGCAGGCGATCAGGCTTGCATTGGAGCGAAACCTTCATTCAGTGCCCATGTATAGCCGACGATACGGCGCGCTGACCACACTTCGTGCGATGGCGACGTCGAGTAGCATCGTCTTGTCCTGCTCCGCGAACTTCTGCAATCCGGCTTCCATTTCGGTCTCGCTGGAAACGTGGATCGCCGTGCAGCCCAACGCGGTAGCGATTCCAGCGATGTCGAGGTGCGGCGTGGTCGCGATTTGGGGGTCCATGCCTTTCGCGCTCAGCTTGTGAAACTCGGCCCCTAGTGCTTGGTCGTTCATCACGACGACAAGAAGCTTGGCGTCTTGTTGCCCAAGCGCTTCGAGGTCCGCCAGTGACATCATGACGCTCGCATCGCCTTCAAGAAGAATCGTGGGTTGCCGCGGGCTGGCGTGCGCTGCGCCGATAGCTACGGGAAGTCCGAGGCCGATCGAACCGAAGTGGTTACTGAAGAGTGTGGATCGCGAACGCCCGCGGATGTGCATTACCGGAAATGCCCAGAAGTGTCCGGCGCCGATGACCAATGTCGTTTCGGGCGTCAGTCGTTCACTGATCGCCGTAGACACGAAGCGTGGATCCACTTCGCCTTGACCGACCTCGGCTTGGTGATCATCGATAGGGTCGCCCTCAATCTGGGCACGTACCTGATCAGTTCGATAGCGCTGACTTGTCTCCACGTGTGCCTCGAGCATTGCGGAGGCGAAATGTCGTGCGTCACCGCGCACGTAGCAGTCGACAGGACGTCCCAAACTCGTGAGGACGTTCTCGCGCGTATCGACATGAACGACCTTCGCATTCTGGAAGAGATAGCCGCCCTCTGTCGTGTAATAGTTCAGACTGGCGCCGATCGCGATCACGCAATCCGCTCCGGCGAAAAGCTCCATCGTCTTGGACGTGGAAAAGAGTCCCGCGATGCCGACGGAAAAGGGATCGCCGTCAAAGATGCCACGGCCGGGAAGCGCAGTTGCGAGAAGTGCTCCGATGCGACCGGCGAGCTCACGAATGGACGTGACCGTGTCGGCGTCTGTTGCCCCCGAGCCGGCAATGATGATGGGGCGCTGCGACTCCGCGATTATCTCATGCGCCGCTCGTATGTCAGCGGCCTGGACCGGCATCGGTCGTAGGGGAGGTAGAGCGTCAGCAGTACTGCGATAGTCGAGTGGCCAATCATAGGATTGGTCCTGAAGGTCGACGGGAACGTCCAGCACGACGGGTATCTTCGTCGTCCGTGCCTGGTAAAAGGCGCGCCATACGACTTCTGGAAGCGAGTCGACGTCGTATACCGCTTCGTAGGCAGCCCCGGTCAACGCCGCGAATCCCGCGTGATCGAACCGCTGAGGGTTGTTGGTGTCGCCCCACGATGCGGGACCGGTGAGCACCACCAAAGGAGTATGGGAGCGTACCGCAGTCGTGAGGGCGGTACCCGCATTCACCAGACCGGGACCGGCCGAGACGGTACAGAATCCGATCGATCCGGTTGCCTGCGCGTAGCCACTCGCCATCGCAACCACGCTGTTCTCATGACGGGCCGAATGCATCGCCAATGCGTGGTGCGACTCGAGATACGCAAGAAGGTCAAGGTTTGCATCGCCCATCAGCGCGAAGACAGTGTTCACGCCTTCGGCAACAACGCATTCGGCGATCGCTTCGTACGCCTTCATGGCTGACTCCTATTCACCGACGGTTCGGCTCCGTCGCGTCTGACACTTGCGGTGTCCGTGCTGCCTGACTACGAATCCTGCGGCGAGCGGCCCGCCTCGCGGAGGACTCGCTGCCACTCGAACAGCGCCGCGAACATGACAGGGAATCCGCAGTAGACGCCGAGCATGAGCAGCACCTCCTTAAGCGTCTCCTCGGGCACACCCTCTTGCAGGGCGCCATGGAGATACAAGCGCAACTGCGTTGCATGACCGCCCGCAGCAAGGACTGAGATCGCAACCAATTGCCGCTGCTCGTAGGTCAGACCGGGTCGCCCCCAGACCTCATCGAAGACAAAGTTGTCGACCCATCCAGGGATCGCGGGATCCAGACTGCCCGCAATCTCTTGAATGCGGTCTGCTTTCACGCCCTGCGCTCGGCGTCGCCGAGCCGCACCGGAGCCCTCCGAGTTACTCAAGGAGCCATCACCCTTTCATCTTCAAGATGATGCGGAGCCTGAATGAGAGCGCCGCCATCGACTACTAGTGTCTGACCAGTGATCCACGACGCAGCGTCGCTGACTAGGAAGCCGGCCGCTTCGGCGATATCACTGGGTTCCCCGATCCGGCCGAGCGGAATGTCTGCTGCGACCGCGCCTTCGTCGTGAGCCCAAAGAACTTTTGACATATCGGTGCGAATGATCCCTGGCGCAATAGCGTTCACACGAACCGTCGGCGCCAATTCGTAGGCCATCGTGCCAGTCAGGTGGATCAAGGCGGCCTTGGTGGCGTTGTAGAAGCCGATTCCTGCTTCCGTCGTCATTCCGCCCACCGAGGCGATGTTGACGATCGATCCAGATCCGGAGTCCAAACCTGCCGCAAGCGCCGCCTGCGCCCACACGATTGGAGCCCGGAGATTCACGCGCCAGGTTTTATCGAGCTGATCGATTGAGATCCCTCTCAGCGGGCCGAAGTAGGGATTCGTTGCAGCGTTGTTGACGAGAATGTCGACGCCACCGAATGTTTCGGACATTCGCTGCACGCACTCCTGCGCCGTCGAAGGGTTCTCGGCGTTACCGGCAACTGTGAGGACGTCGCCGCCGAGCACCGCCCGTGCGTGCGCAAGCTTCTCCTGCCGCCGCGACGTGACAAGCACATGAGCGCCGCGGTCCTTGAGAATCCCAGCAATCGCAAGTCCGATGCCGGCGGTTCCGCCTGTCACGATCGCCCGCCGGCCGGTGAGATCTAGCGAGTCACCGCTCACCGACGGCTCCGACTCAATACACGCCTTGCCTCTTGGTATTGGTGAATGAGAACCGCTTCACCTGAAGCCGTGCGGAATGCGCTGTTGCCGCCGCGCTGTGCTTCCTCATAACGTCGAACGAGTTCGGCGGCCTCCTGTGCTCGCTGCTCGCTAACACCGAAGACCTCGTTGATGATTGGAACATGGGGAGGATAGAAGACGGTACATCCCGTAAATCCGGCATCGCGTTCTTCACATACACGTCGTCGAATCTCGTTGAGATCTTTGATGTTGGGAGCGTATGCGATGCCCCAAGCTGGTACCCGCGACGCGGCGGCAGCGAGTGCGACTCGCACTTTCGGGTACATCATGGCGGGGTTGGTGGCGCCGGCGGAGTCATAGATCGGAAGTCCGGCGTCTGCATTCAGATCACCGGGGCCGAACGCGAGTCCGAGCACGCCGTCAGCTGCCGCAATGCTGTCGACGTTCAACACACCCCTGGCCGTCTCGACTACCGCCAGAACAAACGCGTCGCTGCCATGGGCAGCAAGCAATTCCCGAACCCGGCCGATGTCATCGGCGGACTCGGTCTTCGGGTACATGATTGCGCTCACACCGGCGCGGGCGTAGGCGACGACATCTTCCCTTCCCCATTGCGTAGTCAGGTGATTCGCGCGCGGTATGAAGAGCGCGCCCGCGAAGTGCTCAGGTCGCCGTAGTGTTTCAACGATTTTCTCGCGTGCATCCCGCTTGAGTGCCGGCGGGACGCTGTCTTCCGCATCAAGGATGTAAGCGTCTGCACCGATGGCTGGCACCTTGGCCCACTTGTGTTCGTTCAAAATTGGCGGTTCGAACAACGACCGCACCGCTGCCCACGGGGCGAGTCGATCGGGCAAACCCACTGCGGGGAGCGGCGTTACTGGCTCAATAGCCATATCAGATAACCCCGGCGTCGTGCAGAGCCTCGATCTCGCTCTCGCTCTTTTTGAGCAGGTCTCCGTAGATGTAGCCGTTGTCCTGACCGAGAGCTGGTCCTGTTCGCCAGACGGTCCCCGGGTGACGATGCATCTTGGGTAGTGCATTCTGCATTCGCACCGGCCCGAGATCTGGATCATCAATCGTGATGATCGCGCCCCGCTCCCGGTAGGTTTCATCGTCAAGAATGTCTTGGGCGGAATAGATGCGCGACGCGACCACGTCCGCCCCTGTCATCGCTGCCAGTACCTCAGCGGTGGGACGTGCCGCGATGTACTCCGCGAGGAGCTTGTCGAGCCTCGGGGCCAGTTCGCGCTGTTGTTCGGGAGTCTCGTAATCGGCGAGATCTTGACCGAGAAGCTTTGCTACGTTGCGCACAGATCGCGTCGTTGCGGACGTAACGGTTATCCACTGCCCATCTCCGGACATATAGGTATTGATCACCGCAGCCGGTGCGTTTTCCAGCTGGTTGCCCGCCCGCTCGGCGGGACTGCCAAGCTGGTCGCAGAAGATGATCTGCCACTCGCAGATCCTGTACAGCGCCTCGAAGAGCGCGACGTCGATGAACTCACCGTCGAAGGCTGGGTCCACATTTCGTCGGTTCAACGCGGCAGCGATAGCGAAGGCACCGTAAAGTCCGGTCACCGAGTCGGCGTGCGAGAACCCTGTGTGGACAGGGGGGCCGTCAGGGAAACCGGTAAGGTGCACGACACCGCTCATCGCCTCGCCAACCTTCCCAAAGCCGGGCCGATTGCGCAGCGTTGTGTTACTGCCGAAACCGCTGATCTGCAACACGATTAGCTTGGGATTCACCGCATGGAGCGAATTCCAGTCGAGGCCCCAGCTCTCCAACGTGTCGGCTCGGAAGTTTGTGATCACGACGTCTGCCCAGCCGGCAAGCTGACGCGCAAGATCCTGACCGGCTGATGTTCGCAGGTCGAGTGTTACCGACCTCTTGTTACGACTCGTAACCTTCCACCACAGGTACGTTCCGTCTTTCTCGCGGCCGGTGACCCGGTGAGGGTCGCCGTTCCGGGGGTCCTCGACGTGGACCACCTCAGCGCCCATATCGGCGAGGAACGAACCCGCCATAGGCCCGGCGATAAGTTGCGCGAACTCGACCACCTTGACACCTTCGAGTACCCCCCTCGCGGTCAAATGTGGTGGAGCGGAAACGGGTTCCATCAGTAAGTCTCCTCCGTAAGCGGGCGGCTCGACTTTTTCATTACATGTCTCCCAAACCAGTAACGGCGCGGCCATATGTCGGCAGACGTCCGGCAACGGTCGGAAAGTACGATTGAAATGCTTCTGCGCGCCGGATCGGCGGATTGGCCCCACTCGTGTGTGTAGCCAATGCTCCGCGGCGCCGCGACAGCCCCTCGTAATAGTCCACAACGATCTGCGGAGCCATGTAGCAAGTAATCGCTTCGCGCTTCGTCTCGTAGTACGGGTCAATGTCGACGTAGATATCGGGTTTGAAGTCGCAGATATCGGCCTGGTGAGGTTCGAACGCAAATATGGGGGGGAACCCGATGACGGGAAGCTCCGGTATAACGCCGGCGGCCTGCGCGACAGCTCGCGCTCGTATGGCCGCCTGGGCCGCCACAGCATGGTCTTCGTTGTAGGGGTCGCGAGCGGCGTGTGTCAAGATCACGTCGGGGCGGAACTCCCGATAACGGCGCGCCAGATCCTCGAGCGCTGAATTGTCAACGTGGAGCATGTAATCGCCGAGATCCATGAAGTCGATTGCAGCGCTGAGGACGCTTGCCGCCTTCGTCGCCTCAGATTCTCGATGAGACTTAACACCCTCGACTGTCTGCCCAGGCAGTGACCACAACTCACCGGACTCACCGCGCTCTCCGTAGGAAAGTGAGATGATCAACGCCTCTCCGCCGCCGGCTGTGTACGCGGCGATCGTCCCGCCGCACCGCCAGACGAAGTCGCGCGGGTGGGCGCAAACAACGAGCAATCGTTGCTTCATCGCGAACGTCTCCCCTCGCTCTGCGGTCCGACCTGAGTTCGGTCGCAGAACTCAGCGGCTAATCCCGAACCGCTCAAGCCCAAAACATTCGATTGCGTTCCCGCGCATGATCTTCCACGTCTCTTCGTCGCTCAAGCCCGCGGCGATGGCGAGCTCCTCGGCGACTTTCTTCGAATTCGGGTAAGTCGAATCCGCATGCGGAAAGTCTGTCTCGAACATGATCTGCCCGACACCGATTGCGTCTCGCTGGCTCAACCCGACCAGGTCATCGAAAATGCATCCGTAGACCCGACCCGGAATGTAGGAACTCGGCGGGTTGGGCATCCGATCCTTCAGGTTGGTGAAAATCCCGCTGTTGGCCCAGTTCTTGTCGAGCCGGTCGAGGAAGAATGGCATCCAACCGACCTGGCTCTCGCTCAACACGATCTTCAAACCCTTGAAGCGCTCAAGGATTCCGGAAACCAACCAATCCATCGTGGCATTAATCGCATTTTCGACATTGATCGTCATGAGAAGCTCCCATGGCGCATCAGGAGAGGTAACGGGCATCTTCGAGGAGGATCCGATGTGCATGTTGACGACGGTGTCGACCTCTTCACATGCTTGCC
Organism: Actinomycetes bacterium; assembly: GCA_023415515.1. Classification (GTDB taxonomy): domain Bacteria; phylum Actinomycetota; class Actinomycetes; order Mycobacteriales; family Mycobacteriaceae; genus Mycobacterium. The sequence goes on from JAEZKH010000148.1 coordinate 18,633, forward strand.
ACAGCGGATCCCAATGCCCCGTATAGATACTCGGCAGGCCCAGATGATTCGGCTGCTCTGAAAAGCACAGGGCGTGTGCGCCCTTGTCAGCGCACCGCCGAACTTCCGCAGCGGCCATCTCGACGTCCCACAAAGGCAATATGATGAGCGGGATCAGCCGACCCCGAGCGTCGCCCGCACACCAGTCGTCGATCATCCAGTCGTTGTATGCCTCGACACAAAGCTTCGCGAGGTCGCGGTCTTTTCCCTCGAGGAACGTCTGTCCGCAGAAGCGGCTGAAGGTCGGGAACGTCAGACTCGCCTCAGTATGGTTGGCGTCGAGAGCTGCTAGACGCTCCGATTTGACGTGGCAGGCCGGCAATATGTCGTCATAAGTGACGGCCCGCTCGATCGACTCCACCTCGTAGCCCGATTGGGCGTATCCGCGCGGAAGCGGCCAAACGAGGTCTTCGTAATGCCACACGTCAACCGGCGCGTTGTCTGGATGGTCAGACTCGTCCAGCTTCGCGGCCCCTTCCTGAGACACCACGCGGCCGATATGTCGTTGCACCCGCGGACCGTCTTCCCGGTACTTCGTCGGCAATCTGTCCTGCCAGAGCGATGGGGGTTCGACGACGTGGTCGTCGACCGAGATAATGCGAGGTAGCGCCATTCTTGACTCCTAACCACTTCCACGCCGCGCAGATGGCCTCGATCCGTGTGGGCTGGCCGCCTGACGAACACAATTCCGGGGGACGGACTTTGCCGTAGCCAGCGCTTGGTGTTCCACCAGCATCGGCATTGGCTACGAGCTGACCCGCCTGCATTCCGTTGCGCCGCTGGCTCGGACAGCGTAGCCATCGACGTGCTGGATGCCATGCAACTGACGCCCACCCAACAATATCCATAATCATGATTACATTGGATAGGGGTTGCGTCAAGGCTTGGCCCGGGGGATCCGTCGCCGCCGGCGCCGTAGTGCTGCAGACATCAGAGTCGTTGTTCGTGGAGAGGCAGCCGCCATGCCCGACTGTTTCGGCGAGTTGATGGAGATCTTGACGTGCACAGAGTGCCCTATCTATGATAATGAATATTCATTTTTGCTACTGAATGCGCAGCAGTCACCGGTAGAGAGGAGCGCACGTGCCGTCGGAGTGGGATCTCGAGGTGGATTTCGTGTCAGTAGGGTCCGGCATCGGCGGCCTTGGAGCTGCGATCACAGCCCACGACCAGGGCCTGGAGGCTCTCGTCCTCGAGAAATCGTCGTTGTTGGGCGGCGTGACCGCATACTCGTACGGCGAGATCTGGGCCGCAGGCAATCATCTTGAGGAACGAGAGGGCATCGATGACTCGCCCGAACGCGGTCTCCAATACATGCTGTGGCTCGGCGCAGGACATGCGGACGAAGAGATGGCTCGCACCTATGCCCTTAACGCTCCTGCAGTCGTCAGGTATCTCGAGGAAAAAGCCGGTATACCTCTGAAGATCATTCGGAATTTCTCGGATTACTACTATCCGCAAGCGGACAACACCAGCGCCGAGGGACGATTCATCGAGGTTCAGCCATTTCCTGCCAAAGAGTTGGGGGAATGGCAAGACCGAGTTCGCGTATCACCGCACACGCCTGCCGGGGTTACCCACGAAGACATGTTCGGCCAGGGTGGCGCGGCGAATATGTCGAACTGGGACACCACAATCATGGCCGGTCGTATAGAAAGTGATGAACGTTGCCTTGGTAACGGGCTTGTCGGTTGGCTGGTAAAAGCTGCACTGGACCGCAAAATCAAACTGCAAGTGGATAGCGAAGTCACCGATCTAATAGCGGAGTCGGGGGTCGTGACAGGCGTACGCGCGACGATCGATGGTCGTCAGACCTCAATCAGGGCGCGGTGCGGGGTTCTGCTGGCAACGGGTAGTTACGACTACAGCCCCGACAACCTGGGTAGATTCGACCGGCATCCGGAATTCAGATCGGCGCTACCTCCTTCGATTACGGGTGATCACCTCAGAATCGCCGGAAAAGTGGGTGCGCGAATCGCCCGCGTACCTCAGGTGTTGAACCTGGGTATCCAAGTCCCTGGTGAAGAGCACGACGGCGTCAGCCTGTGGCGCCTTGCTCTGGAGTTGGGACTGCCGCATTGCATCATTGTGAACAAGCACGGACGGCGCTTTGCTGATGAATCCTTCTACCTCTCGGTCGGCGAGGCCGTGGAGAACTTCGACGCAGGAAACAACGAGTATGCGAACTACCCGTGCTGGGCGATTGTAGATACGCAGCACGTCAACAAATATCCGTTCGGGTCGATCCTTCCCGGGCAATCCTTCCCGGACGAGATGGCTGCGCGCGCGGACTCGATCCATGAATTGGCCGTTCGTGCCGGAATTGACCCGGACGGTTTGGTGAATGAAATAGAGCGGTTCAATGCATTCGCCGAAGACGGGGCAGACCCTGACTTCCAGCGAGGTACCAAGCCGTGGGCGCACAAGATGTGCGGAGATCCGGATGGAACTACGAAGAATCCCAATCTTGGACCGTTGACGGAAGCTCCCTTCTTTGCTGTGCCGTTGAAACCGGTGGGAGCGGGCATGTGTCCAGCCGGTCTCGACACCGATGTGAATGGCTCTGTAGTTGACTGGGACGGCCGACCGATACGGGGGCTCTATGCGGCCGGCAATGCTGCAGCACAACGAGACGTCGGGTCTGGCTATCAAAGTGGTTTGGCTAACGGCCGCGGACTAGTGTTCGGTCACTTGGCGGCACTTCACGCCGCCGCTACTGCAACCAAAGGACAGGCCGCCGGTACTGCAGCCGCAGGTAAGGATCGTTGGTTTTCACGGCGCCGGTAGGGAGCTCGTCGGCCGTGTAGGTGGCGTCGTTGGCGGAAATCGTTGACCGTCAATGTGATCGGGCGATTTGAACTGGATGCGTCAGGCTCATATTGCCATGGCTGCTCGCCTCCGATCCGTAAAAACTCTGTCCTAAACGACCATTCGATGTCGGCTCGTGCAGGTCGACACTGGTGGATGCCGCATCGCTTATTCCCAAGGAACGTCGCGTCGACCCACATGGCGTCCGGCTTGTTCGTGAATCACACCGCGTTGCCCCCCGGCGAGAGTGGGGGCCTGCCGATGCTTGCGCGCCTTCGGCGTCCTGTGACACGCCGACCGCTCATTTCGCATGTCCGAGAACAACCTTCGAGTCCGCTCAGTGTTCGATCGCACCCGCGCCGCGATCGAGGCCTACTCGACGATCGTGTTCACCATCCACACGGCCACAGGACTCCAGAACATCCGGGGCTCAATCACGGGAAACATGCCAGATTCTCTTGACTTCCCTGGTGATCCTAGGAAAGGTTCTGGTCGAGAAACGCTTACAACGATTAGCAGGAGTACTGATGCGTCTAGAAGGGAAAGTCGCTTTCATCACCGGCGCAGCGCGCGGGCAGGGCCGCAGCCATGCGATTCGACTTGCTGAAGAGGGCGCGGACATCATTGCGGTCGACATCTGCGACACGATGGACAGCGTGCCCTATGCGATGGCCTCGAAGTCCGACCTTGACCAGACAGTCAAGGAAGTTGAAGCGCGCGGCCGCCGCATCGTGGCTCGTGTCGCCGATGTTCGCCGTCGAGAGCAACTGGCCGATGCGGTGAAAGCAGGCCTGGACACGCTCGGTCGGCTGGACGTGGTATGTGCGAACGCCGGTGTGATTACCATGTTCGACAAATACCTCGGCGAGGCTTGGGTTGATGGGCTCGATGTCGATCTCTTCGGTGTCCATAACACGTTGGCTGTATCACTCCCGCACCTCGGCGAAGGTGCGTCGATTATCATCACCGGGTCGACAGCCGGAATGATCCCCGGGTTGATGGACGATCCCAACATGGGCTTCGGCGGCGCTGCCTACGCGTGGTCGAAGAGAACGATCGCCAGCTACGTCGAGACAGTTGCCCTGCATCTGGCTCCGAAATTTATCCGGGTCAACGCGATTCATCCGACGAATTGCGACACCCCGTTGCTGCATCACGAGACCGTGTACAAGTCGTTCCGGCCGGATTTGGAGAATCCGACAAAAGAAGACGTCCTCCCGGCGTTCGCGACGATGCAGGCGATGCCGATCCCGTTTGTCGATCCCGAGGACGTGTCCAGCTTGGTCGTTTACCTCGCCGGCGACGAGTCTCGTTTCTTCACCGGCCAGAATCTCCGCGTCGACGCTGGGGCGATGTTGAAGAGTGGTAGCCCGTTCGGATAGCGAATCTCGTTACTTCGCCGGCAATTTCGTCGAGTAACGTTGGTGTCACCGGGCTCATCGGCGCAATCGACCGACAGCAACACCCGGGGCGGCCAGCCGTCGGGGTTCCGGCCGGGTGTGACATTTCTGTTGTGCGCGAATTCATTCCAGACTCGGCAGGTAGTCGTCATCGGCAGCGCCATCGGGCTCAGGGAGCCGTCCCGGCACAGAGACCTTCAGCGTCGAGCTCTCAGTCTGTGATCGATTCGGAAATGCCCGGTCCGACACCTACGAACGCCGTGGGGGCAATCTCAGATGGTGAGGGTCCCGACGGAGGTAGTGAGATTGTCTTGGAGACCAGGAATTCCTCGACGGCGGTCGGTCCATGTTCTCGACCGATCCCCGATTCCTTCACGCCACCGAAAGGACTAGCGAGGTCGATCGCAAAAGTGTTAACCGAAAACGTCCCGGTACGTACCTGCCGGGCGACAGAGACTCCGGTCTGCACGTCCGATGTGAACACTGAACCGGACAGTCCGTACGCACTGTCGTTTGCGATGGCAATCGCGTCAGCTTCACCATTGTGAGCAATTAGTTCGACGACGGGGCCGAACGACTCATGCTGCGCGACATACATCGAGTTGTGAACATCAGTCAGCAGAGTCGGCTCGATGTACCAACCGCGATCCAAGTGCGGCGGCCGCCGACCACCTGTCTTTACCGTCGCGCCTTCTTCTCGTGCTCGTGCGATATGCGACTCCACTTGTTCGCGGTGAGCACTCGTAATCAGCGGGGTGATATCAGACTCGGGATCCATCGGGTCACCCACTTTGAGGCTCGCGAATGTGTCCGCGATAGCCTCTGCATATTCTGCATACCTCGTCGTCGGCACCAAAATGCGGCTTTGCGCGGCGCAACTCTGCCCCGAATTCATCCCAACACTGGCGCTCACAAGGGTCGGAATAATATTGTCCGGTACTGCATCGTCGAGGACGATCGCAGCCGATTTGCCGCCGAGTTCAAGTACAACCGGCCGCACAAGTGCGCCACAGATTTCCCCGATTCTCTTCCCCGTTTGAACCGACCCGGTGAAACTCACCAAGTCGACCCCCGGGTGCCTAACCAGGTATTCAGATTCAGGCACACGGGCAGCAACGATGTTGACAACACCCGCAGGCAGGCCGATCTCCTGCAGAAGTTCGCCGAATTCCATTATCGCCAAGGGGTTTGGCTCGGTTGCCTTGATGACCACTGTGCAGCCGGCCACTAGGGCAGGCCCGAGCTTTTGACCAATCGCGGGGAGGGCGAAGTTATATGCCGGAAAAATCGCAACTACACCCACTGCCTCACGAAGCACAAGGCTCTTATTGAGCATTGGTACGACGTCGGCACCACTGGAAGTGCCCGCGAGACGCGACAGGTCCGTTACCCGCGACTCCTCGGTTACCAGGCTCCGAGACAGTTCCGCCGAGTAATTCAGGCTGAGCGCAGGCGAGACGGCTTGGTAGAGGCGCGACATGTTGATGGAGCAGCCGCTTTCCTCGCTGATCAAGGGGGCTAGTGCATCGGCACGTTTCTGAATCGCTTCTGCAAGGGCGGCGCAGTAGTCACCTCGTTCGGCTGGACTCATCCTTTGCCAAGGTCCACGGTCGAAGGCCTCCCGTGCACTCGCGACAGCTGCGTCGATATCGCCGCGGGCAGCGGCTGGGACACGGCCGATGCGTTCTTCGGAGCGTGGCGAGATGACGTCGAAGTATTCCCCAGAGTCGGTGCGCCGCTGCGTTCCGCCGATAAAGAAGCTGTCGTGGTCGAGCGTTTGCACCTTGACTCCTTAGGAGATGGTGTTGACGGACTGCTGCACCACTGGTAAACATTATCATAGTTAGCCCCGCGGGTTCGGGGACGAGCATGACCCCTTGTAGACGAGCCCAGGCATGGAACCGTGGATGACGGTGGAGGTGCTTTCAGTGCAATGCAGGTCCTGCCAATTCCACGGGTCGACCCCGTAGACGTACCACATGCGGCTATTTGGCGTTCAGATGTGGGGCGCTATGTCACAGGGGTCTCCCGGCCGGTCGATGGCCGCACATCATCAACCAGATCAACCGGTCACACAAAGCTGGATAGCGAAATGGATGGAATGAAGAACTATGGCTGACGTGGCAGATTATGTGGTCGTCGGAGGCGGCTCGGCGGGCGCGGTTGTCGCGGCGCGGTTGTCCGAGTCTGGTGATCACTCTGTCGTCGTCCTCGAGTCCGGTGGAAGTGACGTTTCGCCCTTCATCCTGCTGCCTGCCGGGTCATTGCGCCTCCCGCCCAAGCATTTTTGGATGTACGAAACTGAACCTGACATGACGAGGAATGGTCGCACCGATTCCTGGTCGTCGGGGAGGGTCTTGGGAGGCAGTAGCTCAGTAAACGCAATGCTCTGGGTGCGTGGAAATCCCGCTGACTACGACGCGTGGGCGAACGCCGGTGCCGACGGCTGGGATTACGAAAGCCTTCTGCCCTTCTTCCGTCGTTCAGAGCGATGGACGGGAGAACCCAGTGGCATGCGTGGCGCAACGGGGCCCCAGTATGTCTCCCGCCTCCGAGTAGAGCACCCGACGACGCAGCCGTTTCTCAACGGCGCAGCGGAGGTGGGTCTTCCCGTGCTAACTGACTACAACGGCGCGACTCAGATCGGTGCGTCGTTAACTCAAGTGAGCCAACGAAACGGTTTACGGGCCGGCACGGGACGTACTTATCTTGCTCCGGCGCGTCGACGAAAGAATCTTTCTGTCCGAACCCACGCCACCGCCGACCGCGTGCTGTTCGAGAATCGCCGGGCCGTCGGTGTCGAGTATGTGCAACGAGGCAAGCGACATCGCGTGACGGCTCGGCGTGAGGTGATCATCTGCGCCGGGGCCGTGGCATCTCCGGCATTGCTGCAGCGCTCTGGCGTGGGGCCGATCGATCTGTTGCGGGAGTTGGGCGCGCCGATTGTGGCAGACGTACCGGCGGTTGGTCAGGGTCTGCAAGAGCACCCGACGTTCACGCTGATGTTCGATGTCAACGGCCGCACTCTCAATCAAGAACTCACGCTTCTGAATGTGCTACGGGCCGGCCGCGATCTGATCATGCACCGTCGAGGTCTTGCGACCGCTGCGATGACACATGCAGTCGCCTTCGGAAAGATCCACCAGGATGCGCCGTGGGCTGAGTTTGAACTGATGTACTCGCCCATGTCGGCGGTCTCCGGTCGGCCTGAGGCTCTCCCGGGTGAAGAAGCGAACCTCGACGCGGCGCCGCCGAAGAAGAATAAGCAGCGCGTCGGCCTTCCGGACAGGCCCATGGTGAGTTGCCATATCAGCCTCCTTCATCCCCGTACGACCGGTCAGGTGCGTGCATCGTCGTTGAATCCGTTCGATCTGCCGAAAATCGATCTCGCCTACTACGGGGACGAACGGGATATCGCTGACGCGACTGCCGCCGGACGCCTCACCCGTTCGATTTTCGAGTCAAAAGCGCTGAAGCCCTATGTTATTCGGGAAGTTGGCCCCAGCGCTGGAGTCGAGTCCGATGAACAGTGGCGGGACTTTCTCACCCAGAATACTTTCAATGCAGGACATTGGGTTGGCACAGTGCGGATGGGAACTGCTGACGACGATCACGCTGCGCTAGACAGTGATCTGCGGGTGAAAGGCGTCGAGGCCTTACGCGTGATCGACGCGTCGGTGATGCCCAATTTGACTAGCGGGAACACGAATGCTCCAACGATTGCCTTGGCTGAAGCCGGCGTCCACCGGCTCCTGACCGGCGGCTGGCGTGTGTCGGATCGTACCGGAAAACCTAAGTCGCAGCCTCAAGGTTCGGACGTCGGGTAGCGGAGATAGCAGTGTCGACCCTTTCTTTCGACTTCACGGGCCAGACCGTGATCGTCACCGGTGCAGCTAGAGGCATCGGCCTGGAACTTGCGCTGTTCTTCTCGGTCGCTCGGGCGACGGTCTTTCTCGTGGACTTCGATGGTGTCGAGCTCGCAGGGGCAGCGCGAGATGCCGGCGGGCGTCCAATTCAGGCGGATGTGAGCAACACCGAAGATGTTGAGCGGGTTGTGAGACACGTAGTCGAAGCCACGGGACGTATAGATATTCTAGTGAACAATGCTGGCATCCTTAGGGATTCGGTGGTGTGGAAGCTCAGCGATGATGACTGGGCGCAGGTGCTCGCCGTTCACGGGGGCGGAACTTTCCGTTTCACGCGTGCTTGCGTGCCCCATTTTCGTAGTCAGAGCTACGGACGGATTATCAACGTCACCTCGTACACGGGCCTGCACGGCAACATCGGACAGGCCAATTACGCGATGGCCAAGGCCGGAATCATTGGTTTCACCAAGACAACGGCGAAGGAACTCGCTCGTTTCGGTGTCACCGTTAACGCGATATCACCGAACGCCGAGACCCGAATGGTTTCTTCGATTCCGGCCGAAAAAAAGGCGGAGTTGACCGCGGGCATCCCGATCGGGCGGTTCGGCGACCCCAGCGAGATGGCAGCTGCGGTGGGCTTTCTCGCATCGCGCGAGGCAGGCTACATCACCGGAGTTGTCTTGCCCGTTGACGGTGGATTGTCGATCTGACCGTGCCAAATTTCAACAGGAGGCGTGAATGCTGAAAACCGAGCCCGCGATCCACGTCGGCGTTCCCTTAGAACAGGTGTGGGAATTCGTCAGCGTTCCTAGCAACTGGGCAGAGCAACTTCCTGGGTACGACTCCTTCGAGGAGCAAAGCCGGGACGACTCGATCTGGACGACACGGATTGGGCTCGGTGGGCTAGTTCGGGTAGTCAAGGTCGCAGTGCATGTGACCAAGTGGGGCGAGCCAAACCATGTCTCATTCGAGTTCACCGGAATCACTGAACCCATCAGCGGCTCGGGGGCCTTTGATGCGCAGCCTTCTGAGGGTGGCACCGCGATCGCCCTTAGTCTCAGCGTCGAAGGTTCCGGTCCGATGTCATCGATGATGGAAGCGATGGCGGCCCCAGTCGTGCCGAGGCTCGGCGACAAATTTTGTCAGAACCTGAAAGGTGCGATCGAGCGTGAATTCGGGGTAGTCGACGCCACGGTGGCCCCCGGGCATCCTCGACGCTTTGCTCGCTTGCGTGCGCTGTTTGCGCGATTGTTCAGACGGAAGACCACCAGCGTGCGTTGATCTTGCGTGGAGTTGCCAGACCTCTTCTCTTGCAGCGAATCCCACCACGCGCCTCAACATCTCAGCTTTGGGCAGAATAGCTGCCACCCGAGAAAGGAGACCCGATCGTGGGTACCTACGCAGTCACCGGCTCGGCATCAGGCATGGGGCACCAGGTCGCCAAGAAGCTGCGCGACGCCGGCCACTCCGTCATCGGAGTTGACGTCAAGCAGGCGGACATCGTCGCCGATCTGTCCACAGGCGAGGGACGCCAGGCGGCGGCCGCCGGCGTTCTGGCGGCGTCGGGGTCCAAACTGGATGGCGCCGTGCTGGCAGCCGGGCTGGGCCCCACGCGGGCTGCCGGGCGTGCGCGACTGGTCGCCCAGGTCAACTTCTTCGGTGTCGTCGACCTGCTCGACGCGTGGCGCCCGGCACTGGGCGCCGCCGACCGCCCGAAAGTCGTTGTGTTCTCCAGCAACTCCACCTCAATAATGCCCATAGTGCCGGCGCGCACGGTGCGGGCATTCCTTGCGCATGACTCCGAAAAGGCGGTTCGCTCCGTCAGGTTGCTCGGCAAGAATTCTTCGGTGTTCGTCTACGCTGCATCCAAGATCGCGGTGACCCGCTGGGTTCGACGCGAGGCGATCAAAGCCGAGTGGGCGGGCGCCGGCATACGCCTGAACGCTCTTGCCCCGGGGGCGATTATGACGCCCATGTTGCAAGAGTCGCTGTCCGCGCCGAAGGGAGGGGAGCGCTTTCAGTCCGTTCCTGTCCCGATCGGCGGATATGGTGACGCCGGGCAGCTGGCCGACTGGGCGCTGTTCATGCTCTCGGATGCCGCGGACTTCCTCTGCGGCAGCGTGTTGTTCGTCGACGGCGGGACGGATGCGTACTTCCGCGCTGATGACTGGCCAAAGCCCGCGCCGGCGTACCGACTTGTGTCTTACTTGAGGCGGCTCAAAGCCTATTCCGCGTCGGCTTAAGCTCGGCAAATCCACGAAGGGACTTCACCAACCATGACACGGAACACCTCAACGGATGTCTCTTTCGACCCGTATGACAGCTCGCTGCGCGCCGATCCCTATCCCACGTATAGGCGATTGCGTGATGAAGCGCCGCTGTACCGGAATGACGAACATGACTTTTTCGCGCTCAGCCGCTTCACCGACGTGGAAAAAGGTCTCCGCGAGTACAAGACGTTCAGCTCATCCCGAGGCAACCTGCTGGAAGTGATCAAATCAGGGATGGACATACCGTCAGGTTTCATCGTCATGGACGATCCACCCCGCCAGACCATCCACCGGAAATTTTTGTCCCGCTTGTTCACACCGCGCAAGATCGCGGAATTAGAACCCGTGATTCGTGGATACTGCGTAAGCAGCCTGGACGCCATCAGCGGCGCAGGCGAATTCGACTTCATTGCCGACCTTGGCGCGCAGATGCCGATGCGCGTGATCGGAATGCTGCTCGGCATCCCTCAGGAGCGCCAGGAAATAGGGAGAGACCGCGTTTACGCGACGATCAATTCTCAGACCGATGCCGGGACGCCGCAAGCGGCAGCGGGCTTCCTCGATGACGAGTTCATTGCGGAATACGTTGACTGGCGTGCCGACAACCCGTCCGACGACATCGTCACGGAACTACTGAACGTGGAATTCGAGGACGAAACCGGAACTCGGCGGCGGCTAGACCGAGCGGAAATACTCGTTTATGTTGCGCTCCTCCAAGGCGCAGGCAACGAAACGACCATGAACCTCATCGGATGGGCCGGCAAGATACTTGCCGAAAACCCCGATCAGCGCGCGCAACTCGTCGCCGATCCTTCGTTGATCCCCGATGCGGTCGAGGAGATCCTCCGCCTGGAAACCCCTGCACCCCGGGTCGCTCGATACGTCACGCACGACGTCGAGTTCTACGACCAGATCGTGCCGCAGGGCAGCACCATGATGTTCTTGATCGGTGCCGCCAACCACGACCACCGGCGATTCCCTCCTGACGGCGACACTTTCGACGTCCACCGTCGCGGCAAGGGCCACATCAGCTTCGCCGCAGGCGCGCATTTCTGCCTTGGTGCTGCCCTGGCGCGGATGGAAGGCAGGATCGCCTTGGAGGAGGTGCTGCTTCGTTTCCCGGAGTGGGACATCGACCTGTCAAAGGCCGTGATGGCGCCCTCGCCGACCGTGCGCGGCTGGGAGACAATGCCGGCCATCATCCCCTGAAGATGGTTCACCCGAAGCCGTCCATTGGTACCAGCGGCAACAGAAGAATGAGGAGACGATGGACGATCCGCTCGGCGTAGCTGCAGTGCGCGATTGGGTCGGTAAGGAACTGCCGCCGTACCCCCAGCCGATGATGGGCATGTCCCAGGTGGACAGCCCCGATCCTGTCGACGTCTCCGACATCCGTCGAAGCGCGTACAGCGTCGCCGACTACAACCCGCTCTACGACGATCCGGCGTACGCCAAGACCACCCGCCACGGCGGAGTGGTCGCGCCGCCGTACTT
>JAEZKH010000156.1 GCA_023415515.1 Actinomycetes bacterium
CGGCGGCGTTCCAGGCCGCACACGCCCGGTTCGTCGAGGTGTCGGCGAAGGTCAACGCGCTGCTCGACATCGCGCAGGTCAACCTCGGCGACGCGGCGGGCAACTACGTCGCCCAGGACGCGGCGGCGGCCAGCACCTACACCTCCATCTGATCCGGATCCGAAAGGCACAACGACCATGTCGCAGATCATGTACAACTACCCGGCGATGCTCTCGCACTCGGGTGAAATGACAAGCTACGCAGCCGCTTTGCATGCCATCGGCGCCGACATCGCCAGCGAGCAGGCCGCGTTGGCCGGCGCATGGCAGGGCGATACCGGGATGACCTACCAGGCCTGGCAGGCACAGTGGAACACCGCGCTCGAGGAACTGGTGCGCGCCTACCGCGCCATGGCGGCCACCCATGAGCAGAACACGATGTCGATGAACGCCCGCGACAACGCCGAAGGCGCCAAATGGGGATAGATGCGTCCTAACGCTGTCGAGCTGACCGTCGAGCAGGCCTGGCGTATAGCCGATTTCGTCGGCGCTGGGAGCTTTCCGTGGGTACTGGCGATCACCCCGCCCGGCCCGCAGGACGAACACCGCAGCGAATTCGCCGTCGACGATGTCGATCCAGCCGTGGCAGGCTGGATTCGGCTGGCGTGCCACCCGTCACAGTGGCTCGAGCTCCGGTTCGTCACCACGGCGGGCGACCTGTTACGGGGTCTGGGCGCGCGCCGTGGTGAGCAGACGGTGGTGGCCCTGCGCAACGCGCATCTGGTCACCTTCACCGAGATGGACATCGGCGACCCCGATGCGCTCGTCCCGATCGCGACGGTGGGGCTCTGCGGCCGTGCCCCCGCGAGCATTCCGGAATTCGCGCTGCCCGCACAGGCCGGGGCCCGCGCCGATGACCGGATCCGCAACGGTGCGCCCGTCATCGATGTCCTTGACTTCCTCGACATCCCCGACGCCGCCCGCGAGATCGTGGCTTCGGCGTACACCGACAGGCGCAGCTATGTGGAGATCGTCGCGGGGCAGCGCCGCGACGGCCACCATGTCACGACCGACGTCGGTGTGGGGGTCATCGACACCCGTCAGGGGCGGGTCCTGGTGAGCCCGACGCGAGCCTTCGACGGCGAGTGGGTGTCCACCTTCAGCCCAGGCACCCCCTTCGCGATCGCCGCTGCCATCGACCGGTTGATCGCAACACTGCCGGACGGCTCCTGGTTTCCCGACCTGCAGCTCACCCGCGACTTCGACCAACGAACAGAACACCGGAGAGAGCCATGTCGAACAACACTGTGATACCCATCGTCCGCGTTGCCGTGCTGGCAGGTTCGGAGTCAGACGCAGGCGGTCGGCTCACCGAGATGGCATTGCCCGCCGAACTGCCGCTGCGTGAAATCATCCCCGCGGTACAGCGTTTGGCGCTGCCCACCGACGAGACGGATGAGGGGCCGGTGCGGCGCAGCCTGGCGCCCATCGGCGGTGCTCCGTTCAGCCTCGACGCCACGCTGGACACCGTCGGCGTCGTCGACGGCGACCTGCTCGCGCTGCGGCCGCTGCCCGCAGGACCGGCGTCGCCGCCGATCGTTGAGGACATCGCCGACGCCGCGGTGATCTTCTCGGCGGCGAGGAATCGGCCGTGGGGGATCGGGCAGATCCGCCGCGGCGCGGCGGTCGCGGTCATCGGGCTGATCCTGGTGTGCACCGGACTCGCCGCCGCACATCACGCCGTTGTCGGGCAGCTCGCCGGCCTGGTGACGGTGAGCGCGGTCGCGGCTGCCGCTGTGCTGGCGACCCTGCTCACCCGCACGCGCCTGCCGGGGTTCGCGGTCGCATTGTCGATCGCGGCACTGGTACCCGTCGCGGTCGCGTTCGCGCTCGCCGTGCCGGGGGAATTCGGTTGGGCCAACGTCGTTCTCGGCGCCGCAGGAGTGACAGCGTTCGCGTCGATCAACCGCATCGTGTCGGAGCGGGCCGTTGCGTTCTTCACCGCAGCGGTGGTGACCGGCCTCGGGGTGCTTATTGCGGCGGGGGTCGCCACGGTGTGGCATCTTCCGGTGCGCAGCATCGGTTGCGGCCTGATCGTCATCGCCTTGTTGGTCACCGTGCAGGCCGCACAGCTCTCTGCGCTGTGGGCACGCTTCCCGCTGCCGGTGATTCCCGCCCCGGGTGACCCGACGCCGTCGGCTCAGCCGCTAAGCGTGCTGGCGGACCTCCCTCGCAGGGTGCGGCTATCCGACTCGTATCAAACGGGTTTCATCGCCGCCGGCGTGTTGCTGTCGGTCGCGGGCTCGGTGCTCGTTGTGGGGTTGCCTGCCGATCGGCAAGGGGTGTGGGCGTGGATTCTGGTGGTCGGCGCGGCTGCCGGCGCCACGCTGCGGGCACGGGTGTGGGACACCGCGGCATGCAAGGCGTGGCTGCTCAGCCACGCGTACCTGGTGACGGTCACCCTGCTGGTGGTTTTCGCAGCGACCGGCCGTTACGCATCGGCATGGTGGGCGCTCGCAACACTGGCGGTACTCGTCGCGGTCTGGATCGTGGTGGCGTCGAACCCGGGCATCGCACGGCCGGAAACCTACTCACTTCCGCTGCGGCGGCTGGTCGGCTTCGCCGCCGCAGGCATCGACGCATCGATCATCCCGGTGGCCGCCTATCTCGTCGGGCTCTTCGAGCTGGTGCTGAATCGGTGACCCGCAACGGAATCTGTGCGCTTGCCGCCCTATCGGTGGTGATGGTCGTGGCGTGCCCGGCGGCCGGTGCGGTCAGCCCGCCGGCAGTCGACGCGCAGGTGGCCCCGCCGCCGGGCGCTGTCGGACCGGTGCAGCCGATGGCGCAGCGCGGCGCGTGTACGACGACGGGCGTGCTCGCGGGTACGGACCCGGGAGCCGTCAGCCCTAATCAACTGGCGCTCAATCTCTCCGACGCGTGGAAGCACTCCCGCGGCGAGGGGCAGACCGTCGCTGTCATCGACACCGGCGTGCAACCAGGCCCGCGGCTGCCCAACGTCGATCCCGGCGGGGACTTCGTCGAGGCCACCGACGGGCTCACCGACTGCGACGGGCACGGCACTCTCGTGGCCGGTCTCATCGCGGGCCAACCGGGCGGCGACGGATTCTCGGGGGTGGCGCCGGCGGCACGGCTGATCTCGATCCGGCAGACCTCGGCGAAGTTCTCGCCGCGCACCCCGAACGCAGACCCCGAAGTGAGCCGCTCCGTGCGCGACATCGCCAGCCTGGCGCGGGCGGTGGTGCGCGCCGCGGACCTCGGTGCGCGGGTGGTCAACATCTCGGCGGTCACATGCGTGCCCGCCGACAAGAACATCGACCAGACCGAACTCGGTGCGGCGCTGCGCTACGCGGTCGAACAGAAGGATGTGGTGATCGTCGCCGCCGCGGGCAATCACCGCGGCGGGTTCGGCACCGGTTCGACGTGCGAGTCGAATCCTGTCGACGGCGACTGGTCGACGGTCGCGTCGATCTCCGTCCCGTCGTGGTGGCAGCAGTACGTGTTGTCGGTCGGATCGCTCACCGCGACGGGCCTGCCGTCGGACTTCACGATGGCGGGGCCGTGGCTGGGTATCGCCGCCCCGGGCGAGAACGTCGCGTCGGTGAGCAACGCTCCAGAAGGAGGCATCGCGAACGCGAGCCCCAACGACCAGCAGGAGCTGTTCCCGATCAGCGGCACAAGCTATGCGGCGGCCTATGTTTCGGGCGTTGCGGCGTTGGTGCGCAGCAGGTTTCCGGAATTGAACGCGGCGCAGGTGAAGCGGAGGCTCAGCGAGACCGCACACGGCGCGGCACAGTCACCGTCGAACCAGGTCGGTGCGGGCAGCGTCGATCCGGTGGCCGCGCTGACCTGGCAGGTGGCACCGGTCGATCCGGACACCCCGCACAGCAAGCAGATCGCCGCGCCGCAACCCCCGGCAGCCGAGGATCCGCGGCCGCGCATCATCGCGTTCGCCGGGACGGGAGTGCTCGCCGCGCTGGTGCTGGCCACCGCTGTCATCGTGCACCGAAGGAAGGACACCACCGCATGACGGCCCGAATCACGTTGGCGCTGTTGTTCATCGTGCCCGCCGCGATGTGCTATCCGTGGGAGTCGACCTACGACCGGTGGGTGCTCGGCATCGCCGTCGGCGCGGTGGTGATCCTGTTCGCCTGGTGGCGCGGGGCGTTCGTCACCACGATGGTGGGGCGGCGATTCGCTGTCTGGCGTCGCACTCGCTCGAAGGCCCGACGCGTGCCGGAATCGCGGGCGACGGTGCTGCTGCGTGCAGATCCGGAGTCGGCGGGCCTGCATCCCCCCGATGAGGTGCTCACCGGTTACCTGAACCGCTACGGTCTTCGTGCCCATGCGGTGCGGATCACGAACAGGGACACCGACTCCGGGCGGACGACCTGGATCGGCTTGACCCTCGACGCCGCCGAGAATCTCGCTGCGCTGCAGGCCCGTTCGGCCACCATTCCGCTGCAGGAGACTGCCGAGGTCGCGATCCGCCGACTGCGCGACCACCTGCAGGAAAGCGGGTTGTCCACCACGGTCGTCGACGCGGAGGATGTGCCGCCGCTGCCGTCGGGCAAGGAGACGTGGCGGGGCCTGCGCACCGAATCGGGATACCTCGCCGCCTACCGCGTCCCTGTCGATGAAAAGCTGGACCAGACGTTGCATGCGCTTCGGACACAGGGGTCGGACGAAACCTGGACCGCGCTGGAGATGTCGGGAGATCCGGCCCGCCCTTCGGTGACCGCTGCATGTGCGCTGCTCACCGCCGAGCGGCCGGGCAGTGCGCCCGCACCGGGTTTGACCGCGTTGAGAGGACGGCACGGAGTCGCACTGGCCGCACTGCATCCGCTCTCGGCGCAGCGCCTCGCCTAGTCGAACATGAAGTCACGCATGAATCGCGTCATCCTGCGAAGGTAGTCGGGCTGGCTGACGTGCAGGATGTGGTTGCCGGGGAACCAGTGGAACGCGCAGCGGTCCCAGTGCTCCCACAGCGCCTCGGCCTGCTCGGGCGGGGCCAGTCGGTCGCCGAGCCCGGCGATGATCAGTCGCCGATCCTTGGGTACCAACGCGGGATAGTTCAGCGGTGAGTGGAACATCGTTGCGGCCGTTTGAAGTTCGTCGCCGGAATCGATGAACTGATCGCCGAGTGTGACCAGCATGTTGGCCGGCCACCACTGCTGAACCAGCTTGTCGGGCATGACGACGGGGACGTTGGGGATGACAGCCCGGATGCGATCGTCGGCGCACGCGATCAGCGCAGATGTGTAGCCGCCGAGCGACATCCCGGTCAGCGCGATTCGGTCGACCCCGGTGAACTCCAGGTAGTCCATCAGCGAGCGAAAGTCGTAGACGGCCTGCGCCATCGCCTCTGCGAAGCCGGCAGGGCCGTTGGCGAAAATTCCGTAACCGCTGTACGGAGAGAACCTTTCGGCTCGCCGGCCGTGAAACGGCAGCGTATAGAGCATGATGTCGTAACCGCAGCGGTAGAACCAGGGAAGCGAGAAGAACAGCCCGTTGAACAGGTAGGCCGATCCCATGAAACCGTGGATCACGCAGAGCGTCGGGCGGGGCCCGTCATCGTGTCGCCAGTGTTGGGCGTGCACGATGTTGTTGCGCTGTAACGAGCTACACCGGTCCCGCATCGCGGGGTTGATCGCCTGGAAGCTGCTGTTGAACCGGATGTTGTGCACGCGCCCGTTGGCCATCCACTCGGCGACGGGGTTCGCGGGCCGCGACGAGATGCGCGGCGCTTCTGTCGGGGTGGGGAAGGCCCGCCGGGGATCCTTCGTCGCAGCGAGCTCGGCATAGAACTGCAGCACGTCGCGCTGCTCACTGGCCGCCGACCGGTTCAACGCCGACATCGCCACCTGCGGCAGCATGGCGGCGCCGACGACCGAGGCGAGCGCCGTGCGGAGGCCGAGATCGGCGATCGCCGACGAGTCGACGATCAGCCGCTGGCGCAGCGTGAGGTCGACGCGGCGGGGAAGCCCGCGGGCCGTCGCGTCGGCGCCGGGAACGTCGGGCACGGGGATCGGCGGCTCAACCGGCTCGACACCGGGCCGCTGGGTGCTGGACACCGCCCGATGGTAGCCAACGTCACGTCAGGCGATAGACCGTCGACTCGCCGATCACGGTGCCCCGGTAGTGGTTGGCCACCCATTCGGCGATCTCCCTGGTGTGCGCGGTGCTGTGACCGTGGCCGAAGATCACCTCGCCCCGCCCGGTACCCGGGGCCAGGCCGCGGCGTCCGGCCTCGACGTAGTACGTGATCTTGCCGGCACGAACATCGTCGATGAACGACTGCAGGGTGGGTACCGGGTCGCCGCTCCAACCGCCGATCGCCATCACCGGCGTGCCGGATGAGATCTCCAGCGCCGCGGCGGACTGGGACCCGTTGGTCGCCGCCGACCATTCGGTGTTGGTATCGGCCAACACCGCGGCCAGTTCGGTGTTGGTGGCCTCGTCGCCGGTCCAGTTGCCCATCTGCGCGGCACCCTTCTTCAGCGCGGTCGGGATCGAGCCCTGGTGGGGGGTGGCCGCCGTGGCGATCGAGAAGGCGGCCGCGCCTGTGACCGCCGCGAGCATCCCGAGCGCGGCGGCGGGTGCGGCCGCTCGACGGATACCCAAGCTCAGCACCGCAACGGCCGCCGCCAACGCGACGGCGCCGAGCGTCAAGGGCGCCCAACTCGGGCCGAAGGCGTTGCGCTGCAACAGGACAGCCGACCAGATGCCCGTGGCGGCGATCATCGCCGACAGCGCGAGCCTGCCGTCCCAGCCGGTCCGGTTCCGCCACGACCACACCGCGCCTGTGCCGACGAGCCCTGCGACGGCGGGCGCCATCGCCACCGTGTAGTACGGGTGCACCATGCCGTCCATGTAGCTGAAGACCAATGCGCTGACAAGCAACCAGCCCGAGAACATGACCAGCACGGCCTTCTCGCCGCGGCCGAGACGGCCCCGTGCGACGAGGTAGCCGCCGAAGGCGATGCCCACCAGCGCGGCGGGCAGCAGCCATGAGATCTCGTTCGCCATCTCGGCGGTGAACAGCCGTCCGGGACCGGTCCCGCCACCCAGCCTCGACCAACCGTGACCCATCGAGGGCGCTGCGAGGTCGTGCGCACCGTTTCTGTTGCGGCCGAGGATGCGGGTCATACCGTTGTAGCCGACGGCGAGTTGCATGACGGTGTTGTCGGTCGAACCGCCGATGTAGGGCCTCGCGGTCGCGGGGACGAGCTGAACGGCCACCACCCACCAACCCGCGGTGGCGATCAACGCGCAGGCGGCGCCGAGCAGATGGATCAACCTGTCGCGCAGGCGCGTCGGCGCCAGCAGCAGATACGTCAGCGCGAATGCGGGCAGCGGAAGGAAACCTTCGAGCATCTTCGTCAGGAACGCGGCGCCCATGGCGACTCCGGCCAGGGCGAGCCAGCGCCACGACGCGACGGTGACGGCGCGGATCAGGCAGTACCCCGCGACGGTCAGCACGAGGGCCAACAGGGCATCGGGATTGTTGAAGCGGAAGATCAGCGCCGCGGCGGGCGTACACGCCAGCGCGGCCCCGGCGAGCAGGCCTGCGACCGTGACCCCGCGGACGTCGTCGAATGCGCGCCGCACGGTTGCGTACAGCACGGCCACCGACGCCGCCCCCATCAACGCCTGCGGTGCGAGCACTGCCCAGCTGTTCATCCCGAACAACCGGACTGACAGGCCGGTGACCCACAGCGAGGCGGGCGGCTTGTCGACGGTGATGAAGTTGTTCGCGTCGAGCGATCCGAAGAACCACGCCGACCAACTGCGTGAACCCGCTTGGGCCGCCGCGGCGTAGAAGAGGTTGCCGTAACCGGTGGCCGACAGGTTCCACAGGTACAGCGCCGCGCTGAGCGCCACCAGGGCGGCGAGCGCCAATTGCGGACGCCTGTCGGCGCTGGCAGCCATGCCGATCACCGTGCCGTGTATTGCTGGCGGTCAGGCTGGTTCGTCGCTGCGAACCCCCTGTGAACCCGGGAGTGCGAGACTGACGGTCATGTGGAACCCGGACGTCTACCTCGCCTACGCCGACCACCGCGGAAGGCCGTTCTTCGATCTGACGTCGCGAGTGGCCGCCGACAAACCGCGCCGCATAGTCGATCTTGGTTGCGGCCCGGGCAATCTCACCGCCACGCTTTCACAGCGCTGGCCCGACGCGGTGATCGAGGCCTGGGACAGCTCACCCGAGATGGTCGAGGCAGCCACGCAGCGCGGGGTCGACGCACAGGTGGGCGACGTTCGGTCGTGGGAACCCAAGCCCGACACCGATGTTCTCGTCAGCAATGCGACGTTGCAGTGGGTGCCCGAACACCGCGAGCTGCTGGTGCGGTGGGCCGGGCAATTGGCCACCGGGTCGTGGATCGCCGTGCAGATGCCCGGCAACTTCGAGTCGCCGTCGCACGAGGCCGTGCGCGAGGTCGCCCGACGCGAGCCGTTCGCAAACCGGTTGCGCAACATGCCGTTCCGGGACGCCGACGTGGTCAGTTCACCCACCGAGTACGCGGCCCTGCTCACCGAGGCCGGCTGCCGTGTCGACGCGTGGGAGACCACATACATCCACGAACTGACCGGTCTGAACCCGGTTTTGGAGTGGATCACCGGAACTGCGCTTCGACCGGTGATCGAGCGGTTGTCCGCCGAGGCGTGGCAGCAGTACCGCCAGCAACTCATCCCGCTGCTGAACGAGGCCTATCCGCGGCGGCCCGACGGTCGGACGTTCTTTCCGTTCCGGCGCATCTTCGTCGTCGCGCAGGTGGGTTAGCGCGTTCGCGCGGTAGCGATCGACCCATTCGTCCGACCGCCGGTCCGCCTGCCGGCGCAGGGTCACCTTTCCGGGTCGTCGCTCGCAACCGGTTAGCTCATGAGGAGTTATCCACAGTTGCCACTTGATCCACAGGTTTGGGAGTGACTGCTCGTCGGGGCAGCTTTCGTCGGAGTTCGCACATATGTTCGATATGTGTTTGATGGTCCGCTGCCCGAGATCGCCGACCTGGCGTCGTTGACCGACGCCGAGTTGGTTGATGCCGTTGTGGGGTGGGCGCGGGTGGAGAACGCCGCGGGGGCGCGCAAGTTGGCGGTGATGGCTGAGGTCTTCGCCCGCCGCACCGGGCCGGCCGACAAGGCTGAGCGCGAGCTGTGGTGGCTGGACCCCGACGCCGCCGTCGCCGCCGAGCTGGCCGCCGCCTTGAATGTGACCTCGGGGTTGGCGCTGCATCAAACCAACCGCGGCCTCGCCCTGCGCGACCGACTCCCGGCCGTGGGCAGGTTGTACGAGCAGGGGTTGATCAGCGATGTGTTGGTGCGTGTGATCGTGTCGCGCACCTATCTGATCGACGACCCGGACGCGCTGGCCGCGGTGGACACCGAGCTCGCGGAGCGGGTGATGCGGTGGGGGGCGTTGTCGCAGAAGAAGACGATCATCGCGATCGATGCGCTGGTCGAGGCGCATGATCCGGGGGCGTTGCGGCGGACCCAGCAGGCCAACGGTGAGGAGACCGTGCAGTTCGGCGCCCCGACCGATGTGCCCGGGATGATGACGATCTTTGCCCGCGTCAACGCCGCCGACGGGGCGTTGATGGAACAGAATGTCACCGAGATCGCCGACAGTGTGTGTGACGCCGACCCACGGACGGCTGATCACCGCCGCGCGCGGGCGTTGGTGGCGGCGGTCAACCACACCGCGTTCGACTGCGGCTGCGATGACCCCGACTGCCCCGGCGGCACCCCGGGTGACGCCCCGGCCAAGAACGCCGTCGTGTACGCCATCCCCGACAACGACACCAACGACGCCGCCCAACATGGGTCGCACCCCGACGACCCCGACACCCCCGAGCCCGCTGGCTGCGCCGCGCGGCCGGCGTATGTGTTCGGCGCGGGGATCATGCCGACGGCGTTGTTGGCCGGTATCTTGGCGCGGGCCACGGTCCGCGAGGTGCGCCATCCGGGTGCGGATTCGTTGCCGGAGCCGCGTTACACCCCGAGTAAGGCGGTGTGTGAGTTCGTCCGGTGTCGGGATCTGACGTGCCGGTTCCCGGGGTGCGACAAGCCCGCCGAGGTCTGCGACATCGACCACACCGTGGCTTATCCGGTGGGGCCGACGCATCCGTCAAATCTGAAGTGTCTGTGTCGTTTTCACCACTTGCTGAAAACGTTTTGGAACGGGGCGGGCGGGTGGCGGGACCGACAACTCCCCGACGGCACCGTCGTCTGGACCAGCCCGACCGGGCACACCTATGTCACCTACCCGGGCAGCCTGCACCTGTTCCCCCGACTCTGCTTACCCACTGCCGCGCTGTGGGACGGTGAACCGCCCGTCGTCGACACGTCCGGTGATCGCGGCATGAAGATGCCCAAGCGGCGACGCACCCGCGCCCAAAACTGCGCCAAGGCCAAAGCCGCCGAACGCCGACTCAACGACGCCCTCGTCGCCGAACACAACAAGCCACCGCCTTTCTAACCGAAGAGCGCGGCCACGGCAGACGGGTTCTTGTAGTACACGTCGAGTGCCGCGATGAGCCCGTCCCGAACCGTTATCGCCGAACTCGGAGTGAGGTCGAGTACCGTCAGCATTTCCCGAGCAGCTCCGAAAACCCTTCCGCGCCATGGTAATCGCCGCTGTATGGCACATTACCCGCCGCGTGCACGACGAAGTCGTCGTGCAACAGGGCGAACGCGTCGTCGAGCCGTCCTTCGCCGAACGCGACGACGAACGTCTCGACTATTGCTCGCGCATCCACGCTCAACCTCTGTCCGGCACCCCGACCGCGCGCAACACGTACTCGGGCGGCACCTCGAACGCCAGCGATCGGTTCGGCAGCCGGCTCAGGACGTCCTCGCCGATCGCGGTCTTGTAGTTCAGCGACAGGTGGCCCTTGAACGACGGGTCGACCTCGCCGATGTCCACCTCGATGTGCAGGCCCGCATCCGAGATGCCGGCCTTGACCGGCCCGCTCTGAGGCTCGTCCCATCGCTGGTCGATGGTGCGGCCCGCCAGTTTGGGCACCGACGACAGCGTGCCCAGCACCCGCTGCGGGGTGATCGCCAGAGAGCCGACATAGCTCGCGATGTCGGTGTTGGCCTTCTTGCCCGGCACCGCCCCGCTGAACCGCCGGGTGACCGGGACGTATTCGGCCAGGTAGAGGATGCCTTCCGCGTCGATTTGAGTGCGCAACTCGTTGGGCAGCCCGCCGATGCGAAGCATTTTGCGCAGGATTACGGCCATGGGTGCACGGTAGCCGGTGCGTGGTATCGGTTGAGGGGTGACACAGCGGAAAGCTCGGCTGATCGGGGTCGCCGCATCGGCGTTGGCGCTCTACGGGCTGCTGTGGCTCGGCGTCGCGTTGCAGTGGCGTTGGGTTGCCGCCATGGACCGGGCAGCCCTCGACCCGCTGCACGACTTCGGCGCCACCCGGCCCGGTTGGATCTCGTTCTGGGACGTGTTCTGCACGGTCCTGGGGCCGACGGCGTTCCGCCTTGCCGCCCTTGTCGTGATCGTCGTCGCGCTCGCGCGGCGCAACCTGCGCGCGGCGCTGTTCCTGGTCGTCAGCGTCGAACTCGGCGGGTTGATCACCGAGGCTGCGAAGGTGGCCGCCGACCGCCCCCGACCGGCCGGTGCCCTCGTGCACGCATGGGGATCGTCGTTCCCGTCAGGCCACGCGCTGGGCGTGATGGTCGGTGTGCTCGCGCTGCTGACCCTGCTTCTGCCCGTGACGCGTCGACCGTTGCGAATCTGGCTCATCCTCGTCGGCGCCGCCGCTGTCCTGGCGATCGGCGTCGGGCGCGTCGTCCTCAACGTGCACCACCCCTCCGACGTCATCGCCGGGTGGGCGCTGGGCTGTGTGTGGTATGTCGTATGCCTGCTGACGGTGCCGCCCGTCGCACCGGTCACGGAAGCGGACGAAACACCGGCAGCGCCCGATAATTCACGCTGAACGTCGCCTCAGTGCACGAGGTGCCGATCTCGCCGTCGTGGGCAAGCACAGTCGGCCCGTCGACGGACTTGAACGAGAACTCGGGCACCCGCATCTCGTGGTAGAGCGGGCTCCGCTCGAGTCGCCCCAACGCCAGCGACGTGATGATCCGAAGCCTGCTGAGCCTGCGGCCGGTCTCCAGGATGCGGACGTCGATCAGCCCGTCATCCATGCGGGTGCGTCGCGACGGCGCGAACCCGGACGGCAGGTACGTCGAATTGCCAAGGAAGAAAAGCGATGTCTGCAAGGTCTTGTTGTCATACGAGATCCGGACCGGCTGGTCGCGCCGCAAGGTGTGGAACATCGCGTACATGCCGGCAAGCGGCTTACCGATCTTGTGCTCGAGCTTCTCCCGCGTGCGCACGAACTTCGGATAGGCGCCGATGCTGACGGTGTTGATCACGATCTGCTTTTCGTTCAAACACACCAGGTCGACGCATACGACGACACCGCGGCGGATCGCGTCGATCGTCTTGGCGACGGTGTCGCATCCGATGTCCTTGGCGAAGTGGTTGAACGTACCGCCGGGGAAGACTGCCAGCGGAACGCCGTGTTCGACGGCGATGCCCGCAGCGCACGACACGGTTCCGTCTCCGCCGCCGACGGCCAACACCTCGGCACGCTTCGCCGCCTCCTCGAGGGCGGCTCCGACCTCGTCGTCCTCGCCGAGCTCGACGATTTCGGCCGCAGGCAACGCCGCGCGCACCTCGTCGATCACCCTGGCGCCGGTGCCGCTGCCCGATGCCGGGTTGATCACGAGGATGACGCCCTTCCCGTCGGGCCGCGGTGGGGTGTCGAAGCGCAGCGGATCGGCCGCGGGCACTCGCGTCGGCGTGATCGGGGGCACGATGCGTCCACCCAGTACAGCGATGCCCGCGCCGATACCGAACCCGGCGAACACATCGCCCGGGTAATGCGCGCCGACCACCACCCTGGACAGCCCCACCAATCCTGCGAGCAGCGACACCACCAGGCCGACCGGCGGATTCTCCAGACCCACGCCGACGGCGAACGCGGCGGCGCTGGCCGAGTGCCCTGAGGGCAGCGAGTTCGACGTCGGGAAGCGCCTGCTCTGCCGTGCAAGCGGAACCAGCCCCCGGTTCGGCCTCGGCCGCTTCCACACCCTCTTCGCGACCTGGTTGGTGACCAGGCTGGTGACGGCAAGCGACGCCACGCCGCGCATCGCGCCTCGTGCTGTCGCTTTGTGCCGCGTCGCGATCAGCGCGGCCGCGATGACGAACCACAGCTTCGAGTGGTCCGCGGCCCAGCTCAGCCGTGGCATGGTGCTGTCGAGCAGGGGGCTCGGGGACTCCGCGACGGCCTCGAAGACCTCGCGGTCGAGGGTGCCGAGGCCTTCCCCGATCTGGGCCAGGCCACGTAGCCCCTCGGGCTTCCTGCGAAATCGCATGACGGAAACTTACCCAGCCGAGGCTCCGCTCAACCGGCGCGGCCGTGTGCCACCATGGGCGCGTGCGACGCTGCCTGATCGTGCTGATCTCGACGCTGGCCTGTGCATTGAGCGCCGTCCGCGCGCCGATGGCCCACGCCGACTACACGCCGTGGTTCGCACCGAAGGTCGGTAATGCCACCCAGGTGATTTCCGTTGTGGGAGACGGCGGTTCCTCGGCGAAGGTTGACGTCTTCCAACGCACCGCGGCGGGCTGGCAACCGGTGAAAGTCGGCATCCCCGCTTTCGTGGGTGCCAACGGCATGGCCCCGCAGACCCATGACGGTCAGGCGAAGACGCCGATGGGGATCTTCACCCTCGATTTCGCCTTCGGCACCGCGGCCAACCCCGGCGGTGGCCTGCTATACGTCCAGGTCGGGCCGAACCACTGGTGGGACGGCGATATGAAGAGTCCGACCTACAACACCATGCAGGTCTGCCAGAAGTCGCAGTGCCCGTTCGACACCGATCCGGCCAGCGGCACCGAGAACCTCGACATCCCCCAGTACGTGCACGCCGTGGTGATGGGCGTCAACAAGGAGCGCGTGCCCGGCAACGGTGGCGCGTTCTTTCTGCACGCCACCGACGGCGGTCCGACCGCGGGTTGCGTGGCAATCGACGACGGAACCCTCGTCGAGATCATGCGCTGGCTGAAGCCGGGCGCGCTGATCGCCGTTACCCAGAGTGCTTAAATGTGAAGCGCCGCACCAGGTGTCACCTTGAAGTTGACGATCGATTCGGTGGACATGTTCACCTCGTAGGTGCGCTCGTAGCCGGTGGCGCTGATCCGCCAGCCGTCGGGTGTGCGCCGGTAGCGATCGTGGTAGAACGCGGCGCCGTAGAGCATGAAGTTGAAGTCGGGAACGATGACCCGGTCCTGCAGGTACCACGTGCCGGTGGCCTCGTCGCCGTCGACGTCGATCTCGGGATGCGTCACCCGGTGCTCGGTCAGCACATTGGCAGGCATCGACGCGCGCATGAACTCGACCAGCGTCTCGCGGTCGGTGAAACGGTGTTCCTCGCCGAGCGAACTGCCGTAGTCACCCACGATGTCCTCGGTCAGCGTGTCGGCGAACTCGTCCCAGCACTTGGTGTCGAGCGCGCGTAGATACCGGTACTTCACCCGCATGATCTCGTCGATATCGCCCATGCCGCGGGATACTACTGAGATGCCGTGAGATCCCTCGTCGCAGGACCTTCCAGCAGCTTGCCGTCCGGCGCGAACCTCGAGCCGTGCAACGGGCACTCCCACGTCTCGTCCGAGTCGTTCCAGTTCACGATGCCGCCCAGATGCGGGCAGACCGGCGAGACCCGATGCTCGACGCCGTCGACCACGCTGCGGCCCTCGAGCTGCCACGGCGGTCCGCTGACGACGCCGCCTTCTTCCGGCGTGCGGTTGAGCGTGCGGGTCACCGGGGTGATCCATCCTCTCGCCAGGTACAGGCCGACCTCGGCGTTCATCTGCATGGCTTTCGGAATCCCGGAGAGCTCATGCGGGCTCCAACTCGCGAACGCCTCGGCCCAATCCATCCGCCCGCCCAGGATCCGGCTCGCCAGCGCCAACGCCGCAGCCGTCCCGTTCGTCATTCCCCATTTGTCGAAACCCGTTGCGACGAAGATCTTGTCGTTGCCAGGAAGGATCGGGCCGACATAGGGCAGCTCGTCGATCGGGGAATAGTCCTGGGCTGACCAGTAGTGCGTCTGCATGGCTCCCGGGTAGTGCACCTTCGCCCACGCGTCCAACTCCTGCACCGACGACGACGGGCTCCTCTCGTGCCCGACCGGATGGCCCGCGCCACCGACGATGAGGCGCTGACCGTCGGCGGTCGGCGCGTACCGTACCGACCGCGTCGGCGAATCGACGGAGAGGTACATCCCGCTGGTGATGTCGCCGGGCACGCGGTAGGCCATGCAGTACGACCGCTGTGGCTTGAGTCGGGCGAAGAAGCCGCCGCGGTCGAGAATCGGGATGCCGGTGGCGAGCACGCACTGGTCGGCGGTGACGGTGAACTCGTCGCCGTCGGTCGTACGCACATGCAGCGCGAGTTTGCCGCCCGCGCCGGAAACCTTCTGCACCCGAACGCCATGCGCCAACCGTCCGCCCCGTTCGTCGAGTTCGACGATCAGGCTGTCCAGAAGCGGCATCGGGTCGAACTGGGCCTGGTCGGCGAGGCGGACGCCGCCGTGAAAGGGGAACGGTACGTCGGCTTCGTCGACCCATTGCGCGGGCAGGCCCACCGCTTCGCACGCCTCGAGTTCGGTCCGAGCGGCGTTGACCCCCTTCTCCGACTGCGCGTAGGTGTAGGCGGCCTCGCGCTGCACCGGAATGCCGTGCGACTCACAGTATCCGAGGAGCCAGTCCTGGCCTTCGCGGTTGCCCTCGATGTACTGCCTGGCTTGTTTTGCGCCCTGCTTCGAGACGATTTTGGACAGCTTGCTGCCCTGCAGCAGGCTGATCTTCGCGGTGGTGTTCCCGGTGGCGCCCGCCCCCGGCGTGAGCGCTTCGAGTACGACGACGTTCCTGCCCGCCCGTGCCAGCAGCACGGCGGTGATGAGGCCGGTGATTCCGGCGCCGACCACAACGACGTCGGCGTGCCGTTCGGATTCCAGCAAAGGACCCGGCGGCGACGGTTGATTTGCCCGGTCGGCCAGCCACAACGAAGTCATGGGAATCCCAGTACCCTGCGTGACGGTGATGAAACGCAAGCGTCCAAAAGCGCGCTGGCCGAACGCCGTTCAAATGGGGTGCGCACGGAGTGTCTAAGCGGAACATGCCCTCTACACAGCTATGGTATGGGCAATCATGAGCGACCCCCTGGGGTTGTCGGTCGGGACAACGAACCTGGTCGCGGCGCGTGTCGGCAACAAACCTGTGACGCGCCGCTCGATGCTGACCCTCGCGCAATCCGGCGGAACCATCAGTGGATTCGTCGAACGCGTCGGCGATCGGGTGCCGCTGGTCACCCCCGGCGGCACCAGCTATCGCGCAGAAGAACTGCTCATGCAGGCGCTCGACGCGATGGTCGACGTGGGGGGCGGGCCGTCGGCCGATGTCGCCATCGCGGTGCCCGCGCACTGGGGCCCGACGACGATCTGGGCGTTCCGCAGCGCGCTCGGCAGGAGCAGGACACTGTCGCACAACAGCGACCAGATCCGGGTGGTTTCCGACGCTGTCGCCGCGTTGACGGCGTTGCAGGCGAATCCGGGCATCACCGGCGACGGCGTTGTCGCCCTGCTCGACTTCGGCGGCAGCGGCACGAGCGTCACGCTGGCCGATTCGGGGGCGTCGTTCGCCCCGATCGGCGAGACCGTGCGGTATCCCGACTTCTCCGGTGACTTGATCGACCAAGCGCTGCTGGCCCGCGTGCTGGAGAGCCTGGCCGACAAGGCCGACCCCGCGGGCACCACCGCGGTCGAGTCGCTGACCAGGCTGCGCGACGAGTGTCGACGGGCCAAGGAACGGCTCTCCGCGGAGACCGCGACGCAGTTGCTCCTCGACCTTCCCGGTTACCGAGCCGACGTCCGGCTGACCCGCGACGAGTTGCAGGACCTGATCCGCCGTCCACTCGACGGTGTCGTCTCGACACTCGACGAGTTGACCGAGCGCAGCGGCGCCGGGCTGGCCGCCGTCGCGATTGTCGGCGGTGGTGCGAGCATTCCGATTGTCGCGCAGCGCCTTTCGGAACACACTCGGCTGCCCGTGGTGACCACGCCGCAGCCTGCGCTCAACGCGGCCGTCGGCGCCGCGCTGTTCGCTGCTTTCGGTGCCGACGCCGATGCGCCGACAGGGGTCAACGCGGCGACCGCCCTGGAGGCAGCGGCACCGACGGGCGCCGCACCCGCCGCCACCGACCTCACCGCCGCGGCACCCGTCTACGAAGGGCCGGGTCCCGACGCGCCCGGCTCGGCCACGTTCCGCGCGCTGGCCTGGTCGCAGGAGGAGGGCGGCGACGAACCCGTTCCATACACCGGCGACAACCCCTATCTGCTAACGGATTCCGATGTCCGTCCGGCGATCGAGTATGCGCCGGCGACAGGTCGGGTTCCGTACGAGGAGCCGCGGCGGCCGTGGCACCGCATGGCCGTGTTGGGCATCGGGGTCGCCGCTGTCATCGCCATCATCACCGTCGGCGGCGTGGCCTACGGGCTGACCAGCGCCACCGAGAGTCCGAAGGCCACCGAGGCGCCCGAGCCCAAACCGCCGGAGCCCAAGCCGCCCGAACCCAAGCCCCCGGAACCTGAACCGCCGGCCCCGCCGCAGCAGCAGAACCCCGAACCCCCGCCGCCGGAGCCCGCGCCGCCACCGCCGCCGGAGACCGTGACGGTCACCAACGAGG
>JAEZKH010000174.1 GCA_023415515.1 Actinomycetes bacterium
CCCCCCCCCCCGCGGCCGGGCCCCCCCCCCCCCCCCCCCCCCCACTGCTTGCTTTCCTCCGCGAGCGTGCGCGTCTGCCGCCCGACACGCCGCGAAGCATCAGCACATCGCGCACTGTCGCGGCGACCTGACGGTGCGCGAAGCCCAGATTCTGCTGTCGGCGATGTGGGGCGTGATCGGAGCGCGACCGGTGGCCCGTTGGGAACAAACCATGGCCCGCCAGGGTTGAGCGCATCAGACTGAACTTTGGAGGACTGAATGTCTGATGCACATGGCGCCACGCGTGCCGTGCCCGTGCTGTTCGTGAGTGAGCCGATCGTGCTGCCGACCATGGTGGTGCCGATCGAGCTGGACGACGCCGCCCGCGCTGCTGTGGACGCCGCGCAGGCCAGCGAGAGCGGCAAGCTGCTGATCGCGCCGCGGCTCGATGACCGCTACCCCACCTACGGCGTGCTCGCGTCGATCGTCCAGGTCGGACGGATCGCGGGCAGCGGCGGCTCGGCGGCCGTGGTCCGCGGTGAGCGTCGCGCCCACATCGGCACCGGGACGACCGGCCCCGGCGCGGCGCTCTGGGTCGAGGTGACCGAAGTCGAGGACGCCGAGTCGACCGATGAGACCCGCGCACTGGCAGGCGAGTACAAGAAGCTGCTGCTGGCCATGCTGCAGCGGCGCGAAGCCTGGCAGATCATCGACTTCGTCAACAAGCTGACCGACCCGTCACAGCTGGCGGACACCGCCGGTTACGCGTCTTATCTGACCGACGTGCAGAAGCGGCAGCTGTTGGAGACGCCTGATGTCGCAGGCCGACTGCGTGCGCTGATCGACTGGACCGGCGATCACCTCGCCGAGACAGAGGTCAACGACAAAATCGCCGAAGACGTGCGCGAGGGTATGGAGAAGACGCAAAAGGAGTTCCTGCTGCGGCAGCAACTCGCCGCGATCCGCAAGGAACTCGGCGAGGGCGAACCCGACGGGTCCGACGACTACCGGAGCCGGATCGAAGCCGCCGACCTGCCCGAAAAGGTGCGCGAAGTGGCGCTTCGCGAGGTCGGCAAGCTGGAGCGCGCCAACGAGCAGAGCCCCGAAGGCGGCTGGATCCGCACCTGGCTGGACACCGTGCTCGACCTCCCGTGGAACGTCAGCACAGAGGACTCGACGGACCTGAAGAAGGCTCGCGACATCCTCGACGCCGACCATCACGGGCTGGACGACGTCAAGGACCGGATCGTCGAATACCTGGCGGTCCGCGCCAGGCGGGCGCAGCGCGGGATGGCCGTCGTCGGCGGACGAGGCTCCGGCGCGGTGATGGTGCTCGCCGGTCCCCCTGGCGTCGGCAAGACCTCGCTCGGCGAGAGCGTGGCACGGGCGTTGGGCCGCAAGTTCGTCCGCGTCGCCCTCGGCGGCGTGCGCGACGAGGCCGAGATCCGCGGCCACCGGCGCACCTATGTGGGCGCACTGCCGGGTCGTATCGTGCGCGCGATCGGCGAGGCCGGATCGATGAACCCGGTCGTGCTGCTCGACGAGATCGACAAGGTCGGCTCGGACTTCCGCGGCGACCCGAGCGCCGCGCTGCTCGAGGTGCTCGACCCGGCGCAGAACCACACGTTCCGCGACCACTATCTCGACCTGGACCTCGACCTGTCCGATGTGGTGTTCCTGGCGACGGCCAACGTCATCGAGAACATCCCGTCGGCGCTTCTGGACCGGATGGAGTTGGTGACCATCGACGGCTACACCGAGGACGACAAGGTCGCGATCGCGCGCGACTTCCTACTGCCAAGGCAGCGTGAGCGGGCTGCGCTGACCACCGACGAGGTCACGGTGACCGACGATGCGCTGCGCAAGATCGCCGCCGACTACACCCGCGAGCCCGGCGTCCGGCAGTTCGAACGGCTGCTCGCCAAGGCGCTGCGCAAAGCAACGACGAACTTGGCGGAAAGCAGTGAGGACCGCTCACCGTTGACGATCGACGAGCCGGATCTCGTTGGCTACCTTGGCCGTCCGCGGTTCACGCCGGAGTCGGCCGAACGCACCGCGGTGCCCGGCGTCGCGACGGGTCTGGCCGTCACCGGCCTCGGCGGCGATGTGCTCTACATCGAAGCCGGGGCGACCGACGGGGAGCCGAGCCTGCAGCTGACGGGTCAGCTCGGTGACGTGATGAAGGAGTCGGCGCAGATCGCGCTGTCCTACGTCCGCTCGCACGCAGGCCAACTCGGCGTCGACCCGGCTGCGCTGGACCGCAAGATCCACGTGCACGTGCCTGCGGGCGCGGTGCCGAAGGACGGTCCGTCCGCCGGCGTCACGATGGTCACCGCGCTGGTGTCGATGGCGACGGGACGTCAGGTCCGGTCCGATGTCGGCATGACGGGTGAGGTCACGCTCAACGGGCGGGTCCTACCCATCGGAGGGGTCAAGCAGAAGCTGCTGGCGGCCCAACGCGCCGGACTGTCAACGGTTTTCATTCCGCAGCGCAACGAGCCCGACCTGGACGACGTTCCGGCCGAGGTCCTCGAGGCGCTCGACGTGCGGCCGATGACCGACGTCGCCGACATCGTCGCCCAGGCGCTGGAGCCGGCGGAGGTTGCCACCGCCGCGGCCTGAGGAATGCCCGACGAGCGTGCGCGTTTGTACGGTCTGACACGGTGTGTCGGTAAGCAGACGCGCACGCTCGCGGGATAAGGGGACCGGGTGTCGCCCGAGGGCGTCGCGACCAAACGCCAACTCCAAGCGTGGGTGGCCCGCGGTGTGGGATACGCGAGGTCATTGCCGCCGAAGTGACGTTTCCGTTCACCGGCGACGGGTAGCCATTTCAGGTGGCACGGTCATCGCACAAAGAACTCGTCGGGCGCCTCATGAAGGCCGCGGGCAGCACCTACGCCGAAGAGGCAGGCATCGCGCTGCGGGACAAGCCGATGCCGCTCTTCCAGCTGCTTGTGCTGTGCATGCTCGCCAGCAAGCCGATCGACGCCGCGATCGCGACGACGGCCGCGCGCGAGCTCTTCGCGGCCGGCCTCAAGACGCCGAAAGCGGTGCTCGCCGCCGACCGCCACACCATGATCACGGCGTTCGGCCGCGCGCACTACGTGCGCTATGACGAAAGCTCGGCGACTCGGCTCACCGACATCGCCGAGATGCTGCGCGACGAGTACAACGGTGACCTTCGCGAACTGGCCGTCGCGGCGGACCGCGACACCGATGCCGCGCGACGACTGCTGAAGCGATTCAAGGGAATCGGTGACACCGGCGCCGACATCTTCGTTCGCGAAGTGCAGGACGTGTGGACCTGGCCGCGGCCGTACTTCGACCGACGCGCGATGAAGGCCGCACGCGAACTCGGACTACCGGCCGACCCTGCCGCGCTGGAAGCGCTCGCACCGCGAAACACCGCTGCGCTTGCCGCTGCACTGGTTCGGGCCGCGCTCGACGACTCCGTGCGGGCACAGCTGGCGGCGTGATCAGAATCGGGACCTCGGGGTGGTCATACGACCACTGGACCGACGTGCTCTATCCCCCCGGGCTGCCGGTGGCGCGGCGGTTGGCCCGCTACGTCGAGGAGTTCGACACCGGCTAACTCAACGCCAGCTTCTACCGCTGGCCGCGCGACGATGCTTTCGCCGGGTGGCGCAAGCGACTTCCCGACGGCTTCAGCATGGCCGTCAAGGCTCACCGGGGGCTGACGCACTACCGCAGGCTGAAGTCGCCCGAGCCGTGGGTCGAGCGGTTCGAGCGATGCTGGAAGGCGCTCGGCAACCGCGCGGAAGCTCTGCTCGTGCAATTGCATCCCGCCGTCGAACGCGACGATGCGCGCCTTGACCACTTTCTGACTCTCATGCCCCCATCGATAC
This sequence comes from Actinomycetes bacterium, assembly GCA_023415515.1. Lineage (GTDB taxonomy): Bacteria > Actinomycetota > Actinomycetes > Mycobacteriales > Mycobacteriaceae > Mycobacterium. The sequence continues at coordinate 3,846 of JAEZKH010000174.1, forward strand.
CGGTGGCGATGGAACTGCGGCACGCGTCGTGGAACGACCCCACGGTGTTCGAACTGCTGGAACGCCATGGCACCGCTTATGTCGTGATGAGCGGGGCCGACCTGCCCTGTGTGCCGCGAGCAACCAGCGATCTGGTCTACCTCCGGATGCACGGACCCGAGCCCGCGTCGCTGTACACCGGGTCGTACTCCGAGAAGGATCTGCGCCAATGGGCCGACCGCATCAACGCGTGGCAAGCGGAGGGCAAACGCGTCGACGTGTACTTCAACAACGACCTCGGTGGGCATGCCGTACGCAATGCGCGGCGGCTCAAGGAGTTGGTGACCCCCGGTTGATCGACCGATATCGGGTTCCGGCACGCTGTTGAGTCAATGCCTGCCATCTCCCTGCGTGCCATCACCCCGACCGCGGCGGCGGTGCTCGTCGTCACGGGTTGCGCCCAGGGCGTCGTCAACACCGGCGAGTGGGCGACGTTCCCGACATCGGCCGCGCCGGTCGCACCCGAACTTCCGCCGGTCGACACCGCCCACCTGGCCAACGCGTTCGACTACGCGGTCGCCAACGCCAACGACCAGGCCGCGTACTTCTTCACCACGCCGAGCGGTCGTTGGCAATGTGCGATCCTGCCGCGCGACAAGGCAGGCTGTCAGGCCACGGCCGGCGGGGCGCTCACCGTCACGGGTGCGCCGGACACGGTCACCGACGCCGAAGGCGACGAGGTGCCGCCCAATGCGATAGTCGTCGAGGCCGACGGGGAACCGCATTTCGCGGCGTTGGACGAGCCCGGATTCGCGGCGCCGAAGTCGGCGAAGGTCTTGCCGTTCGACCGGACCTTGATAGCGGCCCGCTTCCGGTGCAACATCCAGGAGGCGACGGGCGTGTCCTGCGCGAGCGAGCAGAGCGGGGCGGGCTTCACCTTCAGCGGCGACGAGTTCAGTCCGCAGTACACCGAGGTCGCACTCGACGCGCCGTAGCTCACTCGAGGTTGGCGGTGCCGTCCGCATGCACGGCCACTTTCGCACCGGCGATGTCCTCGCGCACGGTTGTGTCGGCCTGTGCCGGGTCGGTGATGACAGCCAGCGTCCGCGCGTCCTCGGGGGTGCGCACGGCCAGGAACGTCTTCTCCGGGGCGCCGTCGCGGTCGAACGGGGTGGTCCATGCCTCAACGGTGCCGACGCCGGTCCAGTCCAGATCGGCAGGTCTCGTCGGTTCAACGTCGACCTCCGATTGCACGTCCTCCCAACGGAATTCGTGTGCCGGTGGCTCTGAACCGTAGATCCCGAAGCTGTGCTTGGTCAGATATCCGCCGTTGGCGGTGACCAGCCCGAGTCGTCGCGACGTGCCCGCCAGGCGTTCGGCCATCGTGGCGATCGAATGGGTGACGTAGTTGTTCCACGGCCCGCCCGCGAACGTCAGTCCGCCGGTGACGGTCAGCGGGCGGTCCGCGTCGTCGAGTGGGAGGCCCAGTTCGGCGGCGGCGACCTGAACGGCGGACGGGAAACACGAATACAGATCGATCAGGTCGACGTCGTCGATGGCGACGCCGGCCAACTCGAGTGCCCGTCGACCACCGATCCTGATGGCGGGAGACTCGTCGAGGCGCCACCGCTCGCCCACTGCGTAAGTGTCGTGCGCATCGGTGCCGGCATGAGGGAAAACCCAACGCTCCGTTGGGATCTGTAGCTGCGCGGCTTTCCCGGCCGAAGCCAGGAGGATGGCCGCGCCCTGATCGACCATGTTGTTGGAGTTCATCAGCTTGGTGTAGGGCCAGCTGATCATCCGGTTGTTCTCAGTCGGCTGCCAGATGTCGCGGGCGCTCAGCGCTGTTCGGGTCCAGGCGTGTTCGTTGTCGCTGGCGACCACGCTGAACCGGGACCACAGCTCGCCGATGCGCATGCGGTGGGCGTCCGGCGACTCCCCCGCCTTGATCCGCAACGCCTGCTCGAACAGCGGGTAGACGAAGGCGGGTCGGTCGAGGTTGATGCGCAGCTCCGCGGGCCCGACCATCGGCACGTTCTCCGTGGCACTTTCGGCGCGCGGTATCGAATCGTCCTCGCTTGTCCAGCTCGGCTTGATCCCGCGGTTGCGCAATCGCGTTCGCGTGCGGAACGTTTCGGCTCCGGCGATCAGGACCAGGTCGGCACTCCCGGACTGGATGTCGCGACACGCCTGATTGACCAGCGTCTGTGGGACATTTCCGCCAACCCCCGTGTACTGCGTGGCGGCGTCGTTCGCCCCGATCTGGTTTGCCAGCAGCCGTCCGGGATCGCGGTACCGCCACGACAGGATGTTGACGACTCGCACCGAGTCCACCGCCTCGAGCACCCGGGGCCCGGCGGCCTCCCGCGCGGCAGCGGCCATCATGGCGATCGGGTCCACGTCAGGGGTCTCATCGCGCTGGTTGACCTGCCCGTAGCCGACGAGGACGGGCGTTCTTGCGGGTGTCATCGTTGGATCCTTGATGCGTCGTCGGATTCGGCGCCGGTGAACAACACGCCGTCGGCGATCAGGCGGTCGATTTCGGCGGCGTCGAGCGCCAATACCTTCTGGCACACCTCGCGAGTGTGTTCGCCGGGCATCGGCGCCGGCCGCAACTCGGCCCGCGGGATGCGGCCGAACCGGGCCGGGCTCGTCTCGGTGGGGATCGGCTGGTCGAACAGCGGGTGCGTCATGTCGGTGAACGTCCGGCGATGCAGCAGAACGGGATCGGACAAGACGTCCGCGGCGCGATTCATCGGCGCGGCGGGCACTCCCGCGCGCTGCAGCGTGTCGGCCACGACGCTCTTGTCCAGGCGCGAGGTCCACCCCGAAACCGCATCGACGAGCGCAGTGCGGTCGTCGGGCAACTCGTCGATACCGATCGCGGCTGCAAGCGCACTGCGGTCGGCGGATGTGCGCAGCGAGATCACGCACCACTCGTCCTCCCCTGCGCACGCGTACACCCCGTGCACGGCGGAGTCCACGTCGACCGCATGTCCGGCCGCAGCGGCCGCATCGGTGACATAGCTCGCGGCGAGTTGGTTGACGGCGGTCTCGACCTGCGAGATATGCACGTGCGCACCGGTTCCGGTGTGCTCACGGCTGATAAGCGATGCCAGCGCGGCAACCGCGGTGATCCGGGCCGCGGCGTGGTCGGGGAAGACCGTCGTCGCGTCGAAGAACCCGGAACCGTCGTCGGACGTCCACAGCCGGGTGACACCCGCGGTGGCGCGAACCAGTGGGCCATAGCCCATCTGCGTGCTCCACGGTCCCGCGGCGCCGAATGCGCTGCTCTCGGCGAGCACGAGCCGGGGATTCAACTCGTGCAGCCTGTCGTCCGGAAAACCAAGGGCGGCAAGGGTGCCCGGCTTGAAATTGGCGAAAACCGCATCGGCGCCCGCCACCAGGCGCGCGAAGAGGTCGGCACCCTTCGGGTGGCGCAGATCCAAGCCAAGTCCGTACTCGTTGCGGTGGGCCAGCGCCCACGACCTGCTCATCACCTGGCCGGGCGGGGTCTGCCGCAGGCCGTCGGGATAGGCGGCGCTCTCGATCTTGATGACCTCGGCGCCGAGATCGGCGAAGAGCCGGCCGAGTTCGCCGCCCGCGACGATCACGCCGAGGTCGAGGATGCGCAGACCCTCGAAGGGCCGCCCCGAAGGGGACGGTCGTGGCAGCGGAGAGCGGGCGGTCCGCTCCATACGCCAACGGGCCGCGTGGGCACCCGGGGTCGGCGCGGAGCGGCGGTAACCCTGATGGCAGCCGTTCACCACGAACGCGCCGACCGGGACCCTGACGTCCACGCCAGGGGCCAGTGTCGCGTCGGTCAGCGCCCCGACCGCGGCGAAGTGCTCGGAACCGATCGTCTCCGCCGGGGTCAGCACCGCCGCGATCGGCACACCGCGGGACTGTCCGGCCGCGACCAGTTCCTCCGACGTGTGCGATGCGCACAACTCGGCGATCAACTCGTTGAGCTCACGCGACGCGGCGTATCGCGCCGCGATCGTGTCGAATTTCGGATCCTGGAACTGCTCGGGTTCGCCCAGCCACGACCGCATCCCGCGCCATTGCCGCGGCGACAGCAGGCAGATCCTGACGTGGCCGTCGCGGCACGGAAAGATCGGGTAGATCTGCTGGTTGCGCGGCCTGCCCCGCCACAGCTCGTGTGCCTGTTTCAAACCGACGGCGGCCTGCCCCTCGACGCCGAACGGTGGATCGAGCGACTGCACCACTGCCTCGTAGCGCGAGAAGTCGATGTAATCGCCTGTCCCGCAACGTGACCGGTGGTAATAAGCAACCAGCGCCGCCCACGCCGCCTGCGCCGCCGCGGTCGCCGAGGCGATACCGATCGGCGGCAACACCGGACGCCCGGTCGTCGGACCCGACCGCGACAGAGCCGTCGACAACGCGTAGAGCACCGGGTCGGTGGCCGACCAGGACGCCCGCGGCCCATCGACGCCGAAATCGCTCACCGTCATGGCGACAAGATGCGGATGGCGCTGCGACAGCTCGGCGCACGAGATCCCGAACGAGGCCGCTCGACCGGGATTTCCGCTGTCCACGACGATGTCGGCCGCAGCGGCAAGGTCGAGGAACCGCCCACGGTCGCCGCTGTCGGCGGGATCGAGCACGCAACCCCGCTTGTTGGCGTTGTTCAGCGCGAACGGGATGCTTGCGCCCGCCACCCGCGGCCGCTGGGACCGCGCCGCGTTGCCGCCGGGGGTCTCCACCTTCAGCACGTCGGCCCCGAGGTCGGCGAGCAGGCGGGTCACCGCGTCGGCGTCACCGTCGCACATGTCCAGTACCCGCAGTTCCGACAGCAGCACGCCCGTCAGGTTAGTGGGTAGGTTCTCACCAGTCGGGTACTAGTACCTCACCTGCATTGCCCTCACACGACGACTATGGACGCCATGAGCACCGACCTATCCACCGCGACCACACCACGCCTGTCCGATGACGAACTGTCGCTGATCGACGCGTACTGGCGGGCGGCCAACTATCTGTCCGTCGGTCAGATCTACCTGCTCGACAACCCGCTGCTGCGCGACCGCCTCGCACCCGAGCACGTCAAACCGAGACTGCTCGGCCACTGGGGCACCACGCCGGGGCTCAACCTGATCTACGCCCACCTCAACCGGGTCATCCGGGCCCGTGACGCCGACGTCATCTACATCACCGGGCCCGGCCACGGCGGGCCGGGCCTCGTCGCCAACGCCTACCTGGAGGGCACATACAGCGAGGTCTACTCGGGCATCGAGGAGGACGTCGACGGCCTGCGAAAACTGTTCCGCCAGTTCTCGTTTCCCGGTGGCATTCCCAGCCACGTCGCCGCCGAGACGCCGGGATCGATCCACGAGGGCGGCGAGCTCGGGTATGCGCTCGTGCACGCCTACGGCGCCGCGTTCGACAATCCCGGTCTCGTGGTGGCCTGCGTCGTCGGTGACGGCGAGGCCGAGACGGGCCCGCTGGCGGCCAGCTGGCACTCCACCAAGTTCCTCGACCCCGTCACCGACGGCGCCGTGCTGCCCATTCTGCACCTCAACGGCTACAAGATCGCCACTCCGACCGTGCTGGCCCGGCTCCCGCACGCCGAGCTCGAGTCGCTGATGGCCGGCTACGGCTACCGGCCGATCACGGTGGCTGGCGACGACCCGGCCAATGTGCACCAGCAGCTCGCCGTCGCGTTCGACGAGGCTTTCGACCAGATCGCCGCCATCCAGCAGGCGGCACGGGTGGACGGTGTGGTCGAACGCCCGCTATGGCCGATGATCGTGCTGCGGACCCCGAAAGGCTGGACGGGCCCGCACGAGGTCGACGGCAAGCAGGTGGAGGGCACGTGGCGGTCGCACCAGGTGCCGCTGGCCGAAACCAGGACCAACAAGAAACATCTGGCTCAGCTCGAGGACTGGCTGCGCAGTTACCGTCCCGAGGAGCTGTTCGACGACGACGGCGGCCTGCGCCCCGAGCTGCGAGCGCTCGCGCCGTCGGGCACCAGGCGGATGAGCGCCAACCCGCACGCCAACGGCGGGGTGCTGCTGCGCGACCTCGACATGCCGGATTTCCGCGACTACGCCGTCGACGTCGACAAACCCGCCGCCGCGACCGCCGAGGCCACGAAGGTGCTCGGCACGTTCCTCCGCGACGTCATCGCACGAAACACCGACCGGTTCCGGTTGATGGGGCCGGACGAGACGGCGTCCAACCGACTCACCCCGGTGCTGGAAGCCACCGACAAGGTGTGGCTCGCCGAGCGCGAGCCCGGCGACGAGAACCTCGCACCCGACGGCCGCGTGATGGAGGTGCTCTCCGAACACCTGTGCCAGGGCTGGCTCGAGGGATATCTGCTGACGGGCAGGCACGGCCTGTTCAACTGCTACGAGGCGTTCGTCCACATCGTCGACTCGATGCTCAACCAGCACGCCAAGTGGTTGACCAGCAGCGCCGAACTGAGCTGGCGGCGGCCGATCGCCTCGTTGAACTACCTCCTGACATCGCACGTGTGGCGCCAGGACCACAATGGGGCGTCGCACCAGGATCCCGGCTTCATCGACCACGTCGCCAACAAGAGACCCGAGGTGGTGCGGGTCTATCTGCCGCCGGACGCCAACACACTGCTTTCGGTCGGCGACCACTGTCTGCGCAGCAGGCACTACGTCAACGTGATCGTGGCGGGCAAGCAACCCGCGTTGACCTACCTCGGCATGGACGAGGCGATCGCGCACTGCACCAGGGGTCTCGGTATCTGGGAGTGGGCGAGCAACGCCGACGGCGAGCCGGATGTGGTGATGGCGTGCGCAGGCGACGTCCCGACCCTGGAGACCCTCGCCGCGGTCGACATCCTGCGCCGGGAACTTCCCGATCTGGCGGTGCGGGTCGTCAACGTCGTCGACATCATGCGGCTGCAGCCGGACTCCGAACACCCCCACGGGCTCAGCGATCGCGAGTTCGACGCGCTGTTCACGACCGACAAGCCGATCATCTTCGCCTACCACGGGTATCCGTGGCTGATCCACCGGCTGACCTACCGCCGCGGCAACCACGCACAGCTGCACGTGCGGGGCTTCAAGGAGCGCGGCACCACCACCACGCCGTTCGACATGGTCATGCTCAACGATCTCGACCGCTTCCACCTTGTGATGGACGTCATCGACCGCGTCGACGGGCTGGGGACGAAGGCCGCCGGGCTGCGGCAACGGATGGCCGACGCGCGGCTGTCGGCGCGCCGCTACACGCGTGAACACGGCGAGGACGACCCGGCGATATCGAACTGGACGTGGGACTCGGACTACCGACGGTCAGGCGGCAGGGACCAGCGACCGGTCAACGAGCCGGAGTAGCTCTGCGGCGCAGGTAGAATCGGCGGAATGTCCGGTGATGCCGCGGTGGTTGCGAACCCGCACCCGCTGGTCGGCCAGCTGTCGGCGCTGCACCATTTCCGCACGTACATCGACATCGCGGTGGTCGTGGTCGTGCTGGCCGCCACGAACCTCGTCGCGCATTTCACGACCCCGTGGGCCAGTATCGCGACCGTCCCCGCGGCAGCCGTCGGCCTGCTGATCCTGGTGCGGTCGCGCGGCCTCGGTTGGACCGAACTGGGCCTCGGCCGCGACCACTGGAAAGCCGGTGCGGGCTACGCGCTCGCGGCGGTGGCGGTGGTGACGACCGTCATCGCGATCGGTGCCGCGCTGCCGTGGACGAGGCCGATGTTCATGAACAACAATTACGCCACGGTGTCCGGCGCATTGATCGCGTCGATGATCATCATTCCGCTGCAGACCGTGATCCCCGAGGAACTGGCGTTTCGCGGTGTGCTGCACGGCGCGCTGACCCGGGCGTGGGGATTCCGCGGTGTGGCGGCGGCAGGCTCGCTGCTCTTCGGCCTCTGGCACATCGCCACCTCGCTCGGCCTCACCAGCAGCAACGTCGGCTTCACCCGAATCTTCGGCGGCGGGTTGTTCGGAACGATCGCAGGCGTCGTGCTCGCGGTCGCCGCGACCGCGGTCGCCGGTTTCGTGTTCACCTGGTTACGGCGCTGCAGCGGGAGTCTGTTGGCACCGATTGCTCTGCACTGGTCGCTCAACGGGCTCGGGGCGCTCGCGGCTGCGCTGGTGTGGCACCTGTCTACGTGATCAGCCACCGCGCTTGCGGGCGCGGAATTCGCGGTTCTTGAGCTTGTTTCCGCAGGACGCCATGTCGCACCAGGTACCGCCGTGGTTGCGGGAG
>JAEZKH010000185.1 GCA_023415515.1 Actinomycetes bacterium
CGCGGTGCGCGCATTTTTACGGATTCCTGACGGGCCGCCATCTTGACGTCACGCTGAACGCGCGTTTAACGTACTAAACATGCGTTCAGCAGACGATCTGACGGCCGCCGCACGGATTCGCGACGCCGCGATCGACCAGGTGGGTCAACACGGCTTCACGATCGGGTTGCGCGCGATCGCCAAAGCGGCAGGCGTGAGTGCCGCTCTGGTCATCCATCACTTCGGATCCAAGGACGGGCTGCTGAAGGTCTGCGACGACTACATCGTCGAGGTCATCCGCGAGTCCAAGTCCGAGTCGCTGAAGTCCGCAGATGCCACCGAATGGTTCGCCCAGATGGCCGAGATCGAGTCCTACGCGCCGATCATGGCCTACCTCGTTCGCAGCATGCAGGCCGGCGGCGCGCTCGCGAAGGCCTTCTGGCAGCGCATGATCGACAACGCCGAGGAGTACCTCGAGGAGGGCGTGCGCGCAGGCACTCTCAAACCCAGCCGCGACCCGAAAGCCAGAGCGAGATTTCTCGGCATCAACAACGGCGGCGGCTTTCTGCTCTATCTCCAGATGCACGACAACCCGACAGATCTGCGGTCAGTGCTGCGCGACTACGCCGATGACATGGTGATGCCCGCGCTCGAGATCTACACCAACGGCCTGATGGCCGACTCGTCGATGTACGAGGCGTTCCTCGCCCAGCGAGAAAAAGGCATCCCGTTCAGCAACCCGACTGAAGGAGTTCGCGATGACGACGATGTCAGTGCAACCGATTGACACCGACGACCGGTTCCGGCCTGCTGTCGAAATCCGCGGGCTCGTCAAGTCTTTCGGCCGCACCAAGGCACTCGACGGGCTTGACCTGACCGTCGCACCGGGTGACATAACCGGGTTTCTCGGCCCGAACGGCGCAGGCAAGTCGACCACCATCCGCGTGCTGCTCGGTCTGCTGCGCGCCGACGGCGGAACCGCCCGACTGCTCGGCGGCGACCCGTGGCGCGACGCGGTTTCGTTGCACCGGCGCATCGCCTATGTGCCCGGCGACGTGACGCTCTGGGGCAACCTCACCGGCTTGCAGGCCATCGACTTCCTCGCGCGCCTGCGCGGCGACGGCACCGTCGACACCAGGCGTCGCGACCAACTCATCGAGCGGTTCGAACTCGATCCACACAAGAAGGCGCGCACCTACTCGAAGGGCAACCGCCAGAAGGTCGCGATAGTCGCGGCGTTCGCCACCAACGCCGAACTCTATATCCTCGACGAACCGACCTCAGGACTGGACCCATTGATGGAGAAGGCTTTTCAAGCGTGCGTCCAAGAGGTCACCGGCCGCGGCGCCGCGGTCTTGTTGTCCAGTCACATCCTTGCCGAAGTCGAGAAGCTCTGCGACAGCGTGACTATCATCCGCGCAGGCCGCACGGTGCGGTCCGGGACGCTCAACGAGCTCCGCCATCTGATGCGAACGACGATCACGGTGCGCACCCACCACGACGGTCAGAGATTGCAGCAGATCCCGTTTGTCCACGATTTCTCGATCGCCGACGGCCACTACGTCTTTTCGGTCGACCGCCACGATCTGGATCGGACGATGAATGTCCTGACCGGCCTGGGCATCATCGACCTGACCGTCACACCTGCGTCGCTGGAGGACATGTTCCTGCGCGAGTATCAGGGGACGGGCCGGTGACCGCAATATCTGTCGCACCGCCCGCGGGTCGACACGAGTCGCGGTCGCCGGGTTCGTCGCTCACCGGAGTCGGCGCCCTGATACGGCTCGCGCTACGCCGCGACCGAGTCCGCCTCACCATCTGGATCGCCTCGTTGACGATGATGATGGTGTACGCGCCAACTGCGGTCGAACTCGCCTACCCCGAGGAGGCGCAGCGGGCTGCCCGCGTCGCGCTTCTCAAGACACCCGCAGGGATGATGCTCGGCGGACCCATGTTCGGTGTCAAGGAAACCGACCTCGGCGTGATGATGGCCAACGAGTTGATGCTGACACTCATCGTCGCCGCATCCATAATGTCCATCCTCACCGTCGTCCGGCACACCCGCGCCGATGAGGAAAGCGGCGCAGCGGAACTGGTGCTCTCATCGGTGGTGGGCCGACATGCGCGGACGTATGCGGCGCTCATCGTTGTCGGCGGCGTCAACGCGGTACTCGCACTGTGCATGACGGTGGCGATGAGCGCGACGGGCTTCAGCGTGGTGGACACCGCAGCGATGTGCTTCGGGATCACCACGGTGGCAATGGTTTTCGGTGCCGTCGCAGCGGTGACCGCTCAGCTGTGGCGGCAGACGCGGGCCGCGACAGGTGCGGCGATGGGAGTACTCGCGCTCGCGGCACTGGTGCGCGGGATCGGAGACGTCATCGACAATTCCGGCAGCGCACTGTCCTGGTTCTCCCCCATCGCGTGGGCTCAGCAGATGCGGCCGTTCGTGGACCTGCGGTGGTGGCCGCTGGCGATGTTGATCGCGCTGATTCTCGGTCTCATCGCGATGGCGTCGACCATGGAGAACCGTCGGCAGTACGACGACGGCGTCATCCCGTCGTCGGGTGAGCATCCCGACGCGGGGCCGATCCGAAGCGTGCTCGATCTGCACCTGACGATGCAGCGCGCTCAGACGATCGGTTGGACGATCGGGATCTTCCTGTCCGGATTGGCCTTCGGGTCGATGACGAAATCGTTGCTCGACGCCGCAGCCGACAATGAACTCCTCCAGCGGGTGCTGACGCAGCAGGGCACAGACGGCGTCTACACCACGTTGATGCAGTTCCTCGCCGCGGCGGCCACAGCCTACGTCGTCGCCGCGGTGCTCCGCGTCCGCAGTGACGAAGAGGCAGGCCTCGGCGAGGCGGTGCTGGCCGGCGCGGTGTCACGGTGGCGGTGGCTCACCACAGCGGTCATCGCGGCCGTCGTCGGATCGACGGTGCTGATGGTGTGCGCCGGCCTCGGCATGGGCCTTGGCGCGGGCATCACCATCGGCGAGCCGCAGACGATCTGGCGCCTGACCCTCGCAGGTGTGGCCTTCGTGCCCGCCATGGCGGCAATGGCGGCTATGGCGGCATTGGGTGTCGCCCTGCGCGCGTCCTGGATCGGTTGGCTGGCAGTGACGTTCGTGGTCGTCTCGCTATACCTGGGAGCGTTGCTGCGGTTGCCGCAATGGTTGCTCGACGCATCGCCGGTGGGTCAGACGAAGGCACCGACCGAATACTCGCCGGTTGCCCTGGGCGCCATGCTGGTCGCCTCGGTGCTGCTGACGCTCGTCGCGGGCGCCACCTACCGACGCCGCGACGCGGCCTGAGCCGATGGGAGGATTCGTGAAGCTCACCTTGCAGATGATCTCGTACACCGTCTTCAGCATCCTGTTCTTCGCGCTGCTGCTGTTCTGGCCCGCGGGCACCTTCGACTATTGGCAGGGTTGGGTTTTCATCGCGGTGTTCCTCGTGGGCACCATGATCCCGACGGTTTATCTCGCGGTGAGGTATCCCGATGCGTTCCGCCGACGTACCCGCTCGGGGCCGTTCGCGGAAAGCCGAATGGCACAGAAGCTCATCAACGGCGGCATCATAGCGACGACGGTCGCCATGGCCGTGCTGAGCGCGTTCGACCATCGGTTCGGATGGTCGACGGTCCCGACTGCGGTCGTCGTGATCGGCAACGTGCTTGTCCTGGCCGGGCTCGGCGTGGCCGAACTGGTCGTCCTGCAGAACAATTACGCCGCGGCCACGATCACCGTCGAGGCAGAGCAGCCGGTCGTGTCCACCGGGCTCTATGGCGTTGTCCGCCACCCGATGTACGTCGGCGCGTTGATCATGATGGTCGGGATGCCGCTGGCGTTGGCATCGTATTGGGGTCTGCTGATCCTCATCCCGGGCGTGCTGGTGTTCGCCGCTCGAATCACCGACGAGGAGAAGGCGTTGCGACAGAATCTCGACGGTTACCTCGCCTACACCGACAAGGTGCACTACCGGCTGGTGCCCGGCGTGTGGTAACGATGAAAACCATTGGGCAGGGGCTGATCAGCTCGATTGCCGGGGCCGCCGTGTTCGGACTTCTCGTGTTCCTGCCCGCAGGAACGCTCACCTATTGGCGGGGTTGGTGCTTCATCGCGGTGTTCGCGGCGGCGACGCTGATACCGAGCGCGTATCTTGCGGTGAGAAATCCCGCAGCCCTGCGCCGACGGATGCAGGCCGGGCCGGGCGCGGAGTCGCGACCGTTGCAGAAGGTCATCAGCGCGATCGCATTCCTCACGATGGCCGCGATGATCGTCGTCAGCGCGATGGACTTCCGCTTCGGCTGGTCGGCGGTACCGGCGGCCGTCTCGGTCGTTGGTCTTGTCCTCGTTGCTGTCGGACTCACCATCGCGATGCTGGTGACGATCCAGAACGGTTATGCCGCAGCGAATGTCAAGGTGGAGTCCGGCCAACAGCTGTCGTCGACCGGGTGGTACGGGTTCGTCAGACACCCGATGTACTTCGGCAATGTCATCCTGATGATCGGCATCCCGCTCGCACTCGGCTCCTACTGGGGGCTGCTCTTCGTCCTCGCCGGTCTGCTGGTGTTGGCGATCCGCATCAGCGACGAGGAAACCCTTCTGAGCCAGGAGCTGGCCGGCTACGGCGAGTACATGCAGAGTGTGCGCTACCGGTTGGTGCCCTACGTGTGGTGAGCGCTGGCTTCATCGGCTTCGGCGCAGCCACAATGCAACAAAATTGACGTGACCGGCTAGGGATCGCTTTGGCCATCCTCGAACAACTCTGTCAACAGTTCTTCTGGATGGTGGGCGAGATTGATCTCGGGCGGGCCGGTGCCGTCGGTGTAGGCGAGTCGGCCCTCGCCGGTGACCTTGGTCTGGAGGAGACCTTTGCTTATCAGGGCGTGGTCTGGTCCGCAGTCGAAGAACAGGCAGTCGGCGTCGGTGTTGCCGCCGGTGGCCCACGCGGGCTCGTGGTTCACTTCGCAGTGGTAGCCCGATTCGGTGCAGCCGGGCCGCGTACACCCGCGGTCGCGGGCATAACAGATGATGCGTTGGTCTGCGGTTGCGATGCGCTTGGTGCGGCCAAGGTAGAGCGGTCGGCCGGTGTGCTCATCGAACACCGCGAGGTAGTGAATTGCGTTGGCGGCCATGCGCAGTAGATCGCGCATCGGCAGGCGCGAGCCCCCACCCGTGCGGGCCGGCGCCGGCATCGGGATGCTTGGGTCATTGACGGCGTGGGCGGCTCGATCGAGTTCAGCCAGTGTGGCGGTGGCGATGACGGTGACCGGCAGGCCGCGGTGCTGGCCGTATACGCCAGACGCGATGCCGGCTCTCATGCCGAGTTTGAAAGCGTCGTGCAGTCGCTGGGCGGCGCTGCGCGCGTCGAGGATGGCCTCTACATGGATGCCGTCGGCTGCCGTCGCGGGTTCGGGGGATTCGCTTTCTGCGTCGAGTACGTCATCGTCAGCCGGTGGTGCACTGCCCTCACCAGGCGCGGCTTCGGGGGTGTCGGTGCGGTGGCGGCCAGGGCGAACCGCTGCTTCGGCGGCTTCCATGTAGCCGCGGGCTTCCGGATCGATCCAACCCCAGACGTAGGTCATACCGTCTGGCTGCTGGCGTCCCATGTGCAGCCCGCTCTTACGCCGACGGTCCTGCTCGTCGAACTCGTCGTCAGGGTTGAGTTCGGCGGCGATGTCGCGGGCGATCTTCGCGACGAAGTTCGCATCTTCTTCCTTCGCGTGGCGCACCAGGATTCGCTCAGCGGTGTCCTTCTTGTGGGCCAGTCGCGACGGCAATTCGTCTACGCCTTTACAGACCGCGTCGATGTGCGCCTCGTCGACGTCACCGTTCTCCACGGCTTCGGCGAGTAGCGGCAGTTCAGGCGGCAGTTGCGGGCCGGTCAGGGATCGGCGCGGGCAAATGCGCTGAGCAATCTTCGTGCGGCGCTTGGCCTCCCCGGCAGTGATGCGTAGTCGCTGCCACAGCAGTTTGCATATGACGGTGCCTTTGGGCAGCGCGGCGTCAGCAGGGCCGTAGGCAGGGTCGGCGAGTTCGCCGAAGACCCGGTACATGAGGCCGCGGTTGACCCGATGCTGACGCTCCAGCCGTTCGGCGACATCGACGCGGAACGCCTGGCCCACGGCATTCGAGCATGCGGCGCGCAGCCGTGCGTAACCCGCGTCGACCTCGTCGAGGGCTGCGCGGATCTCGTCCTGCTGCTGCAACTTCACACCTCAAGATTACTCGAACATGTGTTCGAACGCCACTGTCGAAGGCGATCTGTGGATAACTCGGGTTCTGACCGTGGTGCGGCCGACCGGGACCGACGACGCGCTCGATCGCGCCGTGGTGGGCCAGTCGGGGCCCATACTGATTTCGTGGAACTGCTGACCGGTCTCGGGCTGGCCACCGCCTCCGGGCTGAACGCCTACATCCCGCTGCTGACGCTTGGCCTGCTGTCCCGGTTCACCGACCTGGTCTCACTGCCGCACGGATGGGCCTGGCTCGAGAACGGCTGGGTGATGACAATCGTCGCGGTGCTGCTGGTCGTCGAGATCGTGGCCGACAAGATCCCCGCGCTCGACAGTGTCAACGACGCGATCCAGACGTTCGTGCGGCCCACCTCCGGCGGCATCGTGTTCGGCTCCGGCACGGCGGCGCAGACAGCGGCCGTCACCGATCCCGGGGCGTTCGCCCAGTCGGGTCAGTGGATACCGGTTGTGGTCGGGGTGCTGGTGGCGTTGGTGGTGTCGCTGACGAAGTCGACGGTGCGGCCCGCGGCCAACGTCGCGACGGCGGGCGTGGCCGCGCCGGTGCTGTCCACCATCGAGGACGGTGTCAGCGTCGCCCTGGTCTTCTTCGCGATCCTGATACCGGTCGTGGTTCTCCTCGTGCTCGCACTGCTGGCGTTGGGCGCCGTCAAACTGTGGCGACGACGGCGTCGTCGCACCGCCGCCCAATCGGCAGGTTAGATCCAGACGCCCTTGCCAACCGCCACGACGCCGCCCGCGCTGATCGCGAACCGCTCGCGGTCCTTGTCGAGGTCGACGCCGACCATCTCACCCGGGCCGACCACCACGTTCTTGTCGAGGATCGCGTGCCGCACGACCGCGCCGCGGCCCACCCGCACGCCGGGCATCAGCACGCTGCCCTCGACGATCGCGCCGTCGTCGACAACGACATTGGACGACAACACCGAATTGCGCACCGACGCCGCCGAGATGATGCTGCCGGCTCCGACCACCGACTCCTGCGCTGAACCGCCGTTGACGAACTTCGCCGGGGCCAGGTTCTCCGACTCACCCCTGATCGGCCAGCGCTTGTTGTAGAGGTTGAACACCGGGTGCACCGACACCAGGTC
>JAEZKH010000241.1 GCA_023415515.1 Actinomycetes bacterium
CGCCAGGCCTGCGCCGAAGGCGCCGGAGATGAGCTGCACGGTGTTGATCGCCGCCGCCGCGGTGCCCGCTTCCACTGGATCCTCGACCGCGCCCATGATCCACGCCGACAGGTGCGGCCAGGCGATCCCGACCCCGGAACCAGTGATGAACAGCGCGACCGCCCAGACCCCGACCAGCGGCCATGACAAGTGGCGGGTGAGAACCAGCGCGCCGAGCGTCAACCCGACCGCCATCAGCAGCGGGGAAACGGCGACCAATCGGACGATGGTGCGGATGCGGCTCGCCGAAGCGCTCGCGATCTCCGACACCGTCCATCCGACGGCCAGGACCGCGCCGAAGAAACCCGCCGCGGCGGGCGCCATGCCGGCCAGGCGCTGACCGAACAACGGCACGTACATGTCGACCATGGTGGCCGCCATCAGAAGCCCGATCGTCACGTACATCCACTTGAGCGGACCGGGACCGAAGGCCGCCCGAGGTAACACGGTCGCCGCGGTGCGCCGATCGACGGCCAGGAACAGCGCCACCAATCCGGCTCCGACGGTGAGAAACCCGAACGTGGCGAGCGGAACGCGCTGCACGCCCGCGACGCTGATCGCCAGCGCGGCGGCGCCGAGCAGCAGCAGCGACCAGATCGGGATCTTGGGGATCACAAGAGCCGGATCGTTCGACCGCCGGGCGGGCAGCGCACCGGGGACCAGTGCCGTCATGGCCACGGTCATGACCGCCAGAGAGCCAAAAGCCCAACGCCAGATACCCAATTGGGCGAAGACGCCACCCACGGCGGGACCGATGATCACGCTGACGCCCCACATGGCGGAAACCAGCGCCGAGGCCCTGGTCCACAGCCAGTTGGGCAGCGCGCCGTTGATGACGGCGTAGCCGAGGCCGGCCAGCATCCCGCCCGCAGCGCCTTGCACCGCGCGCGCCACCAACAACAGTTCCATCATCGGGGCGACGGCGCACCCCACCGTGCCGATGCCGAAGATCGCCAACGTCAGCACGTACGACGCCCGCGGCCCGAACCTCACGAGCAGCGGGTTGACCGCGGCCGCGGCGACGACAGAACCGACGAGGTACACCGCGATCACCCACGCGTAGAAGCGATGTCCGCCGATGTCGGCGACCGTGCTCGGCAGCAGGCTGATCGTCAGGAACTCGTTGGTCGCGTACAGACCCACGCCGCCGGCCAACAAGGTTGCGGTGCGGAGATGTTCGCGACCCAGCAGCTCGCCCCAGCCACCCGGCCTGGTCCTCGCAGTCTCGGTCACGTCAGCCACCGTATGACCTCAACCGCAGTTGAGATCAAGCTATTTCAGACCGGCCGCGTCCATGCCACGCAGTTCCTTCTTCAGGTCCGCGATCTCGTCTCTGATGCGGGCGGCCAATTCGAACTGCAGATCCCGCGCTGCTGCCATCATCTGGGCGGTCAGATCCTTGATGAGGTCTGCCAGCTCGGCCCTCGGCATGTTCGAGGTGTCTCTGCCCTCGATGATGCCCGCGCTGACCGCCCTGCCGGGCTCACCCTGGGCGCGGCGGCCGCGTGACGCGTTTCGGCCGGACCCGCCCACTTCGACGTCGGTGTCGTCGGCCTCCCGATAGACCTGGTCGAGGATGTCGGCGATCTTCTTGCGCAGCGGCTGCGGATTGATGCCGTGCTCTTCGTTGTACGCGATCTGCTTCGCCCGTCTGCGTTCCGTCTCGTCGATCGCCTGCTTCATCGAGTCGGTCATGGTGTCGGCGTACATGTGCACCTCACCGGACACGTTGCGGGCTGCGCGACCGATGGTCTGGATCAGGCTGCGCGGCGAACGCAGAAAGCCCTCCTTGTCGGCGTCGAGGATCGCCACCAGCGACACCTCGGGCAGGTCGAGACCCTCCCGCAGCAGGTTGATACCGACAAGCACGTCGTACTCGCCGAGCCGCAGCTGACGCAGCAACTCGACGCGGCGCAGCGTGTCGACCTCGGAGTGCAGGTAGCGGGTTCGGATGCCCATCTCCAACATGTAGTCGGTGAGGTCCTCGGCCATCTTCTTGGTGAGCGTGGTGACGAGCACCCGCTCATCGGCCTCGGTGCGCTTGCGGATCTCGCCGATGAGATCGTCGATCTGGCCCTTCGTGGGCTTCACCACCACTTTCGGATCGACGAGGCCGGTCGGCCGGATCACCTGTTCGACGAACTCACCCCCGGTCTGGCTGAGTTCGTAGGGGCCTGGGGTCGCGGAGAGGTAGACCGTCTGGCCGATCCGGTCGGCGAACTCCTCCCAGGTCAGCGGACGGTTGTCGATTGCCGACGGCAGCCGGAACCCGTAGTCGACGAGGTTGCGTTTACGGGAGATGTCACCCTCGTACATGCCGCCGATCTGGGGCACGGTGACGTGCGATTCGTCGATGACGAGCAGGAAGTCCTCCGGGAAGTAGTCCAGCAACGTGGCGGGCGCAGAGCCTGCGGGCCTGGCGTCGATGTGCCGCGAGTAGTTCTCGATACCCGAACAGAATCCCACCTGGCGCATCATCTCGACGTCGTAGTTGGTTCGCATCCGAAGTCGTTGCGCTTCAAGCAGTTTGCCCTGCTTCTCGAGCTCGGCCAGCCGCTCCTCCAGCTCCTGCTCGATGGTCGAGATCGCATGCGCCATCCGCTCCGGTCCCGCGACGTAATGGGTGGCAGGGAAGATCCGAAGCGAGTCGACCTTGCGGATCACGTCGCCGGTGAGCGGGTGCAGGTAGTAGAGCGCCTCGACCTCGTCACCGAAGAACTCGATGCGCACCGCCAACTCTTCGTATGACGGGATGATCTCGACGGTGTCGCCGCGCACCCGGAACGAGCCTCTCGTGAAAGACATGTCGTTTCGGGTGTACTGGACGTCGACGAGCAGGCGCAGAAGGGCGTCGCGTGGGATCTCCTCCCCGACCTTCACCTCCACCGAACGGTCCATGTAGGACTGCGGCGTGCCGAGGCCGTAGATGCATGACACCGACGCCACCACCACGACATCCCTTCGGGACAGCAGACTCGAGGTGGCGGAGTGCCTAAGCCGCTCGACATCGTCGTTGATCGAGCTGTCCTTCTCGATGTAGGTGTCGGTCTGCGCGATGTACGCCTCTGGCTGGTAGTAGTCGTAATACGATACGAAATACTCGACAGCGTTGTGCGGCAACATCTCTCGTAGTTCGTTTGCAAGCTGCGCCGCCAGGGTCTTGTTGGGCGCCATCACGAGGGTGGGCCGTTGCAGCCGCTCCACAAGCCATGCGGTGGTCGCCGACTTGCCGGTGCCGGTGGCACCCAGCAACACCACATCGCGCTCCCCCGCCCTGATGCGGCGTTCCAGTTCGTCGATCGCGGCGGGCTGGTCACCGGCGGGTTGGTATTCACTGACGACCTCGAACCTGCCACCCGCGCGGACCATCGCCTCGACGGGGCGGTACTCGGAGTGCGCCAGGATGGGATGCTCGGTAGCGAAAGCCATGTTCACAGGGTAGAACCACGCACCGACACGTGGTGTTCCCCGAGCTTATGCTTGCCCTATCCACCCGCCAAAGCACGAGAAATTCGACCTGGTCGCCCGCACCAACACCGATCCCAAGGGCATCGTGCGCGCGGTCGACCAGTACACGGTCACGCCGTGGGGCCTGTACATGGCTCGCCCGACCCCTGGCCGCGCTCAATTCCACTATCTCTAGTCGTGGCTGCTGCCGACGCTTCGACTGCGCGTATCGGTTTTCCACTTCAACCCCGGCCACGAGCGTGCCCAGGACTTCTATCTCGACGTGGGCTGCTTCACACCGGGCAGGCGGGTGTGGCATTCCGTCGACCACTACCTCGACCTGGTCGTGCGCACCGGAGTGAGCGTCGAAATCGAGGACGTCGACGAACTCCTGACCGCCGTCCGCCACGGGTTGCTCACCCCGGAAGCCGGCGAACAAGCCGTGCGCACGGCGCTGGGTGCCGTCGACGGCCTGTCCCGCAACGACTACGACGTCCACCGTTGGCTTTCTGGCAACGGCTTGGATCTGACCTGGCGCTCGGCGTAGGGTCGCTGCCATGAGTTTCACCGAGCGCGGATGGATGACCACCGCCGCACTGGCGACCCTCATCGTCGGCTCCCAGTTAATTCCGGCCTCTGCGCTGGCCGACCCCGAAGGTCCGCCGCAGCCGGGCCCGGTCGCCGAGAGCGACACGGGAGTGCTGCACAACGTCATCTACCGCGCCCGCGCCGACGGCACGTCGCGCGGCGCCGTCGTCGCCTACAAGCAGGATGACGCCAACGTCAACAGCGAGCAGCCCACGCTGCTTCCTGGCAGCACGTTCGAAGTCAACACCGTGCTGGCCGACCCGAAACTGGCCGGCATGACGGTGTCGATCGACTGGCCGTACGGATCGAATCTGCACTGCGAGATCCTGGTCGACGACCAGATCGTCGCGCAGGCCGATCAGTTCATCGCCCCGCGGTTCTTCCGCGTGAAGGACGACCCCCTCTACGGCACCCTCCAATGCGGCGCTCCGCTGGACTCACCGGTGCCCGCGGTGGCGCCACCCGCCCAAGACGCGGCTGCGCCCGCCGCGTAGCTGGTGCCGTTCGCGGCTACGCCGTCCAGCCGGTGGCGTCGGCCCACGCCTTGGCCCGCCAGTACGCGTCCAGGAACCACGGTTCCTTCGCCTCGGCGTAGTCGGTGGCGCCGAGCGCCCTGTGTTTGGCCGCCAGATAGTCCTCACGTACGCCCGGGTTGGCCTTCAGCCAGTCCACGAACAGGAGCGCGAACCGCTGGTTCGGCCACCCGTCCACCCGGATGTGGATGTTGGCCGGCCGCCCGGGGTCGGCCGCGCCGTGAATTCGCTTGCGCCACTGCGCCGGATCGCCCTCGTGGGGCACATCGCTGCTGATGTGTTCGACGCGCGGGTAGCCGACGTCAGTGAGCACACCGACCAATTCATCAGCGACGCCGAGAGATTCGACCGTAACCTGAATGTCGATGACGTCCTTGGCGTCCATGCCCTCGATCGCTGTCGAACCGATGTGGTCGAC
This sequence comes from Actinomycetes bacterium, assembly GCA_023415515.1. Classification (GTDB taxonomy): domain Bacteria; phylum Actinomycetota; class Actinomycetes; order Mycobacteriales; family Mycobacteriaceae; genus Mycobacterium. The sequence goes on from JAEZKH010000241.1 coordinate 5,026, forward strand.
CCGCAGCGCCTTGGCTCCGCACGCCATCTTGACGCGATTGATGATGCGGCGCGCGTCGTCCGCCCACGCCGGGTCGTAGGGCACCAGCCGGGCGGGAGCGCGCACCGTCTGGCGGGTCCGGATGTTGTGCGCGAGCGGCTCTACCCGCTGATGCCAGAGATCACGAGCGCGTTCCACCAGTTCACCCTGCGAGCCCGAATTGTCCAGCAGCACATCGGCGATCGCGCGCCGCTGCTGCTCTGACGCCTGCGCGGCTATCCGCGTGCGGGCATCCTTCTCGTCCATCCCCCGCTTGATCAGGCGCTCGACCCGGGTCTCCTCGTCGGCGTGCACGACGACGACGAGCGGAAACATGGGCGCGAGCCCGGTCTCGACGAGAAGCGGGATGTCCTCCACCACGACAGCCTCGTCGGAGACGGCGGCGATGATCTCCTCGCGCCTTCGTGCGACGAGAGGATGCACGATGCCGTTGAGAAGCTGACGCTTCTCGTCGTCGACGAACGCCTTGGCCGCCAGCGCGGGTCTGTCCAACGCCCCGTCCGGCAGCAGAATGTCGTCGCCGAAGGCGTCGACGAGCGAGGCAAGACCCTCGGTGCCGGGCTCGACGACCTCTCGAGCGATGACATCGCCGTCGACGATGATGCCGCCGCACTCGCTGAATGCGGCGGACACCGTCGACTTACCGGCACCGATCCCGCCGGTGAGGCCGATACGAATCATCCGGTGCGCCGGTCAGGCGCTGCCGGCCAGCTTCTCCCGAAGCGCTGCCAACTGGGCGTCGCTTGCCAGCGATCCGCCCGCCGACTGCTCCTCGGAGCGCGACACACCGTTGGCGCCGGAGGGGGCCGCCGCGGCTGCTTCCGCTTCAGCCGCGGCGAACTTCTCCATCTGCGCGGTGTGCATCTTGTGCCTGCGCTCGGCCTCGGCGTAGCGGGCCTCCCACTCGTCGCGCTGCTTCTCGAAGCCCTCGAGCCATTCGTTGCTCTCGGCGTCGAAGCCCTCGGGGAAGATGTAGTTGCCCTGCTCGTCGTAGCTGTCGGCCATGCCGTACTTGCTGGGGTCGAACTCCTCGGTGTAGTCCTCGTTGGCATGCTTCAGCGACAGGGAGATGCGCCGACGCTCGAGATCGATGTCGATGACCTTGACCATGGCGTCGTCGCCGACGGCGACCACCTGGTCGGGCACCTCGACGTGGCGCTCAGCCAGCTCGGAGATGTGCACGAGGCCTTCGATGCCCTCCTCGACGCGGACGAACGCGCCGAACGGCACCAGCTTGGTGACCTTGCCGGGGACGATCTGGCCGATGGCGTGCGTGCGGGCGAAGTGGCGCCAGGGGTCTTCCTGAGTCGCCTTGAGCGACAAGGAAACCCGCTCGCGATCCATGTCGACGTCGAGCACCTCGACGGTGACCTCGTCGCCGACCTGCACGACCTCGGAGGGATGGTCGATGTGCTTCCAGGACAGCTCCGAAACGTGCACAAGGCCGTCGACTCCGCCGAGATCGACGAACGCGCCGAAGTTGACGATGGAGGACACGACACCCTTGCGGATGGCGCCCTTCTGCAGCTGGTTGAGGAACTCGCTGCGCACCTCGGACTGCGTCTGCTCGAGCCAGGCGCGCCTGCTCAGCACCACGTTGTTGCGGTTCTTGTCCAGCTCGATGATCTTGGCCTCGATCTCCTTGCCGATGTACGGCTGCAGATCACGGACACGGCGCATCTCGACCAGCGAGGCGGGAAGGAAGCCGCGCAGGCCGATGTCGAGGATCAGGCCGCCCTTGACGACCTCGATGACGGTGCCCTTGACGGCCTCGTCCTTCTCCTTGAGCTCCTCGATGGTGCCCCAGGCGCGCTCGTACTGGGCACGCTTCTTGGACAGGATCAGGCGGCCTTCCTTGTCCTCCTTGGTGAGGACAAGGGCTTCGACCTCATCGCCGACGGACACAACCTCATTGCGGTCGACGTCGTGCTTGATGGAGAGCTCTCGGGAGGGGATGACGCCTTCGGTCTTGTAACCGATGTCGAGAAGGACCTCGTCACGGTCGACCTTGACGATGGTTCCCTCGACGATGTCGCCATCGTTGAAGTATTTGATGGTCTTGTCGATGGCGGCGAGAAAGTCCTCGCTCGAGCCGATGTCGTTGACGGCTACTTGCGGCGAGGTGACGGAGGGGCTTGGCATGTGGTGGGTTGCTCCGGACAGGTTTGGTCGTAGGGACTTGGGACTTTCGGATTATTCGGTGTGCCCGCAGCAGAGATCGCAAAACCACAGACGGGTACTTGTCGAGGTTACTCGACTGTGCACACGCTGGACAAACCCGGTCCTCTGAACAGGCCCATCATGATCACCGGCGCATGACGGTGCGGGTCGCCCGCGGCGGTTCCGGGAATTCGCCGCTGCTCGCCGCTACCCTGCTCTGGTGACTTATGCCGGTCCGCCGCAGCAGCCACTTCAGTTTCTACCGCCGTATCCGCCGATACAGAAAAAAGTCCGCAAGGTCGGGGCTCCGCTGGCCGTGCTGATCCTGCTCGGCACCATCGCGGGGCTGATCGTCATCGCCCTCACCGCGTTCAATCCCGTCGGCACGTCCATCGGCTTCATCCTCTCCAGCGTCGCGATGACCGTCGTCGTGCTGGCCTACCTGTGGCTGGACCGGTGGGAACCCGAACCGCCGCGGCTGCTGGTGCTTGCGTTCCTGTGGGGAGCAACCGTCGCCGTGATCATCGCATCGATTCTGCAGCTCGTCACCGAGGCGGCGATCAATCCCGGCGCGGCCGATGGCGCGAGCCCGGTGACGATCGTGCTCGGCGCCCCGCTGACCGAAGAGGCGGCCAAAGGGCTGCTTCTGCTGCTGATGATGACGGGCAGCCGGCGCAACGAGCTGAACTCGCTGACCGACTGCCTGGTCTATGCCGGCCTGGTGGGTGCCGGCTTCGCGTGGTTGGAGGACATCCTCTACATCGGCGGTGGCGAAACCGTCGGCGATTCCCTCGTGACCGCGGCGATGCGCCTCATCATGGCGCCGTTCGCGCACTCCTTGTTCACCACGTTCTTCGGCATCGGGGTGTGGTTCGCGTTGCACCGCCGCAACGTGCTCGCCAAGGCGGCCTGCATCCTGCTCGGCTACCTCGGCGCGGTGATCATGCACGGCCTGTGGAACGGGTCATCGCTACTGGGCGTCGAGGCGTACTTCGGGGTGTACTTCCTCTGGATGGTGCCGATCTTCGGGTTGATGATCCTGCTCGGGATCGCCAGCAGGCGCAGGGAACAACGCATCACCGCGGAGAAGCTGCCCGGGATGGTGGCGGCCAATCTCGTGACGCCCAACGAAGCGACATGGCTCGGCTCGATCAGGGCTCGTAAGGCGGCGATCGCCCAGACGCGCCGGGCAGGCGGAAAGGCGGCCGCAGAATCCGTCAAGGTCTTCGCCTATCAGGTCGTCGAATTGGCGTTCGTGCGCGACCGCATCGACCGCGGCTTCGGTGACGAGCGCGTGCACGCGCTGTTGACCGAGGAGACCTACGCGGTGTACGGCGCACGCGCGGCCGCCCCCGCGCTCGCGGGCCTCGCCGCCTTCCGGGGGTAGGGCCCGCCCGCGTTGCGCCGCGGAGGCCCCTGCAGTCGCTATCGTTGAGACCTGCGCTGACCGGGGAGGTGACGGTGGCAAGTATCCGAGACGTGGCGGCCGCCGCAGGGGTATCGCCGACCACCGTCTCCCACGCGTTGAACAACCGGGGACGCATCGCCGAGGAAACCCGCGTCCGGGTTCTGCAGGCCGCGGCCCAATTGGGTTATCAGGCAAACGTTCACGCACAACAGCTCGTCACCCGGCGAAGCAGGATCATCGCGATCCAATTGCCCGCCCTCGAGAATTCACGGGGACCGGCGCTCCCCGATTCGGCGTACTTCCTCGACGTGATCAACGGTGCCGCGGCGGCGGCCGACAGCGCCGGCTACGCGTTGGTCGTCACCCCGTCGGGCGGCAGGGCCAGCATCTTCGGCGGCTTCGCCATCGACGGAGCGATCATCGTCGATCCGCAGGGTGACGAGCCGATTTTCGGCACGGGAGTGCCCGTCGTCACGGTGGGCCACGCGTTGTGCGAGACCCACGATGTACTCACGGTCGACAACGACCACGCGGCGGCGGCGCGCTTGGTCCTCGACCACTTCGAGCAGACCGGGCGACGCCGCCCCGCCATGGTCGCCGATGACACCCGCCGGTCGTACGTCGACGACGTGATGTCCGGCTATCGCGACTGGGTCCGGCACAACGGCGGCCGGGACATCACCCTCACCCTCGGTTCGCTGGAGCCCCGCGCGGTCGACCGCGTCGTCGAGAAACTTCGCTCGCAACGCGTCGACGCCGTCTACACCAGTTCCGACGATCTCGCGCTCGCCGTGCTCGACGCCGCGTCGCGCGCCGGTCTTGGCGTGCCCGACGAGTTGGCCATCGCGTCGGCGGTGGACGCCCGATCGCTGACGCTGACCTCGCCGCAGATATCCGCCACGGATCTCTTCCCGTTCCGCACCGGCGGAACGGCCGCGCAGCTGCTGATGGACCGTCTGGAAAGCGACGCGAAAGGCGAAGACACCCGCCTCATACCCACGCAGTTCGTGGCACGCGCGTCCTCGGCCGCCGCGGAGCCGGCGTCGAGTTCGGTGTGACGTGCTTGACACGCCAGACAATATGTGACTACTGTCACCTCGGGCTTCAGCCAAAACCATTTGGCCGAGGTCACCGCGCTATCTACAAGCCAGCGCCACCCCCGCACGATGGCATCGGCGGAGCAGTCTTGCGGTTGCCAAAACGTTTTAGCACGAAGGCGGAAAGATGCGAGACCACCGGGAAAAAGCCAACCGGGCCGCGGTAGAGGCGCTCGTCGCCTCCGATCCCGTGCTGGTCGCGGTCGAAAGCGCCGAGCGTGCCATGGGGCTGCCGAAGTCGACGGTGCTCACCTCGGGGCCGGCGATGCCGTTCGGCTCGTACACCGGCGGCCAGCGGGCAGCGATCATCGGTGGTGCGCTCTACGAAGGGCTCGCGTCCGACGAGGCCGAGGTCGTCGCCGCCTTCGAACGCGGCGAGATCGAGGTTCGGGGCTGCCAGGAGTTCGGCTGCGTCGGTTCGCTTGCCGGTGTCACCACCGCGTCGATGCCGGTGGTCGTCGTTGCCGACGACCGCACCGGCGAACGTGCCTTCTGCACCCTCTACGAAGGCGACAGCGCCGACCGCCTCAACTACGGCACCTACACCGAGGCGACCAGGAGCAACCTCGAGGACTTGCGTCTACGGGTCGCACCGGCGCTGAATACCCTGATCAATTCACAAACCGAAGCGCTGCGGCTCAAGCCGATCATGTCGCGCGCACTGACGATGGGCGACGAACTGCACAGCCGCAACGCCGCGGCCACGCTGTTGCTGCTCCGGCGGTTGCTCGTCGGCGCAAAACAGCTCGGCGCCGAACTCGAGGCGGTGCTCGATTCACTGTGCGACGACTATTTCTTCCTTCGCCTGTCCATGGCCGCCAGCAAGGTGATGGCCAACGCGATGCGCGGTTTCGACGGCTCCAGTGTGGTCACCGCCATGGCGTTCTCCTGCGCCGAGTTCGGGATCCAGACCTCCGGCACCGGCGACACATGGTTCACCGGTCCCCTGCCGACCTTCGACGACTACCTCCTGGAATCGGGGTACGGCACCGGGGACATCGAGTTCATGGGCGGCGAGAGCACCATCACCGAGGTGGTCGGCCTCGGCGGCCTCGCGCAGGCGGCCGGCCTGCCCCTCAATCGCTCCAGCGGCCGCGACGCCTCGACGATGATCGCGCGTACCACCGCGATGTACGAGATCACCGTCGCCGAAAGTCCCGATTTTCTCATCCCGGTCCTCAACTATCGGGGCACACCACTGGGCCTTGACGTCGAAAAGATCGCCGCCGGAGCCGACGTCACGCCTTTTCTCGACATCGGCATCGCAGGCCGATCAGGACGACAGATCGGAGGTGGCGTCGCCAAAGCACCCCTCGTGCCCTTTACAAAGGCATGGGATGCGCTGCACCCCACGTAACCCCCGAGTGCCCGCACCGGACTGCGCTTCCTGCGATCCGTCGGCTGGAGCAATGCTCGCAGCAGACGGTGACGCGGGGTCGACGGGCTGACCCGCGAGAGTCGATCCCATTTCGCATACATAGGTTTCAGCGAAGGACTTACGAGTATGGAAAACCTGGCACAGCACAACGAAGTCGATCAGCCGCCGGTGAAAGTCGACGCCGTCGGCAAGGTCGAGAGCTACGGCATCGAGTACATCCCCGACGAAGACAGGCACTCCCGGCCCCGAAACCTGCTGTGGATCCTCTTCGGCGGAAGCATGACCTTCGGGCTCATCGTCATCGGCTGGATTCCGGTATCGCTCGGTCTGGGGTGGTGGGCGTCGGCCAGTGCGATCGTTGTGGGCTCGGCGATCGGCGCGACCCTGATGGCCCCGATGACATTGTTGGGTCTGCGAAGCGGCAGCAACAACCCAGTCGCCAGCGGCGCCCACTTCGGTGCGCTCGGCCGGATGATCGGCTCGGCCCTCGGTATCACCGCCGACATCGTTTTCGCCGCGCTGTGCATATGGGCGGCCGGAGAGGTTCTGGCGCGCAGCGTCGTACGGATCTTCGCCATCGAAAGCGAAACGGTGACCGTCGTACTGCTGGTCGTCGCCTACACCCTCGTCGCGGTCGTCATGACCGTCATCGCGGTGATGGGTCACGCCAACATGGTCTCGTTCACCAAGTGGATGGTGCCCACCGCCGGCGGCATGATGCTCCTCTATGTCTTCGTCGCCGCTCCGGACTTCAATCCGGGGTATGCCGGTGGGGAGTACCTGTTGGGAAGCTTCTGGCCGACATGGATCCTCGGCATGCTCGCGTGCGCAGGCACGGTCAACTCATACGGGCCCTACGCCGGCGACTGGACGCGTCACATCTCGACCAAGAAGTACCCACCGTCGCACTCGGTGGCGGCCGCCTGGTTCGGCGGATTCTTCGGCATGGGCGGCGCTTTCATGTTCGGTGCGTACACGGCGGTGACCTTCAAGGACCCGCTCAACTCGTATGCCACAGAATTCGTCAACAACGTGCCGGGCTGGTATCTGATCTTCGCGCTTTATCTGGCGTTCATTCCGGGCACGGCCCAGGCGGTCATCAACATCTACAACATGGGACTCGACTTCTCGTCGGTCGTGCCCCGCCTCAGCCGGGTGAGGGCGACGGTGTACCTGTCGGTCGTGTCGACGGTGCTGGTATTCGTTGGCGCGTTCTACCAACAGCTTTCGGCAATCGTGACCTCCTACCTCGCTATCCTCATCGTGCTCGGAGCACCGTGGAGCATCATCAACCTCATCGGATACTTCAACAACCGCGGCTACTACGACTCCGATTCGCTCCAGGTGTACAACCGAGGCCAGATGGGCGGTCGATACTGGTCTTCTGTCGGCCTCAACCACCGAGCTGTGACCGCTTGGCTGACAGCCGTCGTCATCGGAATGCTCTTCGTCAACACGGGGTGGTACGTCGGCCCCGGCGCGGAACTGCTCAACGGCGCCGACATGGGCTTCGTCGTCTCGACACTCGTGGCCGCGATTGTCTACATCGCATTCCTCAAATTCAATCCGGAACCGGCATACGTGTTCGGGCCGAACGGTGCACGCATCGCCAGTGCCCCGCCGGAACGGTACGGAGACTTCATGCCGATCCAGCCGATGGACCTGTCGAAAGTCCGGTTCCGATTTGGCTGACCCCCGCCGCCGAACCACTGAGTACATGTCGAAACCGAAAGAGAAAGAGACGTAACGAGAATGGATACCCTCCGCGCGGTCGACCCCGCGCACGCCAAGAAGACCCGTGAGCTGGCCGACGCAGGCGTTCGGTATGTGACAGCCGCGTGGATCGACATCCTCGGCCGGTCACGGGGAAAGAGTCATCCCATCGAACGCTACTCGGAGCTGCTGGCGGGGTTCGCCCGCTACACGCCGCGCGGCATCAACGGCATCGGGCAGATGGACCCGGTCGAAGAAGAGGTCACCGCAATCCCTGACCCCGACACGCTGACGGTGCTGCCCTGGGACAAGCGGTTCGCGTGGATGGCCTCCGACATGTGGTCCGACAAGGGCGAACCGTTCGCACTGTGCCCCCGATCGATTCTGAAGCGGCAGATCCAGCGCGCCGCCGACAAGGGCTACCGGTGCACGCTGGGGATCGAGCCCGAGTTCTACCTCTACCGGCCCGAGAACCTGACGTCGACCGGATTCGGTGACCTGACCGCATCCGGTGCGGTCGAACCGAGCCCCGCCTACGACGTCGAGACGACGTACGACGTGTCGGTGTTTCTCGACGACGTCATCGCGACGATGAAGGAGATCGGCCTCGAAGCCTTCGCGATGGGCGCCGAGGGCGGCGTGAACCAGTTCGAGATCGACTTCTACTACCGCGATCTCCTCCAGATGGCAGACCGGCTCACGTTGTTCCGGCTGATGATGCACCAGATGGCCAAAAAGCACGGGCTGGCAGTGACTTTCATGCCAAAACCTTTTGCTGACTTGTGGGGCTCGGGTGCGCATTTCAACCTCGGACTCTGCACGATCGACGGAGATATCGACGGGAACGAGGAGAGTGTCCTGCGGATCGGTGGATCCAGTGTGGGCGGCGAAGACGAGTGGTCGAAGGAATCGAAGTACTTCATCGGCGGGCTGCTCAAGCATGCGCGCGCGCTGACTGCGATCACCAACCCTCTCGTCAACTCCTACAAGCGGCTGACACCGAGGCTGGTCGACGGGTCGGTGTCGTGGGCGCCGATCAAAATCGCCTACGGACCGAACAACCGGTCCTGCATGGTTCGCATCCCGGAGAACCGCCCCGCGATCGAGGTTCGCAATCCCGACGCATCGGCGAACGTGTACCTCGCAGGCGCATTCCTCCTCGCAGCCGGGCTGGACGGCATCGACAACGAGATCGACCCCGGGCCGGAGATGGTCGAACTCGCATCGGAGCACGACGAGATCGAGCGGCTGCCTCGCACCCTGCTGGAGGCCATCGAAGCCTTCGAAGACGACGAATTGAGCCACGAGGTCTTCGGTGACGAGTTCATCAAGGAGTACGTCGCCACCAAGCACACCGAGTGGGAGCAGAACCATCTGCCCGTCAGCGAGGCCGAGAGGACCCAACACCTGCCCTACTACTAGGACCCAGCGGTGACGGTGATAGCAGCGGATGCGCTGACGGACCTGGTCGAACAGGTGAAACCCTGGCTCGGCTCCGGCGCGGTATCGGATTACCTGCCGGAGCTGAGCCGGGCCCGCAGCGACGACCTCGCGGTCGCCGTCGGCCGGGGGGTCGGCGGCGTCGTGGCCGGAGGAGACCGGGGGGGGGAC
>JAEZKH010000249.1 GCA_023415515.1 Actinomycetes bacterium
GCGCTCCACCTCGACGGTGAAGTCGACGTGGCCGGGGTGTCGATCAGGTTGATCTGGTGGTCTTTCCAGAACGTGGTGGTGGCAGCCGAGGTGATGGTGATACCCCGCTCCTGCTCCTGCTCCATCCAGTCCATGGTCGCGGCACCGTCGTGCACCTCACCGATCTTGTAGCTGATACCGGTGTAGTAGAGGATGCGCTCGGTGGTCGTGGTCTTGCCGGCATCGATGTGCGCCATGATGCCGATGTTGCGGACCTTGTTCAGGTCGGTAAGCACGTCCTTCTGTGCCACAGAAAGTCATCTCTTTCGATTGCGTAGTTGCTGTTTGTCAGCCGTCTTGCCGTCAGCGCCCTAGCAGCACCGCTAGGGCGGCTCTCACCAGCGGTAGTGCGCGAAGGCGCGGTTTGCCTCGGCCATCTTGTGGGTGTCCTCGCGCCGCTTGACGCTGGCACCAAGGCCGTTGCTGGCGTCGAGAATCTCGTTGGCCAGCCGCTCGACCATCGTCTTCTCCCGGCGCTGCCGCGAGAAGCTCACCAGCCAGCGAAGCGCCAGCGTGGTGGACCGATCAGCACGAACCTCGACGGGGACCTGGTATGTCGCACCACCGACGCGCCGGCTGCGAACTTCCAGGGCGGGCTTCACATTGTCGAGAGCGCGCTTGAGGGTGACGACCGGATCGGTGCCGGTCTTGTCCCGAGCCTGTTCGAGCGCACCATAAACAATGCGTTCAGCCAGCGATTTCTTCCCCTGCAGGAGAACTTTGTTGACCAACTGCGTGACCAACTGCGATCCGTACACCGGGTCGTTGACCAGCGGACGCTTGGGTGCGGGGCCCTTGCGCGGCATCAGCTCTTCTCCTTCTTCGCGCCGTAGCGGCTGCGCGCCTGCTTGCGGTTCTTCACGCCCTGGGTGTCGAGCGACCCGCGGATGATCTTGTAGCGAACGCCGGGCAGGTCCTTCACACGGCCGCCGCGTACGAGCACCATCGAGTGCTCCTGGAGGTTGTGGCCCTCACCCGGGATGTACGCGGTGACCTCAACCTGGCTCGTCAGCTTGACGCGGGCCACCTTGCGAAGTGCCGAGTTCGGCTTCTTCGGTGTGGTGGTGTACACGCGGGTGCACACGCCGCGCCGTTGCGGGCTGCCCTTGAGGGCCGCGGTCTTCACCTTGGCGATCTTGTCGCGGCGCCCCTTGCGGACCAGCTGCTGGATGGTTGGCATCTACCGGCTTTCTCTCTACTTGGTACTTCTAAGTCCGTGCTGTCTCAAGTCTCTGTACTGCAGTTATGTCCCGCTCGCTTACCCCGCGACCGGGAGTGTCGCACGCGCCCGCACCGGGATTTTTCGTCCGATCCGATTCGATGCTTCACGACACGCGAATTGGCCCGGCGTGCGGCAACCGCCTACTGCCAGGCACGGCGATCCACGATACCAGGGCAGACCACGACGATCCAAACCCGCGACGAGCTGCCTTACCGCAGGTCAGCCGCTACGCGAACTCAGCGCCTCCGCATGCCCGCCGCGAGCCGCATGACCATGTCGCTGAACACAGTATCGGTGTCCACGATCCCGTTCATCACCCCGGTCATCTCGAGCAGGACGAATCCGTGCAGCGCCGACCAGAACTCGAGCGCGGCGTGAAACGCGTCGTCACCGTCCAGCCCGTAGGACGCCAGCACCGCGATCACGGGTCCGGCGGCAGCTCTGGTGGCCTCGGTGAACTCGGGGTCGTCGCCGCCGAGCGGCATCCGGGTGAAGGCCGAGTACCGCCCCGGGTGGTGGTGGGCGTAGCTGCGGTAGGAACTGGCCATCGCCATCACCGCGTCGTCGCGGGTGCGGCCCTGTCCGACGGTGTTCAGCATGTCGATGATGTCGCCGACCACCCGCATCCGCACCGTGCGGCGCAGGTCTTCCAGGCTGTCGACGTGGTTGTACAGCGACGGGCCCTTGGTGCCGAGCTGGGTGGCCAGCGCATTGATCGTCAGCGCGTCCCAACCGTCGCGGTCGAGGAACGTCAGCGCCGCGTTGACGATGGCGTCCCGGCTCAGTTTCGCCGGTCGTCGACCAGACGACGGGGCTGCGGGACGGCCTGTCATATGCGAAAACTAACACCTCTAGTCTCGCAGGCTCAGTTGACACGTTCCTGACTGAGCGCTGCCAGCCCTTCGGTGATGCCGCACAAATCGGGCAGTGTTGCGGGGTTCATGGTCTGGATCGACCAGGTGATGACATCGCCGCCCTTGGACACGTAGATGCTGCATGCGTTGGCGTCGTAGGCCTTGAAACCCTTGTTGCCGTCCACAGACAGTTCGGTCAATGTGCGGCCCGCCTGCTGTTCGAGGGTTCGCTCGGTGTCCATGTCACTGCCGCGATACCACCACGTCGAAATGCCCATGCCCGCCCCGAACGAGCCCAGCATCGTGTTCTCCTGCCAGAAGCAGCCTGCGTCGCTGTCGACGACCTTGGTGAACGTCGCCGATCCGACGGCCTTGGTGACCTCGGCGTCGGTGACGTTGTTGCAGTCCCCGCTCTGGAATCCGCGCGCCTTGGGGGTGGCGGATGCGTCTGTCGCCGCAGAGCGGTCGGACGCACCGCAGGCCACCGACACCGCGGCGACGGCCGCCAGCGCGGCGCACAGCGTGAGCGGTCGGAGGGCGGCCATCGCTACAGATCCGACGAAAGAGTGGCGGCGAGGAGCTTCTCGGCGTCCTTGCACGGGTCGGTGTCGGTCCTGCCGCGCATCTGTACCCACCAACTGAGCACCCCGGATCCGGCCGCCGTGGTGGCCGCGCAGCCGGCGCCGTTCGTGTCGCGGCGGGCCACGAACGCGTCGTGTCGTTCGATGACCTTGTCGGTGATCGTCGCGCCGCGCTCCTCGGCCAGCGTCCGCTCCCGGCCCAGACTGCCGGTCTCGAACCAGGAGTAGACGACGTCGATCGTCGTCGAACCGCGTTCCAACACGTACTGGCACACCGCTCCGCTATAGGGACGCACGACGTTGTCGGCGCTCAGCATCTCCTGGATCGAGCTGTCCTCGAGAAGCCCGCAGCGGTTGTCGACGTAGCCGTAGCTGCGCTCGGGGTCGGGCACGACCGGGTTGACCCGCTGTGCGGTTCCGGTGATGGTCTGCGCACATCCGGCGCCGGTCACCACCGCTGTGACCGCCGCGATAGCAACCGCTCTGACACGCCAACGCATCGACGACCACGCTACCCAGCGCCGTGTCGCGCCGCGACTTGTTCGGCGCACGCCCGTCTGACCCAACTACTGCCATCGCCGACGCACACCACGTACGCTTCCAGCCATGACCGCTGGGGGTTGCACAACATTGCGCCGGTCGATCGCCGCGTGCCTGATCGCGCTGCCGGTCCTGCTTGCGGCGGGCGCACCGAACGCGCTGGCCAAGAACGGCGATACTCACATCACCTCGGTCGGCAGCACTCAGACCATCGACTGCAATGATTCGACGCTGTTCGTCAACGGCTCCGGCAACACGATCAACGCGCTGGGCAGCTGCTTCGCGGTCACGGTGCAGGGTGCGGGCAACATGGTCATCGCCGACAACGTCGTCAACGACATCACCGTCTACGGCTACGACCAGACGGTGTTCTACAAGAGCGGCGAACCCGTCGTGTGGGACCGTGGCCGCGAACTGGGCATGATGAACAGGATCGACCGCGTTCCGGCGTGATCGGCCGCGTTCTGTTCGCCTTCAACGGAAGCGAGGAACCGTGCGCGCACGCTTCTTGATCGGTGTCGCTGCGGTAGCCCTGACAGTCGGCCTCGCCGGCTGTGGCGCCGAGAGCAGCGACACCAACTCTCCGACAGCGACTTTCGGATCCGAAGGCGGCCGCGTAGAGATCGGCAACACGATCAATTTCAGCGCCGTCGGCACGACGACAGAGCTCGACTGCGCGGACGGGAAATCGCTGAACATCGGCGGTAACAACAACAAGCTGACGGTCAAGGGCACCTGCGCCAACGCCAACATCGGCGGAGCCGACAACACCGTCACGATGGATCGAGTCGACAAGGGCCTGAGCGTGGTCGGCTTCAACAACACCGTGACTTACAAGCAGGGCGATCCCAAGGTCAACGACACGGGGTCGGGAAACACGATCAGCAAAGGTTGACGCGCCCCTTCGATTTCATGTCCTTAGATATGGACATTGATTGCTGCATTGGTGTACGTTGCCGTGGACATGAAAACGCGCCAATACGACATGAGCGGCCGTGAGCGGGCGAAAACCGCAACACGGGAGAGCATCGTCAGGGCCACGATCGACTGCTTCATGGCGGAACGTTCCTTTGCCGTCACGCTTCCGGCCATCGCCGATCGCGCGGGTGTGACCGTCAAGACGGTCCTGCGGCACTTCGGCAGCCGCGATGCGCTCACCGATGTCGCATGCAAACAGGTCTACGACGAGGTCATGGCCGAACGCGAAACGGCGTTGAACGACCCCGCCGCGGCGATACGTGTCCTGCTCGACCACTACGAGCGCCGCGGGCTCATGGTGCTCGCCATGCTCGCCGAGGAAACCGAGCCGCGGGCGCTGCAGCTGACGACCGCCGGAAAGCTCATCCACCGCGAATGGGTCGAGGAGGTGTTCGCGGCCCAACTTCCCGCGACCGGCGATGCGCGCCGTCGACTGATCGACGTGCTTGTGGTCGCCACCGACGTCTACGCCTGGAAGCTTCTCCGCTTGGATCGCGGCTTGTCTGTCGACGAGGTGCATGACCGCATCACACTCATGACCACCGCGCTGTTGGCACAGGGGGCGACACCATGAAACTCATGTTCGTGATGGTCGACGGCGGCGGCAATGTCGCACCGCAACTGGGGGTGGCGCGGACTCTGCAGGCGCGCGGCGTCGGGATCCAGGTTCTCGGCCACAGCGGTGTTCGCGAACGCGTCGAGGCGGCCGGTCTACCGTTCGAATCCTTCAGCAGCGGCGCACAACTCGACCCCACCGCCGAGCGCTCGCTTGCCGCGATCATGGCACTCTTCACCAGGGTCGCCTCGGATAGACAGCTCGGTCGAGCCGCCGTCGCTACCGCGCAGCGCCACGACGTCGATGCCGTCGTCGTCGACACGATCCTCGCCGCCGCGATTCCCGAGATCGCGGATGCCGGAATCCCCACCGTCGTATTCGTGCACTGCTTCTATCGAGCGGTGCAGGACCTCGCGGCCGGCCCGGTGGGTTGGCTGCTTCGGCTTCGCGGTATCGACCCACACGCGGCGGAACGTCGACAGCTGCTGCAGATCGTCGCGGCCCGCGCCGACCTGGACACGATGCGCGGCAGTCCGCCGGTCCGCCACACCGGAGTCGTCTGGCAGGGTGTGCCGACCGCCGCCGTCACGACATCAACACCCCGAATCCTGGTCAGCCTCAGCACATGCGCCTTCGCCGGACAGCGCCGCATGCTGCAGAACATCCTCGACGCGGTAGCCCCCTTACCCGTCGAGGCGACCGTGACGGTGGGACCGGCTATCGATGCCGCCGGACTGCGCGTACCCCACAACACCTCGATGCACGAGTGGCTCGACCACGATGAGATCCTCGCGACGTCGTCGCTGCTGGTGGGCCACGGCGGCCACAGCACCGCGATGCGGGCGCTGTCGTTCGGGGTACCGCAGATCGTCATGCCTGCGAATCCGATGATTGATCAGAAGGGTGTCGGGGCGGCCCTGCAGAAGGCGGGCGCAGCCATCCTGCTGCCGAAACACGCTCGGCCCAACCGGATCAGAGCAGCCATCGAAACGGTGCTGGCCGACATCGCCTATCGAAAGGCCGCCGAGCGTCTCGGCTCGGACATCCGGCAGTGTGACGGCGCCGAGGTCGCCGCCGATGCCATCGTCGAGTACGTCAACTCGTCGCAGCTCGTCGACAACTAGGCTTTGGCGCCGTGGCGGCCCGCACCCTTGGCGAAGCGCTGCGCGCCCTCCAACGACTCCGCGGCGACGCGCGAGAGGCTGCCGAACTCGAAATCCATCGCCGCGGCTTCCGGCAGGCCCCACTGGTTCAGCTGGGACATGCGGTCGGCGCGCATGCACTGCTGCGGCAGCGCGGCCAGTTCGGCGGCCAATTGTTCTGCCTTCTCCCGCGATCGACCCTTCGGCACGACCCGGTTGGCCAACCCCATCGACAACGCTTCGGCGGCGTCCACTCCGCGGCCGGTCAGGATCAGGTCCATGGCGCGGCTGTGCCCGATCAGACGCGGCAGCCGCACGGTGCCGCCGTCGATCAGCGGAACTCCCCAGCGTCGGCAGAAGACACCCATGATCGCGTCCTCCTCCACCACCCGCAGGTCGCACCACAGCGCGAGCTCCAGCCCGCCCGCGACGGCGTAACCGCTGATCGCCGCGATCACCGGCTTCGACAGCACCATTCGCGTCGGCCCCATCGGCCCCGGTCCGGTGCGATGAGCGGGGTTGACATCGGGCGTGCCGAACGCCTTCAGATCGGCTCCGGCACAGAAGGTTCCGTTGTCGCCCCACAGCACGGCGACGGATGCGGACTCGTCACGGTCGAATTCGTCGAACGCGGAGAAGAGTTCGGCCGCGGTGGGACCGTTGACCGCGTTGCGGGCCTCGGGTCGGTTCATGATGATTGTGGTGACCGGACCGCCGCGTTCGACTCGCACACTCATTTCGACTCCATCAGTTGAGTTTCCTCGCGTCGGGCCACCAACTCGGCGGCGAATTCGGCATAAGCTTCTCGCAGCGCTGACCCCGGCCAGTCATCGGGCAGTAGTTCGTCGGGCAACACCGGGTCGGTCAGCAGATGGCGCACGATGCCTGCGGCGACGACGAAGCGAGCGGGAACGTCCGTTGCGGCGGCCATGTCGTCGAGGAGGTCGCTGCCGGTGCGTGCCCACCCGGGCAGATCCCACAGCTGGTGCGCCAGTTCGACGGGATGGTCGTCGTAGCAGCGCATCACCCTGACATGGCGCCGCACGTCGTCGGGTAAGGCATTCTCGACGTTGTCGGGGCGCAGCCACACCCCTTCGCGCATTTCGGCAAATCTTTTCTGTTGCAGAGTCATTCGTAGATTCGCACGTGTCCGCGCATCGATGCCGACGCTCGTGACGACCAGAGTGGTCCAGGCGCCGTCCCATGTCCTCAGCCGGGGGTTGATGGCGTCGTCCTGACGGCGCTGTCGTGCCATCAGTCGCTCGGACAGCCGGTAGCCGTCCTCCGATCGCACCAGATCCCCCGTGCTGACCATCCGGGTGAGCGCGACCCGTAGCGTCGGTTCCTTGATGTCGAAATCCGTTGTGAGACGGATGAGTTCAGCCGCAGTCGCCCACGCCGGATGTGCACCGAGCAGCACACTCAACACCACCGAGCGCGCCGTCATCCGGCTGAGCGTGGCCACCGTCAGACTCCGGACGTCCTACGCCCTGCGTCGCCGAACGGCTGGTCGCGGTTCTTGACAGCGTCTCGGAAGCCGCGCTCGCGCGCCTCGGCGACGAAGGCGTGCCCCTCGGGCGTGTGGCGCGCCACACCGTCGAACACGGTGCTCACCATCCGACTTGTGGCGACGCCCTGTTGAAGCAGTGCGGTGTTCAACGCCAGCTTCGCCATGATCAGCTGGTTGACCGGCATCGCGGCGATCCGCGCCACGAGCCGTTCGGTGCGATCGTCAAGGTCGCCGGGGTCGGGCGCCTCGACGGCAAGCCCCCATTCGGCCGCTTGCGCGCCGCTGATGCAATCACCGGTGAACAGAAGGCGTTTGGCTCGTTGGTCACCGAGTCGGTGCGCCCACAGCCCGGCAGCGGGTACGCCCCACACGCGCATCGGCGGATAGCCGATCTTGGCGTCGGACGCGGCGATCACCTGATCGGCGTGCAGCGCGATGTCGGTGCCGCCTGCCACGCAGTAGCCGTGGATCTTCACGACCGTCGGCTTGTCGCAGTGCATGAGGCTGGAGAAGCCGCGAACGAACCGGCTCATCATCTGGTAGTCGATCATCGGGTCCCAGGGCTGATCGGGCAGATGGTTGATGGCCTGAGTCCTGCCGGAGAGCACGGTGTCGGCGTAGGGGCTGCCACCGCCCGCCGACGACGAACCCTCGGCGTATGCGGACAGGTCGAAGCCGGCACAGAACCCCTCGCCCCGACCGGACACCAGGATCACATGGACCCCGGGATCCAAGTCCGCCCGCTCGACGAGCGCGGACAGCTCCAGCGGGGTGTCGGCGATGATCGCGTTGCCTTTTTCCGGGCGGTTGAACGTGATTCGGGCGACCCGATCGGTGACCTCGTAGGTCATCGTCTTCAGGTTGGCGAAGTCGACCGGCCTGATCGCGTGCGTCATCTGGTGGCTCCGTCCTGCTCGCGAGCTGGGCCCGGTTCGGCAGAAGAGGTCATCCTTTGACCAGCACACGTTCGAGGATCGGCGCGAGGTCCAGGCCGGCAGGCAGCGTTCCGTACGCGCCGCCCCACTGCCGGTCCAACCGGCTGGCGAGGAACGCCTCGGCGACCGCAGGGTGCCCATGCCGAACCAGCAGCGAGCCCTGCAGCGCAAGACCGATGTCCTCGGTCACCTTGCGGGCCCGGTACTGGATGGTCTCCAGGTCGTCGAACTGCGG
>JAEZKH010000280.1 GCA_023415515.1 Actinomycetes bacterium
ACCTCGAGGAGATGGGGTTCGTCGAGGACGCGGCTAGCCGCCCCGACGGCGTTTCGTACTTGGTTAGCAAGGCGCGCAGGGTTCTGGATATCTCGATTAGGGAGAGGCGCGAGCCGATTCAGGTTGCCGATCCGTCCGGTCCGACGCCAGGGCGAGAGCGTCAGTGGGCGCTCTCGCAATTGGTGGCTGACATAGCAGCCAAGGACCCAGATGTTATGAGCTTCCGTCAACAGCACCTAGCAGGAGGCCTGATCCCTCGCGCGGAGGTTGAGGACTGGATTCAACGCCGGATCGATTGCGATGGGCAGGACACTTCCTATTTAACGGTGGCCCTGCCGGAATCGTCTGTCAGGCGTGAGGGTTCGCGCACGGTATTGGACCCTCCATTGGAAACTATCGATGGATACCAGTCGTGGCGTGTGGATGACCTGCCGTACGCTCTTCCCGGCGACCGATGGATGCGTCGGGTCGCGGTAGGCACGCGCGGCATCCTGAGCGATTTGCAAAATTTGTCGAAGAATCTCGCGGATGCGTATGCGTGGGATGCGGCCCAAGCTACGATTTTTGTGCTTTGTGGGACCACGCCGTTGATCGAACCCGTGCGAGTAACAATCTCTCCTTTCAGGATTCGAAATAACGTCGATCATGCATGGGCATGTCGAATCAAGCTGGACGTCGACCCCGCTGCGAGCCCCGAGGACGTCGTCGACGCTCTGCTGCGTGCCCGCAGTCAAATGGGCATTGGTAGTCTTCGGCCGCTCAGCATCAAGCACTTGCGACTGGCGGCCTTCACTGGTGCTGCTCATCCTCGGGAAACTTGGGCCTTTCGGCAGGGCCCCGGCAAAGTCGCGCAGCCCGTAGGCCATAGGTGAGCATATTTGTCTGACGTAGCCGGGGTGGTGATCGAGCCGGCCTTGGCGGCGTGTCCTGTGTGGACAGAGGGCGGAACTCCCGTAGGTAGGGATTGCTGAAGTCTCTGTCCGACGGGAGTTCCTTGTGTCGCAGTCTGCCATGTCGTCGTTGATCCGCCGAGCTGAGGATGCCGTCGAGGTCGGTGCGGACGGGTCTGGTGGTGCGGACTTGTTGTCGTTTCTGTCGGCTCTGACCGACCCGCGTAGACCGCGGGGCATCCGCCACGGGATCGCGCCGCTCGTCGCGGTGGCGGCGTCGGCGGTGTTGGCTGGGGCGCGGTCGTTCACCGCGATCGGCGAGTGGATCGCCGACGCCTCGCAGGAGGTGCTGGACGCGCTGGGGATCCGCGTCAACCGGCGTCTGAGTCGGCGGGTACCGCCCGATGAGGCCACGGTGCGGCGGGCGTTGGGCGGTGTCGACGCCGACGAGGTTGACCGGCTCTTCGCCACGTTCCTGGCCAGCCGACGTCCCCGGCACCAGAGCGCGGAGGATGACACCCTGGCGGCGGTGGCGCTGGACGGCAAGACCGTACGGGGAGCGCGTGTCCATGCCGACCCGCAAAGCCGCGCTCCGCACTTGGTCTCAGCGGTCACCCACCACGATGGGGTCGTGCTGGCCCAGGTCCAGGTCGACGAGAAGTCCAACGAGATCACCGCCGTGCAGCCGCTGCTGGCCGGGCTGGACCTGACCGGGGTCGTGGTCACCGCCGATGCCATGCACACCCAGACCGCGTTCGCCGACTGGCTGGTCACGACGAAACAGGCGCACTACCTGTTCATCGTCAAGGCCAACCAGCCCACCCTCCACGAGCATGTCCAGGACGCGTTGACCGGACCGGATACCGACTTCGCCCAGCACAGCGCCGTCCAGACCAACCGCGGGCACGGCCGCATCGAGACCCGCACCATCCGGGTCGCCGACGCGGACGAGACCGGCTTCCCCCACGCCGCCCAGATCTTCCGGCTGCGCCGTGACCGAGCCGGCCTGGACGGCGTACGGACCAGCAAGGAGATCGCCTACGGGATCACCAGCCTGCCCAGCGACCTGGCCGGACCAGCCCAACTCACCGCCCTCACCCGAGGACACTGGACGATCGAGAACAAGCTGCACCACGTACGCGACGTGACCTGGGGCGAGGACCACAGCCAGGTCCGCACCGGCAACGCCCCACGAGTCATGGCCGGACTGCGCAACCTGGCCACAAGCGTCCTCCGCCAAGCCGGCGCAGACAACATCGCGAAGTCCTTACGCCACAACGCCCGTCACTACGGCCGCCCGCTCAAACTGTTCGGCCTCAACACAATCGGGACGGGGTGAAAAGCCTACGACTTTGCCGAGGCCCTGGTGATGTTCCCCGGGTTTGACGGAGCCGTCGTGGTTGGCTTCATGCCACGGACACGGTCGGGTGGACTCTTTCATACTCGACTGGGCTGAGCATTCCGAGCGCGCTGTGACGGCGTTGCCGGTTGTGAAAGATCTCGAGGTACTCGAAGATCGCGTTGGCCAGTTCGATGGGGGTTCGCCAGCGCTGTCGGTTGAGTAGCTCGGTCTGCATCCGGCCCCAGAACGACTCCATCAGGCCGTTGTCGTAACAGTCGCCGATGGTCCCCATCGAGGCGACGAGCCCTGATTCACGGAGACGGTTGGTGAAGATCCAAGACGTGTATTGCTCGAGTTCTACCTGTCGTTGCAACACCGGCCTGTTGAATGGAGCGTAGCTGTTCCTCGAATACCTCGGCCGGGGTGCGCCAGCCGAGAATCTTGCGGGGCCGGTTGTTGAGGGCCAGGACGACGGCTTCGAGGTCCTCGGCGGTCCATCTCGACAGATCGGTGCCCTTCGGGAAGTACTGGCGCAGCAACCCGTTCGTGTTCTCGTTCGTGGGCCGCTGCCAAGGGGAGTGCGGGTCGGCGAAGAACACCTTCGTGCCGGTCTCGAGCGAGAACTGTGCGTGGGCCGACATTTCCTTGCCCCGGTCCCAGGTAAGGGTTTTGCGCAGCTGCTCGGGTAGCTGGGTCATTGCCGCCGTCAGCGCGGCGTTCATCGCGATCGCGCCGTAACCGCCCAGCGCGGGGCCGTTCTTGACCGGCGGTGTCTCGCCCCAACCGTCCAGCCGGGGCAGGTGCACCAGCAGCGTGCAACGGCTGACGCGTTCCACGACCGTGCCGATCGCCGATCGGCCGGTGCCGATGATCAGGTCTCCCTCCCAGTGCCCAGGAAGGGCGCGGTCGTCGGCTTCGGCCGGCCGCTGGCTGATGACCACGTACTCCGTGATGTGGCCCTGGGG
>JAEZKH010000310.1 GCA_023415515.1 Actinomycetes bacterium
CGATATAGGTCATTCGAGCTTGCCCAAGAGTTGGTTGGGCAAAGGGCTCATTCCGCCAATACGAGGGAGCCCACTCCATCTCCATCTTGTTCTCTAAGCCAAAACCGATTGCTAGGACTACATGGTCGAATTGCTCCTCTGCGCCGACGGCCCCGGGTGCCACCTCGTACGGAAGGGCTGGATCATTGGAATTTCGTCTTGATCCGACCCATTCAACGGTGAGATCTCCCGCGGAGTTACAAGCTACCTGAAGGTGTTGTGCGTTACAGAATATTCGGACCGAATCGTCCTTTACGTCCGGGACTATTCTGGACCATTCGTCGAGAACCTGTACGACCACATCTGATGCCCGGCCCGAAGTCCAATTCAAAACGGGCAATGCGGCGCTAAAAGCTTCGCTCCCGGGTTTAGGCCATTCGTAAATATGTGGATGCAGCCAGCGGGAATCGCATCCGTGTTGCAGAGGGAGGACGGTGTCTTGCCGTTCAAACAGAGTAATGTCAACTGGCGCGCCCTTTTTATACACTGCAGCCGCGAAGGTCAAGCCCGCGAATCCACCCCCGATGACTGCTATGCGCTGGCGCGAACCTGAAGATTTTTCTTGTGTTTCTCCCGCTGTCATGAGCGCGCACGCAAGATTCAAAGCACGCACTTGTTGGCTGAAAACCGTGATTCCATCATCAAAAGAACCGATTGTGTAAATTCGATGATCCGGGCTCAGCCGATACCTCCCAAGCATATCCACTGCTGCCAAGTCATCCATGCCGGGAAGTGTACGGGCCGATCTCCCGACCAGCCGTGCTTATAGGACGCAGATGCTCCGATCACAACGAGTGGCGGCAGATAGTCGGAGGCATTGTGTCAGTCCGGGTTCTGATTCCTCGGTCATCGAGACGGAGCAATATCAGCCTCTCGCCGATTCTGGTTCAGACCGCGTACTCCGTCAGATGGTCGAGCACGGTCAGGTGAGCGTGCCAACCGTCCAGGACCGGCGCCATCTCGCCGAGCCAGACCGGTCCGGTCGGCGCATGACCAGCCAGCTGGTCGCCAATCCCGCCACGGGACACAACGATGCAGGCCTGCCGGTGACGGCTCAGGAGCACGCACAGTCGACCAGCGTCGAGGTGAAATTCGCTTGCATCCCGGCGACCGGAGAGGGGATGCCAGACAACGACGATGTCGAATTCGCGGCCTTGGAGCACGTTCGCGGTGTCGACAATCACCTCATCGACCGGCAGCCCGGTTCGTATTGCGACGGCTTGCAGACGCGTGCGGACATGGTCTCGTTGATCGCGGTGAGTGACACCGACGGCGATGTTGCGGGGCTGGAGAGGCCGGCGCCCGTGCTCGTCGTGAACAGTGAAGTCGGCCTGTATGAGCTCCTGGACCACGTCCACGATCTCATCGATCATTTGAGGGTCCGATTGCGGCATCACGAGATCATCGAGCTCGACGTACGCCCAACCCGATCGTGCTCCCATGTTGACCGCATCTGTCGCCCGGCCACGGTGCAGCGGAGTGACGCCGCGAACCAGACGGCGGTCGTGCGGTTGGGTGCCAGCGACGAAAGGGTTCTCGTAGAACGCATCTGAGATCAAGGGGGCGGCGTGCGTGGGAAGGCGCCAGGAAATCGGTAGGGCGAGGTGGACGGTCGTTGGCTGGGTGTGGAGGATCGTCGCCGCCGCGTTCTCAACCGGCGATAGCGGTCGCCCTCGAAATCGAGTGTCATCCGCGATGGTGAACGGGGCCAGCTGACCGGGGTCACCGACGAGGAGTAGCGACTGCATCATGACGCCGATTGGGAGGAGGGCGTCGGAGCGCATCTGATACGCCTCATCGACGACGGCGAACGGCCATGTGCGGCTTAGGTCAACGGTCGCCCACTTGGCGGCGGTACCTACAATGACGTCGCAGTCGCCTAAGTTGGCGACGGAGTTACTGAACGTGATCCCCGGCTGGCCGCCGAGGTCGTCAGGCGGTGTGTAGCTGCCGGAATGGAGACGCCCGACGCGCACCGGTTCCGCGCCGCGCTGCTGGTCGGCAATAAAGCTGCGGACCATATCATCGCCCTGATCGTTAGTCTGCACAACGATTGGTACTTGTGCGTGATGATGTGCGCGACGACCGATTTCACGTACAAGTGTCGACTTTCCAGCGCCGGGTGGACTATCGACAAGAGTGGACCGGGTATCACCCGTAACCGCGGCCCACACTTCCTCCCGCGCGTTCGCGGCTATCTCTGCGGATGCGGTCATTCGGGCCCTCCTGGATCGTCATCGATGACCTGCTGGTGAGTCCAGGGAATGTCATCGATCGGCGATTGCTGGTAAAACTCGGGCGCTCCGAACGGACTCAGAACCACTTCATCGCCCGGGTTGGGGAGACGGTCGATCGTGTCGTTGCGGTTGGCTCCCCTGAGCACTTCTGCTCGGATCAGCCCACTCGCGTCTGCTGGCAGGACTTGTAGCTGGACCTTGGGGCTGGTTGAAAGGAAGAGCGTCGTCCCCGCCGGTCGCGTGAACTCGACGGCGGGATCAATTGTGATCAGCGGCCGAAGCGTCCTCCTACCGTTGACCCGGATCCTGCGATCACGGTCGGCGATGAGGACACGCCCCGACAGCGCGTCACCGTTGGCGACCAGCCCCGCCATCACAAGGGGGTCGTCCCAAGCCATCTCCCGCTGGAGGCTCTCGGTGCGTTCCTCGATAAACCTCAGCCGGGTGGCACCCTGCACCGGCGTGGGGATGTTGCGGAAATGAGCTCGGTCGCCAGCGATCCGGTTGCAATGGCCGGTCCAGCCGACGCAGTCCGATTGCCACCGGCTTGCCACGTGATCACCGGCTCGCAGCGCGCCGAGGAGATCCAGAGCGCGCCAGCAACCTTCCCATGCAGGGGTGAGCTGCCGGCGGACCTCGAGTTCGAGTTCAATTCGCACGTCGGACTGGGCGGCCTGATCGTCGTCGGCGGCGTGCCAATCGCTTATGAGCTCGGCCAATACCTGGGCGTCCCAATTGGGGTCGGACTCCGGGCCGGCAGGAGGTAGCCCCTCGCCGACACGTGCCGCCTGCGAGCCGTCCAACCCCTCCGGGGGGTCGATCCAACCGAGCAGCGCTGCGAGGTTTAGGTCCTCCGCCGGAAGCTGGCCGGTCTGCCAATGGGTCGTGAGAGCGTCGGTGGCTGCCAATACGAGGCTGCTGCCGGGCAGGAGGTCTCCAAAGAAGGACAGGTGCTTTCCCGCCAGCGGAACCGACGGTGGCGCTGGCGAGTCGCCGTCGGTCCGCAGGTTTCGTGTGAAGCGGCCGACGATCCCGGTTAGCCAGTCGGCGGTGGCGGCGTTGGGAACGACGAGCTGGGGTGCGTCCACGCAGATGTCATCCACGTCGCGATCCTCAAATCCGGCGAGATAGGCGACGAACTCCGCGGCGAACAGATCGAGGACGTTGAACCGAAGACTGCGATTTCGTGGCTCGGGGACCACGATGCAGCGCGGTTCCACGTCAGGGGTAGTTCCCCACAGCAAGGCGAGGGGGGCGCCGAGGTCACCGGCCAGGTGATAGCCGACGACAACCAGCGGGCGAGGACTCAGGTGGACGTGACGCCGGGTGGTCTTCGGGATCGCGCGGCGCTCTGTGGCGGCCTGCAACGCTTGTAGGGCCTGGAGGGCGTTCATGCTAGTCCTCTAGTCGCAAATCGCGCTGCGGCGGCGCCGCGCGCAAGCGCTGCCGCAACCGCTGTCTCTGATGCATCGACAGGTGCACGACGTCCTTCTGCGAGGTCCAGCGCAGCCGTGATATCGGTGACGCTCCCGCACGCGCCCGCGACGGCCGCACCAAGTCGTGCAGTCGACCGGTGGAGTTCCGCTTCGCCACGGCAGTGCTTGAACAGTGGACAGGACGTGCAGCCGTCCGTGAACCTTGCCGGCAGTGGCGCGAGCGCCTCGCGCGCGGCTGCGGCAGCGGTGTCGAGCTCCTCGGCGCTGGCCTCCTTGGCGGGGTGAATTGGCAGTTGAGTCCCAACCGGGACCGCGTTGAGGATCTCGATCGCCCGTGGGACCGATGCGAGCTGGCGGCGCAGCCGGCGCACATGCATGTCGATATCGATGGTTACTGCGGTCGGACGGAAGGAGAGGTTCTCGGGCAGCACGATCATCGTGGTGGTGTTCACCAAGTCCGGCGGTGCACTGATCTCAAGCATGAGCTGCTGCAGGCTCAAGACATAGACGGCCGTCAGGCGGACGGTGGCCGACGCCTTTGTGGGGTCGGCCCGCCCGTCAATTCGGGGATAGGACTTGATCTCGACCACGTGGATCCGTCCGTCGACGGCAAAGGCCAACACATCCTGCTCGAGGTAGACGGGCTCGCCGCCGAAGTCGAGCCGGGTCATCGCGTGGCGTATGAGGTTGTAGGCCTGGACCGGTTCGGTGAGCATCTCGTCGACGCGCCGGAGGGTAAGCGCCACCCGCCGGTCGTTCATCGCTGTCGGGGCCAGGTCGGGGTAAGCCTCCCTGAGCGCGGAGGCACTTAGGTCAAGCTGTCGGACCTCAGGGATTTCGAGGCCGAGGTGACGACGCGCGAGGACGACGATCTCGGCCATGCCATTGTCCGTCACTTGCTGCTCGAACTGGTTGCCGCGCGTGAGGGCGAACGGTGACTGTCGATCCCTCGGGGAGCGGCTGAGAAGGCTCCCGAGCATGTCGAGGTTGACGGCGGCGGCGTCGAGTGCGGTGCGGCGCTGACACCCCGGCGCCTCGAGTGCTCCGGCGACACGACGGGCGTTGAGGGTCTGCCGCGGGAATGCCCCGCGGAAGCTCTCGAGCGGACCCGGCGTGTTGGTCACCATGAACCACCACTCGTGCGCGATGTGATCGTGCGAACCTGCGTGCCAAACCGCAGTTCTTCGACGTCGAGCTGCGCATGTGCACGCTCTGCGGCCTCAGAGCGCTCCAGCTCGTCGGTCTCCTCGATCTCCTTCAACTCCAACCGAGCTGCGTCGATCACGGCTTGGGGCTCGGCACCGAACGCCTTAACCCCCGGGATGGTCGCCCCAAGCCGGGCGACCAGTCGCATCATCGGGGCCTCGTAGTTCGTGCCCGCCACCAGTAATGC
>JAEZKH010000313.1 GCA_023415515.1 Actinomycetes bacterium
GAGTACCTCGAGACGAAGTACATCGCGCTGACGAAGTAGCTCTCCCGCTTCTTCGGCGCGAGAAGACGCAAAAGGTCCCCGGCGCCCGGCGTGTCGGGGACTTTTGCGTCTGCTCGCGCGGGAAAGATTCCATCGGTGAGTGGCCACCGATGGGTCGCGGCGCCCGAGCGCGCCATCGACCGCGGCGCGCCACGGGCATCGACGCGACCCCGCCGCGGTAACGGCATCCCGGCGCTGGACGGCGTCCGCGCCGTCGCCGTCGCGCTGGTGCTGGCCGATCACGGCGGTATCCCCGGGTTGTCCGGCGGGTTCATCGGCGTCGACGTGTTCTTCGTGCTGAGCGGATTTCTGATCACCTCGCTGCTGCTCGACGAACTGGGCCGGACCGGGAGCGTCGACCTGCCGGGCTTCTGGGTGCGACGGGCCAGGCGCCTGCTGCCCGCGCTGATCGTCATGGTCCTTGCCGTCGTCGTGCTACGCGAGCTGTTCCCGTCCGAGGCGGTCGCCGCCGTGCGCGACGACGCCGTCGGCGCGTTCTTCTGGGTGGCCAACTGGGTCTTCGTGTTCCGCGACACCGACTACTTCAGCCAGGGCGCTCCGCCGTCGCCGCTGCAGCACACCTGGTCGCTGGCGGTCGAGGAGCAGTACTACGTGGTGTGGCCGCTGGTGCTGCTGGCCGTCGCCGTCGCGCTGGGCCTCGCGACCAGGCGCCGCGACAGCAAGCCGAGGCTGCGCACGGTGCGCATGGTCGTGTTCGGGCTCGCCCTCGCGGGAGCGGCCTGCTCGGCGGTCGCGTCGTGCCTGATGGTGTCCACAGGGTCCCCGGACTCGCTCAACCGCGTCTACTTCGGCACCGACACCCGCGTGCAGGCATTGCTCGTCGGCGCCGCCGCGGCCGCGCTGCTGGTGGCCGACTGGCCCGGGCTGGCCCGTTACGGCGCGCAGATCAGGCCGCGCTTCGGCCGCGTGATCGCGCAGATCCTCCCGGTGATCGGGCTGATGATGCTCGGCGTTGTCGCACACTTCGCCACGGGCAGCGCGCCCGAGTTCCGCCGCGGGCTGTTGATCGTTGTCGCGCTCGCCGCGGTCTTCGTCGTCGCCCCGGTCGCGCTCGAACAGCGCGGGTTGGTGGCGCGGGTGCTGGCGTTGCCGCCGCTGGTATGGCTCGGCGTCATCTCCTACGGCGTCTACCTGTGGCACTGGCCGATCTTTCTTGCGCTCAACGGCGAGCGCACCGGCCTGTCGGGTCTGCCGCTGTTCGCGGTCCGCGTGGTCGCGACGGTGGCCGTCGCCGCGGTGTCGTGGTGGCTGATCGAGCAGCCGGTCAGGCGCTGGCGGCCCGTGCACGTTCCGCAGTTGCGGCTCGCCGCCGCGACGCTGGCCACCGCCGCCCTCGCGACGACGGTCGTGGTGCCGATCGGCATCAGGCAGGGCGAGGATTTGCCCCCAGGCCCCGACGTGCTCGCCGCGGCCGTCCATCCGGAGGTTCCTGTCGAGGTCGGCGGCACGGCCAAGAAGGCGCCGGGCACCCGCACCGTCGCGGTGTTCGGCGACTCGATGGCGTGGACGATGATGCGCTACCTGCCGCCGACGCCGGGGTTCAAGTTCATCGACTTCACCACCATCGGCTGCGGGATCGCGCGCGGCGGGCCGTACCGGTCGACCGGCGAGACGCTCACCCAGAAGCCCGAATGCGAGACGTGGCCTGCCCGCTGGGCGCAGCGCATCAGCCACGCCAAGCCGGACGTGGTGCTGCTGGTCATCGGCCGCTGGGAGACCGTCGACCGGGTCAACGAGGGGCATTGGACGCACGTCGGGGATGCCGGGTTCGACGGGTACATCGCCGGTGAACTCCGTCGCGCGCTGGACATTCTCGGGTCGACTGGCGCCCGCGTCGTGGTGACGACGACGCCGTACAACCGCCGCGGCGAGAAGCCGGACGGGTCGCTGTACCCCGAGGACGAGCCCGACCGCGTGGACGCGTGGAATGCGCTGCTGAGGCGCGTGGTCGGCAGCCGCAAGAACGCCAGCGTGCTGGACCTCAACGAGAAACTGTGCCCCGACGGGTATTACACGAACAGGGTGGACGGCATCAAGATGCGCATGGATGGGCTGCACCCGACGCCCGAAGCGGTGAAGTGGCTGACGCCCTGGCTCACCGACGCGCTGCGCCCCTAGTTTTGTGTCGCTTGTTGCGGCGAAATGCGAGTGAACGCCGCAACAAACGCAACAGGATCAGTGGCCGAGGCGGCCGCGGCCGAGGCGGAGCAGCAGCAGCGCGAGGTCTTTGCCCTCGGGGCCGAGCTCGCTGAAGCGCTCGATGACCTTCATCTCGCGGCTGTGCACCAGCCGGGTGCCGCCAGACGCCATCCTTGCTCTGCCGATCAGCTTCGACACCTCGGTGCGCCGCTTGACGGCGGCAAGGATCTCGGCGTCGAGTCGGTCGATCTCCTGGCGAAGATCGTCGATGTCGGCCACGGGCTCCGTTTCGATTGACGTTTCGATGGACATTGTCGTCAACTCCTCATTGTGTGGGTTCGCGATTCCATCCGGCTTCGGGCCTCACACAAGAGACGAGCCCCGGATCGCCGAAGCGGACCGCGGGGCTCTTGAAAGCAGCTAGACCACGGGCACCGCTGGCCGGTACCCGTAGAAAAATCGACGCTGGCTGATGAGCACGAAACAAGTGTGCCACCCCTGCCGCCGCCAGCGCAAAGAATGTCTCCGGTCAGCGGTAAGTTGGGCAGGACATGAGTGTGCACGTGACTGATTCGCCGGCCGACCAGCTCCTCGACGGGCTCAACCCACAGCAGCGCCGAGCGGTGCTGCACGAGGGGTCGCCGCTGCTCATCGTGGCCGGTGCGGGCTCGGGCAAGACAGCCGTGCTGACCCGGCGGATCGCCTATTTGCTGGCCGCCCGCGATGTCGGCGTCGGCCAGGTCCTCGCCATCACGTTCACCAACAAG
>JAEZKH010000337.1 GCA_023415515.1 Actinomycetes bacterium
GGCCCGAGCAAGCTGCCGTTCATCCTTCTCGCCTCGGTCGCGGTACTCGGTCTGCTGGTGTACCTGTTCAGCTTCGGCGACGTATTCACGATCGAGAGCAGCGACTTCCCGCAGATGGGCAGCGCAAGCGGCACGTCGCAGGGCGTGGTGATGGCCGTCGTCGCCGCGCTGGTCTCCGGCCTGATCGCCGCGGCCAGCCTGCTGCCGAAGCAGAGGGCGCCGATCGGGGTCATCGCCGCCATCGCCGTGCTGTCGTTCCTGCTCGTGCTCGCCGAGATCATCCAGAAGCCCCAGGGCGTGAGCATCGGCTGGGCCCTCTACGTCGTCATCCTGCTGACGTTCCTGCAGTCGGCGGTCGCGATCGGTGCGCTGCTGTCCGACTCCGGCATCATCTCGGCGCCGACGCCGAAGCCGAAGTATCAGCAGCAGACCAATTACGGGCCCTACGGCCAGCCGAGCCAGTACTACGGCCAGCACCAGCAGCACCAGGGCGGCGCCCAGCAGCGCCCGCCGTATGCAGGCCAGTACGGCGGCGGCTACTCCGGTGGCGGGACGTCGACCGGCGGCTTCGCGCCGATCGGCCAGCAGGGAGGACCGCCGACCCCCCCGACCGGCTTCCCGACCTACAGCCAGCCGCAGTCGTCGCAGTCGGGCCAGTCGGGCCAGTCGTCCGGCCAGCCGCAGTCGTCGTCCTCGTCGTCGAATCAGTCCGGCAACTCGTCGTCGTAGTCGGACTCTCGCGAGCGTGAATCCCGCGCACGCGAGCAAAGAACTGCTATACCGCTAGTGGTGGAGAACAGGTCGGTCGGCAGTCGCCAGGCTCGCGACCTGTTACGCGTCGCATTCGGCCCGTCGGCGGTTGCGCTGGTGGTCATCGCCGCGGTCGTGCTGCTGCAGCTGTTGATCGCCAACAGCGACATGTACGGCGCGCCGGGCGCGATCGCCAGCATGTGGCTGGGCGTGCACCAGGTGCCGATCTCGATCGGCGGTCGAGAGCTGGGCGTGATGCCGCTGCTTCCGGTGCTGGCGATGGTGTGGGGCACCGCGCGGACCACCGCCGCCGCGACGCCGCCGCGGGGGTCCTGGTTCGTGATCCGGTGGATCGTCGCGTCGGCGCTCGGCGGCCCGCTGCTGATCGCGGCGATATCGCTGGCCGTCATCCATGACGCCTCGTCGGTGTTGACCGAGCTGCAGACGCCCAACGCGCTGCGGGCCTTCGGCGGGGTCGCTGCGGTGCACGCCATCGGCGCCGTGCTCGGGGTCGGCTCCCGGGCAGGCAGACGCCTGGTGGTGGCGTCGGGTCTGCCGCGCTGGGTGGCCGATGCGGGGCGGCCCGCCGTCGCAGGCGTGCTGGCGCTGACCGGCCTCTCGGGCGCCGCGACAGCGTTGTCGCTGATCGTGCACTGGTCGACGATGCACGACCTCTACGCGATCACCGATTCGGTGTTCGGCCAGTTCAGCCTGACCGTGCTGTCGGCGCTGTATGCCCCCAATGTCATCGTCGGCGCATCCGCGGTCGCGGTCGGGTCGAGCGCCCACGTCGGGGTCGCCACCTTCAGCTCGTTCACCGTGTTCGGCGGTGACATCCCCGCGCTGCCGGTGCTCGCCGCCGTTCCGGAGCCGCCGCTGGGGCCGATCTGGGTGGTGCTGCTGATCATCGGCGCGGCGTCCGGTGTGGTGGTGGGCCAGCAGTGCGGCCGACTGCCACTTCCGCTGCTGCCCGCCGTCGGCAAGCTGGCCCTGGCCTCGGCGGCGGCGGCGGTGACGATGGCGCTGCTCGGCCAGGCGGGCGGTGGCGAACTGGGCAACTTCGGCCATGTCGGTGTCGACCAGGCGACGTTCGCGCCTGCGGTGTTCCTCTGGTTCTTCGCGATCGGCGGGCTGACCATCGCGATGGCGGGCGGCATCGTCCGTCGTCCGCCCAAACCGACACCTGCGCGGGAAAGTGCGAGTAGTTCCCGCCAAAACGTCGATCTCGACGAGCCGAATCTCGCCGGCCGAGCGGCTCCGCCCGACGAGCCCGAGTTGGCGCCGGCCTTCGACGACGAGCCCGACCCCGCGCTGGCGCCCGCCTTCGACCCCCCTGAATTCGAGCCCGAGCCCGAACCCGAGCCCGAACCCGAACCGCCGCCCAACCCGACATTTGGGCGGGGAAGTGCGAGTAGGCCGAACCAATTCGTCGATTTCGACGACGACCTGCCCGATCCCGAGGAATTCGAATACATCGACGACGACGCCGCGCCGGGCCCTACTGGCGACAAGAGCCGACCGGCTGACGACTAAGCTCGTCGCGTGCAGCAGCCCCTCCGTGTGCCCCCGAGCGCACCGGCGCGGGTCGTGGTGCTTGCCTCGGGCACCGGTTCTCTGCTCGAGTCTCTGCTGGAATCCGCGGTCGGCGATTACCCCGCGCGCATCGTCGCCGTCGGTGTCGACCGCGCGTGCCGCGCCGTCGAGGTGGCAGCGGCGGCGTCGCTGCCCAGCTATCAGGTCCGCCTCGGCGACCATCCCGACCGCGCCGCATGGGACGTCGCGATCACCGAAGCCACCGCAAACCACGAGCCCGATCTGATCGTCTCCGCCGGCTTCATGAAAATCCTTGGCCCGGAGTTCCTTTCCCGCTTCATGGGGCGAATCCTCAACACGCACCCGGCGTTGCTGCCGTCTTTTCCCGGCGCGCACGCCGTGGCGGACGCGCTCGCCTACGGCGTCAAGGTGACCGGTTGCAGCGTGCATCTGGTCGATGCCGGCACCGACACCGGACCGATCCTCGCGCAGCAACCGGTCCAGGTGCTCGACGACGACGACGAGGCGACCCTGCACGAGCGGATCAAGGTCGTCGAACGCAAACTTCTGGTGGAAGTCCTTGCCGCGCTGGCCACCAACGGCGTGACCTGGACCGGACGAAAGGCGAGAATCGGATGACGGAAAGCGGACGCAAACAGATCAAGCGGGCGCTTGTCAGCGTGTACGACAAAACCGGACTCGCCGAACTGGCCAAGGGCCTTCACGAGGCCGGTGTCACGATCGTGTCCACCGGGTCGACCGCCAAAACCATTGCCGGCGCCGGTGTTCCGGTGACACCGGTCGAGGAGCTGACCGGTTTCCCCGAGGTGCTCGACGGGCGGGTGAAGACCCTGCATCCGCGTGTGCACGCCGGGTTGCTCGCCGATCTGCGGAAGGCCGAACACGCCGCCGCGCTGGAGGAACTGGGTATCGAGGCCTTCGACCTCGTGGTGGTCAACCTGTATCCGTTCAGCGAGACGGTGGCATCCGGCGCAGGCGAAGACGAGTGCGTCGAGAAGATCGACATCGGCGGGCCGTCCATGGTGCGGGCGGCTGCGAAGAACCACCCGAGTGTCGCGGTCGTGGTCGACCCGCTCGGCTATGACGGGGTACTGGCCGCGATCCGCTCAGGCGGTTTCACGCTGGCCGAACGAAAGATCCTGGCGTCGTTGGCTTTTCGGCACACCGCCGAGTACGACGTTGCGGTCGCGAGCTGGATGGGCGAGACGCTGGCCCCTGAGGAGCCCGCGCAGAAGCTGCCCGCCTGGTTCGGCAGGACCTGGCGGCGCACCGGCGTGCTGCGCTACGGCGAGAACCCGCATCAGCAGGCCGCGCTCTACACCGACGACACCGCGTGGCCCGGGCTGGCGCAGGCCGAGCAGCTGCACGGAAAAGAGATGTCCTACAACAACTTCACCGATGCCGATGCGGCGTGGCGAGCCGCCTTCGACCACGAGCAGACGTGCGTGGCGATCATCAAGCACGCCAACCCGTGCGGCATCGCCGTGTCGTCGGACTCGGTCGCCGACGCGCACCGCAAGGCCCACGAATGCGACCCGCTGAGCGCATTCGGCGGCGTCATCGCGGCCAACACCACGGTCAGCGTCGAGATGGCCGAGACCGTCGCAGACATCTTCACCGAGGTGATCATCGCGCCTGCCTACGAGGACGGCGCGGTGGAAGTGCTCGCGCGCAAGAAGAACATCCGCGTGCTGGTGGCGTCCGAGCCGTTGGAGGGCGGCATCGAGGCGCGCCCGATCAGCGGTGGTCTGCTGCTCCAACAGAGAGACGCCCTCGACGCGGCGGGCGACGACCCCGCGAACTGGACGCTTGCCACGGGCGAGCCCGCCGACCCCGCGACGCTCGCCGATCTGGTCTTCGCATGGCGGGCCTGCCGGGCGGTGAAATCGAACGCGATCGTCGTCGCGGCCGACGGCGCCACCGTCGGCGGCGGCATGGGACAGGTCACCCGCGTCGACGCGGCCCGGCTTGCCGTCGAACGCGGCGGGGACCGGGTGCGCGGCGCGGTCGCCGCGTCCGACGCGTTCTTCCCGTTCCCCGACGGCCTCGAGACGCTGACCAACGCAGGGGTGAAGGCGATCGTGCATCCCGGTGGATCCATGCGCGACGAGATCGTCACCGAGGCGGCCGCCAAAGCAGGCGTGACGCTGTATGTGACCGGGGCGCGGCACTTCGCCCACTGATAGGTTGCCGTCCATGGCAACGGCGACGCGTACCGCGGCGGTGATCGGCGGTGCGGCGGCCTTTGTGCTGGTCACGGCGTGCACACGCGTCGTCCACGAGGCCCGGGTGGTGGCCGCCCCCGATATGGGCAAGGCTCCTGCGACCGCCGCGGACTGCACGTCGGTCGACGCGAAGATGGCGGCCATCCCCCAGCGCACCGACGAAGAGCCCGTGATGAAGATCCCGCAGCCCGACGGCTGGCAGCGGGTGCGACTGTTGGACTCCGAGCTGATCCGGTTCACGATGCGCAACGCGAGTCTGGCCGCGGGCGGCTTCGCCCCGACGGCCGTGGTCACGCTGGAAAGCCACCGCGGTATCGCCGAGCCTCGGGACGTCTTCCGGGCGCAGCAGGACGCGCTGGAGACCACGATCGGCGCGACGAACCTCGAGGTCACCGAGGGCTCGCTGTGCGAACTGCCCGCCGAGACCATCGACTACATGACACCGCAGCTGGGAATGCTGCCGCCGCACCCGGCCAGGGTGGTGACCGCGGTCATGCACGCCGACGACACGACGTATGCGATGACGCTGACGGTGCAGGGCGCCGACCGCGACAACCCGACGTATCGGCGTGACGCCGAGACGATTCTGACCGGCTTCCAGATGCTTCCGCCCACGCAGGGCTAGGCATGTTCCATCGCGTTCCCTCGTATTCCCTCGCGTTGCCCCGGCGACCGTCCCGTTCGCGTACGGCGTATCGCGGGTGCAGCGAGTGCCTCTTTGCGACGGCAGTCGTAGCGTGGAGTGGTGACTCCATCCAATGATCTGCCGCGGACCGTCGGCGAACTGCGTGCGTCGGGCCACCGCGAGCGGGGCGTCAAAGACGAAATCAGGGAAAACCTGCTGGCTGCGCTGGCCGAAGGCCGCGATGTGTGGCCCGGCATCCTCGGTTTCGAGGACACTGTCCTGCCCCAGCTCGAGCGCGCGCTGATCGCCGGGCACGATGTGGTTCTGCTCGGCGAACGCGGTCAGGGCAAGACGCGGCTGCTGCGCGCGCTGTCCGGCCTGCTCGACGAGTGGACCCCGGTGATCGCGGGTTCGGAACTCGGCGAGCACCCGTACTCGCCGATCACGCCGGAGTCGATCCGGCGGGCGGCCGAATCGGGCGACGATCTGCCGATCGAGTGGCGGCACCGCAGCGAGCGCTACTTCGAGAAGTTGGCGACGCCCGACACCAGCGTTGCCGACCTGGTCGGCGACATCGACCCGATCAAGGTGGCCGAGGGCCGCAGCCTCGGCGACCCGGAGACCATTGCCTACGGCCTGATCCCGCGGGCCCACCGCGGCATCGTCGCGGTCAACGAGCTACCCGACCTCGCCGAGCGCATCCAGGTGTCGATGCTCAACGTGATGGAGGAACGCGACATCCAGGTGCGCGGATACACGCTGCGGCTGCCGCTGGACGTGGTCGTGGTCGCCAGCGCCAACCCCGAGGACTACACCAACCGCGGGCGCATCATCACGCCGCTGAAGGACCGGTTCGGCGCCGAGATCCGCACGCACTACCCGCTTGAGCTCGACGCCGAGGTCGGCGTCATCAGCCAGGAGGCGCAGCTGGCCGCGGAGGTGCCGGAGTATCTGCTGGCCATCCTCGCCCGGTTCGCCCGCTATCTGCGTGAGTCGAGTTCGATCGACCAGCGCTCCGGCGTCTCGGCCCGGTTCGCGATCGCGGCGGCCGAGACCGTCGGGGCGGCGGCGCGACACCGGTCGGCGATCCTCGGCGAAGACGACCCGGTGGCCCGCGTCGTCGACCTCGGCACGGTCATCGACGTACTGCGCGGCAAGCTCGAGTTCGAGTCCGGTGAGGAAGGCCGCGAGCAGG
The DNA here is from genome assembly GCA_023415515.1 of Actinomycetes bacterium. Classification (GTDB taxonomy): domain Bacteria; phylum Actinomycetota; class Actinomycetes; order Mycobacteriales; family Mycobacteriaceae; genus Mycobacterium. The sequence continues at coordinate 6,350 of JAEZKH010000337.1, forward strand.
CGATCCTCGAACATCTGCTGCGGCGCGCGACGGCCGACACCGCGCAGCGGCTGCTCGGCGGCATCGACGTCGGGCCGCTCGTCGTCGCGATCGAGGGCGGCACCGCAGCGAGCGCTACTTCGAGAAGTTGGCGACGCCCGACACCAGCGTTG
>JAEZKH010000353.1 GCA_023415515.1 Actinomycetes bacterium
TGAAAATCAGCAGGGACGCGAGGATCGCGGCGACGGCGAACAGCGCGACTGTCGCCACGACCAGCGCCACCTGCGTGCTACCGGACCGCCGCTTGCGCGCGGCAGGCTGCGCCACCGGCGGCTGCACAGCGGGCGGATACGGGGTGTACCCCGTGCCGGCCGGGTTCTCGTAGACCGCGGAGAACTGCCTGGTGTCTGCCGGCGGCGGCGTCGGAAGCGGCGGGCGCGGCGGCAGCGCCGAACCCGCGGCGGCGGTGGCCGCCTTGGCCAACGCCCCCGCGGTCGGATACCGGTCCGACGGCCGCTTCGCCATCCCCTTGGCGATCACGTCGTCGAACGCTCGCGTAATACCGGGGCGCATCACACTCGGGCGTGGCGGCGGCGAGAACATGTGGGCCGACATCAGCTGTCGCAAATCGCCGCCGGTCTCGAAAGGCGCTCTACCAGTGAGGCATTCGTACAGCAGACAGGTCAGCGAATAGATGTCGGCGGCCGGGCCGACCTGACCGCCGGCAAACCGTTCCGCGGCCATGTACGCGCACGACCCGATGATCAGACCCGTCGATGTCACGCTGGCGTCGCCGCCGGCATGTGCGATGCCGAAATCCACGAGATACGCGAAGTCGTCGGGGGTGAGCAGCACATTCTCGGGCTTGATGTCGCGGTGCACCAGCTTGTCGGCGTGCGCGGCGTCCAGGGCAGCGGCGACCTGCGTGATGATCGACGCCGCGCGCTTGGGCTCCAGCGGCCCGTTGACCCGCAGCTCGTCCTTGAGGCTGGCGCCCTCGACCAGCCGCATGTCGATGTACAGCGTCCCGTCGATGTCGCCGAAGTCGTGCACCGGGATGACGTGCGGCTCCTGCAGGCGCGCGGCGACCCGCGACTCGCGGCGGAACCGTTCCTGATAGCTCTTGTCGGCGGCCATCTCCGCCCGCAGCAGTTTGACGGCGACCATGCGCTCCCTGACCGTGTCGTATGCGCGGTACACCTCGCCCATGCCGCCGACACCGATCAACGACTGCAGCTCATACGGGCCGAATTTCGAACCCAGCCGTGAATCGCCCTGCGGGGAGGCCATCGTAATCCTTTCCGTCCCTTCGCACGTCGTTGACCGACAGCGTCTGGTGAACGTGCGGCTTCTGCTGTTCTGTTCCCGCATCGGGCGTTCGCTTAACGCCTTCGCCGGCCGGCCGGGCCGGTGCGAACGTGTTCCCCCGACAGAACGCGATGCGATAAGGGGTGCGAAGACCCCGCTACGTCTTACGGTAGCGGCATGACAGACCAGTCGCCCGCGGTCACCGCTGCGCACCCGCCCGACACGCTGCTTCGCGTGATGAACCCCGTCGTCAAGTTCCTGCTCGGCACGCCGCTGGCAGGCCCCATCGGCAGGCAGATGATGGTGCTGAATTTCAAGGGCCGCAAGAGCGGTCGCGAGATCTCGGTGCCGGTCAGCGCGCATCGCGTCGATGATGCGCTGTTCGCGTTGGCCAACGCGGGCTGGACGGCCAATTTCACAACCGGCGCGGACGTCGACGTGCGTCACGCCGGAAGAACCGTGCGGATGCGTGGCGAACTCATCCGCGACCCGGCGATCGTCGGTGACCTGTCACACCGCGTCGCGCAGTCCTACGGCGCAAAGACCGCGCAACGCATGATGGGGCTGAAGTTCCGCGACAACGGTGTGCCGAGTGTCGAGGAGTTCACCGAAGCGGCCGAGCGCGAGAAGCTTCGCGTCGTGAAGCTGACGTCGGCCTAGTACGTCGCGGAAGCCAGCGCGAGGATCTCGTCGCGGTCGGCCCGCAGCAGATAGCCGGCGCGGATCGCCGCGTCAAGGGAGTCGGTGAACCGCGCGAGGTACTCGTTCTTGCCGCCGGGATAGAGCCGTTCGCGCGTCGCCTCGTCGAACAGCTCACCCGAGCCGAACAGCAACGCCATCGGGTTGTCGGCGTTTCCGCCGCCGGAGGTGCGTCCGACAGGCACGTCGACCCACGGGGTGCGCACGCCGCCCACCACGATGCCGTGCTCGTCGACAGTGAACGACGGTGGCTCGCCCCCTTCGGTGTCCAGCCGCGGCACGCTCGGCGGGGGTGTGGCCGTGCGCACCCACGTGTGCAGCCCCGAGATCGCGGCCTGCAGCACGTAATGATGCTGCGGCCCGAAGTTGAACGGCTGTGGGAGCCGCTGGCCCATCAGCTCGTTGCTCGGCGCGTAGCCCGCCGCGAGTTCTTCGATGGTCGCCGCGCCGGTGTCGATGAAACCGACTTTGATCGTGTAGGCGTCGGCGTGCGCGGTGCCCGCGATCTCCCACGTCCGCAGTCGTTCGTTGTCGGGTTGCCGCGCCATGTAATAGCCGGGCAGTATCGCGCCGACGACGTCGGTCTCGGTGATCACGTTCATCACCGGCACGCGCAGGTCGTCGCGAAACGGTGACGGGTCGAGGCGATGCCCCTTCTCCAGTTCGGAGAGGATCGACGCGCCGTCCAGCGGCGCGGCACCGCCGAAGCGCGAGTGCACCAGGAAGCCGTCGTACATCCGCGCCAGCTGGTCGACGTGGTTGATGTAGGTGGTCAGAAACATTGCGGACTGCGATTCGCCGAACGCCATGACGAACTCCGGCGTGAACCGGCCGAGCAACTCGGCCGGTGACTCCCTGAGGAGTTGGCCGACCTGGCTGAACATGTCGAACGAGTACGCGTCGCCGGGATGATGCAGCGTCGAATACCGCTGCGGGTCCTGGGTTTTCAGCGAGAAGTCGCCGACGAGGGTGTCACCGCCACCCTGCACGCCCACCGCCTGCGCCGAGACCCCGACGTATGCGTAGCCTTCCCGCACGATCTCGCGGTGCGCCATCAACCAGACCGCGGGTGCGTCGACGCCGCCGCTGACGTTGAGCCACTCGACGACGACGGTGCCGTTGAACTTCGTGACGTCCGTCGGCGTCAGCGCCACGACGCGGGTCGTGTAGTCCGCCTCGCCGAGCGCCCCCTCCCCCGCGAATGACGACGCGGTGCCCGAGACGAAGAACTCGGCCGCGGTGTATCCGACGTCGGAGATGTCGTAGCTCCCGATGATCAGGTTGGGCTCACCCGCTACCGGCGTGATGGATGGCATGGCGACGACAGTAGTCATCGGGCGATACTGAGCCGATGCCGGATCTCAACGTGCTTGGCACCCCGATGGAGCCGTGTGGTTCCGACCCGCTGACCGGGTTCTACCGCGACGGCTGCTGCACGTCGGGGCCCGAGGACATCGGCATGCACACGATCTGTGCGGTGATGACGGCGGAGTTCCTCGAGCATCAGAGCCTGATCGGCAACGACCTTTCCACGCCGCGGCCGGAGTTCCGGTTTCCTGGGTTGACGCCCGGTGACCGTTGGTGCGTCACCGCCGCGAACTGGTTGAAGGCCTACCACGACGGACGGGCCGCGCCGGTGGTGATGGCGTCGACGCACGAGCGCACACTCGAGATGGTTCCGCTCGAGGCGCTCGCCGAGCACGCCGTCGATGTGCCCGACGACCCAAGCGACCTCTGATCGCGTTCCGCGAAACGATATTCCGGTACACAAATGTCGAGTAAGGCCGTACTGGAATGTCGTTTCGCGAGAATCGTCGTGGCCGCGGCGGTGTGTGCGTGCCTCGTGGAATGCAGTGCGCCCCCTGCCGCCGAGCAATCTGCGACGACGTCGCCTGTCCCGTCGACCACCACGACGCCGACGACCGCCGCACCTGTGCCGCCGCCCCCGGCACCGACGCCCGCGGTCGTCGAGCCCGTCACCGCCGACGAACTCGGCGCGACGTGGAAGCCTGACTGCCCCGTCGGCCCCGCGTCGCTGCGCCGGGTCGAGGTGAACTACCTCGGCTTCGACAAGCAGACACACCGCGGCGAGCTCATCGTCCACCGCGACGTCGTCGCCGATGCCGTCGCGATCTTCGGGCAGCTCTACGAACTCGGATATCCGATCGCCGCGATGCGCTCGGTCGCCGACTATCCGGGCGCAGAGGACGAGCTGTCGATGCGCGACAACAACACCTCGGCGTTCAACTGCAGGCCGATGCCGTCCGGACGCGGCTGGTCCCTGCATGCCTACGGCCGGGCGATCGACGTCAACCCGCTGATGAATCCGTACCTCGACAGCGAAGGCAACCTGGAACCCGCGACCGCGGGTCCCTACCTCGACCGGAATCGGACCGACCCGGGCATGTTGCACGCGAACGACCCCGCCGTGCGCACCTTCACCGATCGCGGATGGCGCTGGGGCGGCAACTGGCGCAGCCCAAAGGACTATCAGCACTTCGAGCGCGACTAGCGCTCAACCGCGCCGCTAGTTCGTCGGGTACATCGGCTGCGGGTCGTGGAACCGGTTGATGATCGGGATCCGCTCGATGATCTTGTCGCGCAGCCGCGGTTGCGGCTGCAC
>JAEZKH010000376.1 GCA_023415515.1 Actinomycetes bacterium
CCCCCCCCCCCCCCCCCCCCCCGTCGAGGCCGAGAACGGGATCCATTCCTCGCACATGAGGCGCCATCGCCATGTGCGGGAAGATCATCAGCAGCAGCGAAAGAAGTGCGTCGGTATCGCAGTCCGCGCGTAGATCACCGCGAACGTGGGCGTCGCGCACCAGCGGTCGCAGCACCTCCAGGTAGTGGCGGTGGATCACTGTTCGCACGCTGACCCGCGCCTCGGTGTCGACCTCGAAACTCGACGCTGCATGCAGCGCACGGTCCTGCGGATGCTCTGCGTAGTAGGCGACCCACGTGTCGAGCAGGTCGGTGAGGAACTCGAAGAACGGCCTGGTCGGGTCGAGTTCGCGGATGCGCTGCTCCATGTACGACCTCACCCGCTGGCTGCCGATGTCGGCGATGTAGGCGTACAGGTCGCGCTTGTCGGCGAAGTACTGGAACAGGCTGCCCTTGGCGACTTCTGCGCGCCGGGCGATGACGTTCAGACTGCCCTGCGAGAAGCCGTGCGCGCCGAACTCGGCCTCCGCCGCATCGATCACCGCGGCGCGTCGCGCCGGGGCGACGCGGGCCCATGTAACCGTCGGCATCGGGTCCTCCCAGGGGTCGATGACCACTGGTCATATTACTGTGAGCCGCGTCACGGTCAAGGGGGTCGCCACGCTGGTCGCCGGAGTCGGCCTGCGGGTTGTGCCGAGGTCGCGTGGTCCGCGTTGTCAAGGGACCGGCACACCTCTCAGGCGGTCAAGACGATGCAGCCCGCGATCGGGCCGCCACCGGCCGCGGCGACGGCCACTTCGGGACGCCGTGCCAGCTGACGGTCACCGGCCTGGCCACGCAACTGCAGACAGGCCTCGTGCAAGAGCCAGTAGCCGTGCATGCGGCCCGCCGACAGTTGCCCGCCGTACGTGTTCAGCGGGAGTTCACCATCGAGTGCGATGCGGCTTGCCCCGTCGACGAACGGACCCGCCTCGCCGTCGCCGCAGAAACCCAACGCCTCCAGCCACGCGAACGTGAGATAGGTGAAGCCGTCGTAGAGTTCGGCGACGTCGACGTCCGACGGGGTCAGGGTCGTACGTGACCACATCTCCGCCGCCGCGTCCGCCGACGCCATCTTCGGGAAGTCGTCGCGGTGGAACCACCCGCCAGAGCCGTAGGTTCCGCCGATCGCCTCCACCGCCACGGGGCGATTGCGACAGTCGGCCGCGTATTCGGCATGCGACACCACCAGCGCGATGGAGCCGTCGATCGGTACATCGCAGTCCAAGAGTCCGAACGGCGTCGAAACCGGGCGCGCAGCGAGGTAGTCGTCGATGGTCATCGGGTCCCGGAACGCGGCTCTCGGGTTGAGGCCGGCGTTGCGCCTGCTGTTGACCGCGAGCCAGCCGAGTTGCTCCTTGGTGGTGCCGTACAGCTCCATGTGCCGTCTGCAGTGCATCGCCAGCCAGTTGGCCGCGGAGTAGGCGTGGGCGGCGAGCAATTCGTCGATGTCCTCGAACGGTTTGAGCTTTCGCCTGGTGCCGGGGACGTGGGGCTCGACCGGCGGTGAGGCCAGCGGCGCAAGCATCGGTGACGCCGTCTGGTTCATCGCCCCGCCGAGCATCGCCACGGTGCGGTAGACCAGCACGTGGCGCGACCGCCGCTCCGACACGGCCCGGAACGCCGACATCACCGGGATGAGCACACCTCCGGTGTCGAAACCCGTGGTCCGGTCCTCGGCGGAAATGCCCAGCGCTTGCAGTACGTCATCGGGCGCAGTGTCGCCGAATGTGGCGATGCCGTCGATGTCGGCTGCGGACAGGCCGGCGTCCTCGATGGCGCTGCGCACCGCCTCCATTGTCAGTTCGATGCCGGGAATCCCGGTGCGCCTGCCGATTCGGGAAATGCCGAGACCGCTGATGATCGCGTCCTTCTCGAAGGGGGTCATCGTGCTCCCGTATGTCTATTTTTGTGATGACAGCCAGATGGACTGTACTTTCCTCGGTATGGCCGCCGACATCGCACCGGATCCACCGGCCAGGATGCTGCCCCCGTTGAATGCCGGCAACCGCGCGTTCTGGACGGGCGGCGTCGACGGAGCGCTTGTGATCTCGTGGTGCGCCGCGTGCAAGCGCTACGTGCAACCGCCGAGCGCCGACTGTCCGACGTGTGAAGGCGAATTGGTGCCGCGGGCGGTGTCGGGCCGGGGCACCGTTTTCACCTATACGGTCAACCATCAGCGGTTCATGCCGAACGTCGCGGTGCCCTACGTGATCGCCATCGTCGAACTCGAAGAGCAGCCCGATCTGCGTATCGCCACCAACATCGTCGACTGCCAACCGAATTCGGTGTTCGTCGGACTGCCCGTCGAGGTCCGTTTCGAACGCCAGGATGTTGGCGAGGAGTCGGTGTACGTGCCGGTGTTCGCCCCGCGGTCAGAAGAGCGGGCCGTGCCCCACTGAGGTGCCCCCCGCACGAACCGTCGCGAATGACCTTCCTCGACGCCGGCTGACCTGTTGAGTCGCAGACCCGATTGGGTAGCCTGCAACGCAACGAGGGAGATCAGATGAGCGCCGGACTGTTCGGCCTTCTTGACGATGTCGCCGCGATCGCGCGGCTTGCTGCGGCCTCGGTCGACGACATCGGAGCGGCCACCGGACGCGCGACGGCGAAGGCTGCCGGTGTCGTGATCGACGACACCGCGGTGACGCCGCAGTACGTGCACGGCATCGCCGCCGAGCGCGAACTGCCGATCATCAAGCGGATCGCCATCGGGTCGCTACGCAACAAACTGCTGTTCATTCTGCCTGCGGCGTTGCTGCTCAGTCAGTTCGTGCCGTGGCTGCGCACCCCGATCTTGATGCTCGGCGCGACCTATCTCTGTTACGAGGGCGCCGAGAAGGTGTGGGCCCGCCTCACCGGCCACGACGCCCACGCCGCGCCGGTGACGGAGCAGGGCCCCGACGCCGAGAAGTACATGGTCACCAGCGCGATCAGGACGGATTTCATCCTGTCCGCCGAGATCATGGTGATCGCCCTGAACGAGGTGGCCGACCAGGCGTTTGTGCCGCGTCTCATCATCCTCGTCGTCGTCGCCGTCGTGATCACCGCCGCGGTTTACGGGGTCGTCGCGGCGATCGTCAAAATGGACGACGTCGGTCTGAACCTTGCCCAGCGGTCGTCGGCGTTCGTGCAGGGCATCGGACGTGGCCTCGTCGCGGCGATGCCCAAGCTGCTCGCCGCGCTGTCAACGGTCGGCACGGTCGCGATGCTCTGGGTCGGCGGACACATCCTGTTGGTGGGCAGCGACGGACTCGGATGGCACGGCCCATATGGCGTCGTGCACCACTGGGAGGAATCCGTTCACCACATCGGCGGTGTGGGTGGGGTGCTGGCATGGTTGGTCAACACCGCGGCGTCGGCGGTGATCGGCTTGATCGTCGGTTCGGTGGTCGTCGCGGTCATGCATCTGGTTCGGCGGATCAAAGAACGCTCGCGGTCACGGAGCTGATGGAACAATCGCCTCATGACGAAGCCGGATCCGGCACCCCGACACGAGGTAGAGCCGCCCGCAGTCGTGCCCCAGCTCAACGTCGGAAGCTTTCGCTTCTGGTTCGTCGGCCAACGGTGGGAGTGGTCCGACGAGGTGGCCCGGATGCACGGTTACGAGCCCGGCTCCGTCGAGCCCACCACCGAGCTGTTGCTGTCGCACAAACATCCCGACGACCGCCAGCATGTGCAGGACCTCCTCGACCATCTCCTGCATTTCGGCGGCGCGTTCTCGAGCCGCCACCGGTTCATCGACACCGCGGGCAAACAGCACACCGTGATCGTGCTCGCGGACCGGATGCTCGACAGCAACGGCGCGGTGGCCGGTAGTGAGGGCTACTACATCGACCTGACCGACACCTTCCATCACGCTCGCCGACAGGCCCTCGACGACTCGCTTCCGGAACTGTTCGAAGCGCGCGCGGCGATCGAACAGGCCAAGGGTGCGTTGATGCTCGTCTACCGCATCAGCGCCGACGCCGCGTTCGAGATCCTGCTGTGGCGCTCGCAGCAGACCAACACCAAGTTGCGGGCGCTCGCCAGTCAGGTGGTGGCCGAACTCGACACGCTTCGCTACCAACCCGACGGTCTGCGACGGGAATTCGACCATTTGCTGCTGACCGTGCACAACCGCGTCGGCACACCTCGGGAGCGTTGACGGGACGGCGTTCCTTCGCCAACGCGCGACCAACCTGCAGGTTTCGCCCCCACCGAAGTAGGACATAAGGCTTAATGTGAATTCTCAGGTAGCTGCGGGGAGCACTGCTGACCGGATGAGCGGAGGTGATCGGCCGCGTGGCCGTCTTGGACGTCAGGCAGGAGATCCGCGACGCGGCGGTGATCGTCTCGGCGAGCGGCGAGATCGACACGGGCAGCGTGGAGGTCTTGGTCGACTGCCTGGACTCGGCGCTGAAAGCGGCCTGCGAGCACCCCGCCCGACTCCTGATCGTGGAGTTGGCTGAGGTGACGTACTTCGGCAGCGCGGGGCTCAACGCCGTCCTCGGCTGTTACGAGCGCGGACTTTCCGGGGGAGTGTCGGTTCGGGTCGTCGCCAGCAACGCTGAGGTGATCATGCCCATCACGGTCACCAAGCTCGACGACATGCTCAAGCCTTATCGAACGGTCTCGGACGCCCTCGCCGGCACCGACGGTTCCCCATGACCGGCGACGCTGAGCGCGGCTTTCCTGTCGCGGTGTTCGGCGCTGACCCCGACGTCGGGCGCGACCTCGCCCAGGTCGACTGGGCGTCGACACCGCTGGGCACACCGTCGAGATGGCCACAGAGTCTGCAGACCGCTGTCAGCATCCTCCTGTCGTCCCGTTTCCCGATGTGGATGGCGTGGGGCCCGGAGCTGACGTTCTTCTGCAACGCGGCCTACCGGCGCGACACCCTAGGCAGGAAATATCCCTGGGCACTCGGCAGGCCGGCCAATGAGGTGTGGTCGGAGATCTGGAACGACATCGGCCCGCGAATCGATCGGGTGCTGTCCACCGGGGAAGCGACATGGGATGAGAGCCTGCTGCTGTTCCTCGAGCGGTCCGGCTACCCCGAGGAGACCTACCACACGTTCTCCTACAGTCCGCTGCGCGACGACCACGGCCACGTCGTCGGCATGTTGTGCGTGGTCAGCGAGGACACCACGCAGGTCATCGGCGAGCGTCGGATGGCCACCCTGCGCGACCTCGGCTCCGACCCGACCGTCAGCCGCTCCGAGGACGAGAGCCTGGCGTTCGCCCATCGGCAGCTCGAGCAGAACATGCGCGATCTCCCGTTCACGATGACGTATCTCTTCGACGACGGCGGCGACGCGCGGTTGGCGGGCATGAACGGCATCGCCGCGGGGCATCCGGCTGCGCCTGCGGTGTTGCCCGCCGACGGCACCGCCGTGTGGCCCGTGGCGCAGGCGGCGCGTGGCGAGTCGGTACTCATCGATCTCGACGGTGCGCCGTTTGCGGATCTGCCGACCGGCGACTGGCTGGAACCGCCGACGAAGGCCTACATCGTCCCGTTGACCGTGCAGGGCGATGCGCCCAGCGGTTTCCTGGTGGCGGCGTTGAACCGCTACCGGCCGGTCAACGAGCGCAACACGGGCTTCGTCGCGTTGGTGGCGGCATACATCGCAGCGGGGATCGGAAGCGCGAGAAGTTTCCGGGCACAACAGCAGCGGGCCGAGGAACTGGCCGAGCTGGACCGCGCCAAGACCACCTTCTTCTCGAACATCAGCCACGAGTTCCGTACCCCGCTCACGCTGATCCTCGATCCCGTCGCAGAGCTGCGCGGCCGCTCCAGCGGGCTCGACGAGAGCATCCGCCAGGACCTCGATACGGTGTGGCGCAACGGGTTACGTCTCACCAAGCTCGTCAACACGCTGCTGGATTTCTCGCGCATCGAGGCAGGCCGTACACAGGCTCGCTACGAACCGGTCGACCTTTCGGCGGTCACGGTCGAATTGGCCAGCGTATTCCGTTCCGCCGTGGACCGGGCCGGTCTCGAGTTCGTCGTCGACTGCCCCCCGCTCGGCGAAGCGGTCTACGTGGACCGCGACATGTGGGAGAAGGTGGTGCTCAACCTGCTGTCGAACGCGTTGAAGTTCACCTTCGACGGTTCGATCGCGGTGAGGGTGCGCCGCGAGGGCCGACACGCCCTGGTCGAGATCGCGGACACAGGGGTCGGCGTGCCTGCGACCGAGATGCCTCGGCTCTTCGAACGCTTCCACCGCGTCGAGTCCGCGCATGCGCGCTCCAACGAGGGCAGCGGGATCGGGTTGGCTCTGGTGCAGGAACTGGTCCACCTGCACGGCGGCACCATCACCGCAGAGAGCGCCGAAGGTGTCGGCACCTCGTTCACCGTCCGCCTGCCGTTGGGCTCCGCCCATCTGCCGGCCGAATCGGTCGCATCGACGGCAGGCACCAAGGCGGCATCGGGCGGGGCGGATCCCTATGTGCAGGAAGCCTTGCGCTGGATACCGGGCGACGACTCGCAGCCCGCCGCGGTCGCTGAGTCCGCCCTGACGACCGACAACGCGAAGTTGCGAAGTGCGGGCGGGTCCGCGTTGCGCGTGCTGATCGCCGACGACAACACCGACATGCGCGAGTACCTCTCGCGGTTGCTCAGCGGGGCCGGTTACGACGTCGACACGGTGGGCGATGGTCAGCGGGCGCTCGAGACCATTCGGGCCACCCTGCCCGATCTCGTCGTCAGCGACGTGATGATGCCGCGCCTCGACGGTTTGGCGTTGGTGTCGACACTGCGCGCCGACCCACGCACGGCGGCGGTCCCCGTGGTGTTGTTGTCGGCACGGGCAGGGCAGGAGGCGTCCATCGAGGGTCTGCAGGCCGGCGCCGACGATTACCTCGTCAAACCGTTCGCCGCGGCGGAACTGCTTGCGCGCGTGCGGGCAACCATCCAGCTGGCCCGACTGCGCAGCCACCATGCCCGCTGGCGCACCGCACTCGTCGACTCACTGCAGGAAGGCTTCTTCGTCTGCGATGAGACCGGTGCGGTGATCGAGATGAACGCGGCGTTCACCGAGATCACAGGGTACGGCACCGAGGGGTTGCCCTATCAGCCGCCCTTCGACTGGTGGCCGTCACCGGAGACCGATTCCGAGTCCTTCAGGCAGGTCGAGGCCGCGTTCGCGGAATTCCTCAGCGCAGACCACGGCATGTTCACCATTCCGATGAATCACCGTGCTGGACACCGCCTTTGGGTGACGATCAACTTCAACCACGCCGAAGACCCGGATTCGGGTCGTCGGGTGGTGGTCGGCACGTTCCGCGACGTCACCGCCGAGCACTACACCGTGCAGCGAGAAAGTGCGCTTGCCTCACTCAACCATCAACTCGCCCTGGCTGACACTCTTGACGATGCGGTGCGCGCGGCCGCCGGAGAACTGCGGAAGCTGTGGCGGGCGCACCGCGTCTGCGCCGTCACGTTCTCCACTGACAGTGCCGAAACCGTTGCGCCGCAGTTCATGTGCGTCGGGGAGCCGGCGCAGTGGTCCCATTTGCCGGTGCGGACTCAACAGCTGATCAGGTCACTGTGCGAAGGCGATCTGCTCACCCCGGGCAGCGGGCAGCAGCCCGGAATGGCGGGCATCGCGCTGCAACATCCGCGCGGTGTGCTCGTGCTGCACATCGAACTCGCCGAGCGGCGGCCGTTCACCCCCGAGGATCACATGTTACTCACGGTGCTCGCGGGCCGGCTGGGCCAAGGTCTTCAGCGGGTGCACCAACTCGACCAACAGCGAGAGACGGCGCTGGCGCTGCAGAACGCCATCCTCGGTCCCGCGAACCTGCCTGCCGGCTTCGCCGTGCGTTATCAGCCCGCGGCGCGCCCGCTTCAGGTCGGTGGTGACTGGTACGACATCGTCGACCTCGACGACGGGCGCATCGCCCTCATCGTCGGCGACTGTGTCGGGCATGGGTTGGCCGCGGCGACGGTGATGGGGCAGCTCCGAAGTGCCTGTCGCGCACTGCTTCTGGATACGCCGAGCCCCAGTGCAGCGCTTGTGGCGATGGATCAGTTCGCCACCAGGCTGCCCGGCGCACGCTGCACGACCGCGTTCTGCGCGGTGCTCGATCCCGTCACCGGCGAGTTGGTGTACTCGAGTGCAGGCCACCCGCCGCCGATCGTCGTTCTCGCCGACGGCGCCACCGCGCTGCTCGACGGTGCACGGAGCACTCCGCTGGGGCTGTCGTTCGGCCGCTTGAGACCCGAGCATCGGGAAACGCTGCCGCCGCGTGCCACGCTGCTGCTCTACACCGACGGCCTGGTCGAGCGGCGCCGCGAACCCCTGGACATCGGTATCGCACGCGCCGCGGACTTCGTGCAGGAGAACCGAAGCAGTGCGCTCGAGGACCTCGCCATGGACGTGATGTCGCGACTGGCCCCCGGTGGGGGATATCAGGACGACGTCGCTGTGCTGCTGTACCGGCAGCCGGCCCCGCTTGAGTTCGAATTCCCCGCAGAGGCAAGCCAGCTCGCGCCCGCACGGGCGGCGCTGAAGGGCTGGCTGTCGCGGGCGGGAATGGACGCCGATCAGATACTGAAGGTGCTCATCGCCACCGGAGAGGCCCTGGCCAACGCGATCGAGCACGGGCATCGAGTGACGGAGGGCGCCATCAGCATGCGGGCCATTGCATTCGCGGATCGGGTGCACGTGACGATTGTCGATGCGGGTTCATGGAAGCCGCCGGTCGCCGCCGCGCACCGGGGTCGCGGGATCGCGCTCATGCGCGCGCTCATGCAGGACGTCACCATCCAACCGCGTGCCACCGGCACCACCGTTCACATGCACACGAAGATCGCCTGATGGCCACCCCGCTGAGCATCGACACCACCGAACGCGGTGACGGGACCCTCGTGCTGACCGCGAGCGGGGAAATCGACCTGAGCAACATCGAGGACTTCTCGGGCGCGCTTTCCGCGGCTGACATCGACGGCGCGAGGCTCATCGTCGATCTCAGCGCGGTGCACTATCTCGACAGCGGCGCCATCAACGTGCTGTTCGCCAACGCGGGCCGGATGCGCGTCATCGCCAATCCGGTGCTGATGCCGGTACTGCGCATCAGCGGGCTGACCGAAGTCGCCTCAGTCGAACCGTCCAGCTAGGGCCGGTCACCTTCGCCGCAGGCGCGGCGAGCGCGGCAGACTCAGCTGCCCGGTCTGATGCGGGGCGAGAGCTGCACGATCTCGGGCACCACGCTGGGGTTCTCATGGGCAGTGATGACCAGGGACACCAATGTGTTGGCGACGTCTTTGAGCGCCGACATCTGTGCGGGCAGCTGGCCGTGCTCGACCCATGACCGGAAAAGCAGCGCCAGCAGGTCGCGATCGGCGCCACGCAGTATCTCGGTGTCGGCGGTCGGGCCGATGCCGACGCGCACGAGCGACAGTTCGGGGTGCTCGCTGCGCCAGGAGTGCAGAATTTCGTCCAGCGCCGCCTTACTCGCGCTGTAGGCCGAGACACCTGCCCGCGGTCGGCCGACGTCGTAGCTCGAGGCGATCAGCACCACACCGTTCTGTGACAGGTGGGGGAGTGCGGCCCGCAGCACGTTGTTGGCGCCGACGGCGTTGACGGAGAACGCGTGGAGCCACGTCGTGACGTCGGTGTCCTCGATGTGGGCGAAGGGGACGACGGTGCTGGTGAACACCACCGCGTCGAGCCCGCCGAGCGATTCGGCGGCTTCCGCGACGACGCGGTTGATCGCCGACGTGTCCTCCACGTCCAGTTCGAACGCGCTGCCGCCGATCGCGGCCGCCAGCGTAGTCAGCGGTTCCATCCGGCGCGCCGCAACTGCGACCCTGGCGCCTGCGCCCGCGGCGGCCTCCGCGACGGCGTGGCCGATGCCCGACGAGGCGCCGACCACCAGGAGGCGCAGGCCCGCTGCGTACGTCGGTCGAGCGTCCATTGGTTACTGTCCTTCGCTTTCGGCGGTTAGGTCACCCTTCGTTTGAGGGACAGTACCCGGTCCTTCGGTGGTGGTGTGCCGACGCCCACGCCAATGGCGGTAGCCGCGGTGGGTGGCCAGCGCGCCGACGACCGCGGTCGCACACCAGATCGCGACGGCGATGTAGGCCAGCGGCGAGGACAGATCGCCGATGGACGCGCCGAGCGCGGTGTAGACGAACGCCCGAGGCGCCGAGCCGATGAATGCGCCGACCGCCATCTGCCACAGCGGGACCCCGAACGCGCCGAACGCGTAGGAGGCGAGTGCATCGGATACGCCGGGGATGAATCGCTGGCCGACGACGGCCCACAGGCCACGCTGTTGGATCAGTGCGTCGAGGCGGTCGGCGCGGTCGATCCCGAGCAGTGCGCGTGCGCTCTGCCTGCCTGCACGCCTGCCGATCAGGCTGGTGATGACAGCCGTCCCGACCGTCGCGCCGAGGGTGACGAACAGCCCGAGAACGGGTCCGAACAGCACGCCGCTGCCTGCGGCGAGGATGGGGCCGGGCACGAAGATCGCGCCGAGCGCCGCCGACACCACGACATAAGTCAGCGGGGCCAGGGGCCCGGTGGCCGCGACCGTGCGGCGGATGTCGTCGACGTCGACCAGGCGGGTCACCGCGACCAGGTAGAACAGCCCGAGCAGGAACGCCGCGAACAGGGCGAGCCGGATGATGTGGCCTCGCCGCGATGCGGTGGGCGGGTCCTCGTCGTCGGTCATGTCAGACGCGATTCTTCCGCACGCCGCGTAGGGTCCGTCGCTATGACCGGTGACGAGGACGTCCCGGCCGGGTCGACGTGCTGGTGAACAACGTCGACGACTATCGGCCGGTCGAAGGAATGCGCGGATACCCCAAGGACCCGGTGTACGGCGCGATGAAGGCCGCGGCGGCGCATTTCACCACATGTCTGGCAGTCGATCTCGGGAGGCACGGAATTCGGGTGAACGGTATCGGCACCGACCTGGCCCAGACGCCGCAGGTCGACTACCGGGCCGGCTATGAGGATGTCGGCGAGTTGTGGGCGTCCTGGGCGCCGGTGGGCCGGGTGGTCTGGCCCGAGGACCAGGCGCGGGTCGCACTGTTCCTGGCGTCCGACCAGTCGGCGTTCGTCACCGGGCACAACATCCCCGTCGACGGTGGCACGAAAGCCGGTGGCGGCTGGCTGTTCTCGCCCCGCGAGGAGCGTTTCGTCAACAGGTCGAGGAATCTGTGAGCGCGCCCGAGGAGACCGTCGACGTCCTCGTCGCCGGCTCAGGTGGCGGAATCGCAGGCGCTTACACCGCTGCGCGCGAAGGGCTTTCGGTCGCGCTGGTCGAGGCCACCGACCGGTTCGGCGGGACGTTCGCCTATTCCGGCGGCGGTGGGATGTGGTATCCCTGCAATCCGGTGCTCGTTCGCGCGGGCAGCGACGACACCATCGACGACGCGCTGCGTTACTACCGCGCAGTCGTCGGCGACCGCACGCCTGCCGAGCTTCAAGAGACGTACGTGCGCGGCGGCGCGGCCCTGATCGAATACCTCGAGGCCGACGACCATTTCGCGTTCAAGGTGCTGCCGTGGCCGGACTACTACAGCGCGGTGCCCGGTGCGCGAAACGACGGCATGCGCCACATCGTCTCGCGGGCTGTGCCCGATGAGCGCCTCGGCCGCTTCCGTGGTCTGGTTCGCGGACCGCTCGATCATGAACGCCTCGGCGCGCCTCAGCCCGACCTGCTCACCGGCGGCCGCGCCGTCATCGGCCGCTTCCTTTCGGCGATGGCCGACAACCCGGCAGTCACCGCGCACCTGAACACACGACTGATCGAGTTGATCGTCCACGACGGCCGCGTCGTCGGCGCCGGGGTGGAGACCGACGGCGCGAAGCGGGTGATCCGGACCCGCCGCGGGGTTCTGCTCGCTGCAGGCGGCTTCGAGCGCAACGCCGCGATGCGGACGGAATTCGGCGTCCCCGGCGCGCCGCTGGACACCATGGG
>JAEZKH010000414.1 GCA_023415515.1 Actinomycetes bacterium
CACTTCCGCATCCGCCACGACACCGTCGACCAGTTCGCCAAACTCACCCTGCGCCACGGCAGCCGACTCCACCACCTCGGCATCGGCATCACCCACGCCCACACCCCAGTGCTGATCCTCGTGGCCGACCACACCGTCACCGTCATCAGCAAAACCGGCCACCACGTCCTCAGCAGCCACACCATCGACCCCGACCACAACTACTGGCGCAACCAACAAAAACACCCCGGCCGATGGCCGGGGCGATCTGTCACCGATGACGCGACTCAGGTGTAACCCATGACGCGACTCATCACACTGTGGAGCTAAGGGGAATCGAACCCCTGACCTACTCGATGCGAACGAGTCGCGCTACCAACTGCGCCATAGCCCCTGGTCGGTAGCACAGGCTACCAGTGATCGCGCCGCCACAGAAAACCGCCAGGGTCCGCGTCGTCTACTGCCCCGCCGCCTTCGGCATCTCGTATCCGTACATCGACGGCGCGTAGTCGAGGTGTTCGAACATCGGGTCCTCGTCGTCGATTTCCAGCACGACCGCGCCGGGTCGACGCAACCGCGACGGCACCAGGTCGAGATCGCGGTCCTCGGTGTTCTCCACGCCGAGGCGCGCACGCGCCGCCCGCATCGCGCGGCGGCGCATCAGCCGCTGCTCGATGCGCGTCTGACGACGCAGGTACCCGAGGTACAGCAGCGTCACCGCCGCCGTGCCACCGCAGGCGTACCAGCCCAAGGACCCGATCGTGGGCGCCATGAAGTACGCGGCGGCAGCCGAAGCCGCGATCATCAGCGTCAGCAGCGCCAGCACCCGCTTCCGGAACTGGTACTTGCGGGCACTGATCGCCGCGGTCTTCGCCGGGTCGTACCGGCGGCGTCGAGACGCCACCATCGCATCGGCGAGCCGCAGATCGCTCTCCTCGGGCGCCTCGAGGCCGGCCGAGTCCTCGATGTACTCGTACTCGTCGGCGGTGCCGTCGTCGGCTTCTTCGTATTCGTCGGTCGCGACTTCGTAGGTCGCGGTATCGCAGGCTTCCTCTTCGGGCTCTTCGACCTGCTCGACGTCTTCGGGCTCTTCGGGCTCCGCGACGTCGTCGGTCTTCTCGAAGTCCAGTGTCAGCTCGTCGCTTTCGGTGACCTCGGGCTCGATAGCTTCGACGGCAGGCGCGGCGAGCACAACCGTCTTCTCCGCGTCGTCCTCGTGCTCGTATTCGTCAGCGTCGAAATCATCGTCGAAATCATCGTCGTCGAAGGTCTCGTCGAGTTCGTCCTCGGCCGGGCGCCAGTCGGGATCGCTGCGGTGTCCGGATGCCGGCCCACCGCGCTTGATCAGCCGTGAGTTGGTCGTCGTGTTGAGGACACGCGTCGCCAGCGCCACGTCGCTCGTCCGTCGCACGGCGTCGCGCTTGCTGATCAACATCGGAACCAGCACGAAGAGCCAGAGCACGACGAGAGAGATCCAAAGAAGTGACTGGGGGATGCTCGGCATGACGCCAGTTCCTTTCCCCAAAAGGCGGGGTCTGCGACCAGCGCATCCGTCATTGGCGCGCCGAGACAATTACACACCTGTAATTCGCCTGTGACAAGCACCAACAGTCACTTATGTCACATTTGCCACAGCCTTCTTAAGCAAGGTGACTGTGCGATGCCGTCCGCGAAACGCCGAGCCTGTGGACAAATCCGCACAGCCGACCGCCGGTTGTCGGTGCACGGCGGCAGCCTCCGCCCATGGGAGACGAACTCCAGTGGCCGATACGCGGATGGGAGGCCGTCGAAGCCAGGGCACTGACGGTCCGCGAGCTTCGCCGCTTCTACACCGCGACGTATCCGGGCGTGCACAGCCTCCGCGGGGCGGAGCTTTCCGCTGTTCAGCGTGCAAAAGCGGCGTGGTTGTGGTCGCGCAGGCAGGGAACCGTCGCTGGACTGTCGGCCGCCGCGATGCTGGGCGCGAAATGGATCGAACCGGGCCTGCCCGCAGAGCTGATCCACACCAACAGGCGTCCCCCGCCCATGCTCACCGTGCACACCGACGACCTGGCCGCCGGCGAGACCCGGCTCGTCGACCACATGCACGTGACCACCCCCGCGCGCACCGCGTTCGACATCGCCAGACGTCATGACCTCGTCGACGGCGTTGCGCGCGTCGACGCCCTGATGAACGCCACCGACGTCAAAGTCTGCGACGTGCAATTCATCGCCGCATCACACCCCGGTGTGCGCGGGCTGACGCAACTACGAGAGACGCTCGATCTCGTCGACGGCGGTGCCGAGTCGCCATGGGAGTCGAAGACGCGACTGTTGTTCGTCCGCAATGGCTTTCCGCGGCCCGAAACCCAGATACCCGTCGTCGACGACTACGGCGTCCTGGTTGCCGTCATCGACGTGGGCTGGCGGGACTACCTCGTCGGCGTCGATTTCGAAGGCGCACACCACTACACCAACCGCAGGCAGCGGCATTGGGACGCCGAGCGCTTCACGCGATTGGCCGAACTCGGCTGGCAGGATTTCAGAGCGACGAGTGGGATGGTGCAACACGGCTGGCGGCTGCTGCTGAGTCGCGTCGGCGCCGCGCTCGTCGCGCGCGGTTGCCCGCAGACATGGTGACTGTGCGCCGTCGGACACACCGTCGGCGCGCCGCGGACGAATCCGCACACTCACGCCCAGCTGGCGTGGCCCTCGCGAACCAGCACCGAGGTCACCGAGCCGTTGATCTCCTCGACGGTGATCGCCACAAGCAGGTGGTCCCGCCATGCGCCGTCGACCTCCAGGTAGCGACGAAGCAGACCCTCCTCACGGAAGCCGGCCTTCGCCAGCACCGCCCGGCTGGCCGCGTTCTCCGGCCGCACCGTCGCCTCGAGGCGATGGAGTCGCACCGGACCGAACGCGTGGTCCATGCCGAGCGCCAACGCCGCGGTCGCAACGCCGCCACCGATGCGCGACGTGGCCACCCAGTAGCCGATCCATGCCGACCGCAATGCTCCGTGCGTGACATTGCCGATGGTCAACTGTCCGCCGAACTCGCCGTCGACCTCGATCACAAACGGCAGCATGCGGCCCTTGCGCGCCTCCGAACGCAGACCCGAATACACCGACGGCCACTGCGAAATCGAATGCCGTACATCCCAATTGACATCCGTGCTGGGCTCCCACGGCTCCAGATGCGCACGGTCGGCCAACCTGACGCGGCTCCACACCGCACCGTCGCGAAGCCGCACGGGCCGCAGCTCGACCACACCGCCCGGCACTCGAAGCGGTCCGACCGTCGACGGCCAGCCCGGATGCGCGGGGGACGAACGCCACAGGGTCACGACGGGATTGTCGCTCACCCGCGCTGCGCGAGAAAGGCGACGTCGACGATCTCGCCGGTGCGGACCTCTTCGGCCTCGCTGGGAACCATCACAAGACAGTTCGCCTCGGCCAGCGTCGCCAGCAGATGCGACGACGCCCCTGGCGCCCCGCCGAGTGCCTGCACCAGGTACTCGCCGGTGTCCTGATCGCGCATCAACTGCCCGCGCAGATACCCCTTGCGTCCCGCCACCGACGTGATCGGCGACAGCGCGCGCGCCTGCACCACCCGCCGCATCGGCTGCCGCTTACCCAGCGACAGCCGAATCAGTGGCCGCACCATCACCTCGAACACCACCAGCGCGCTGACCGGGTTGGCGGGCAGCAGAAACACCGGCACCCCCTCGACCCCGAGCTGGCCGAAGCCCTGCACCGAACCCGGATGCATCGCGATCCGGGTCACCTCCATCTCGCCCATTTCCGCGAGTACCGTGCGGACGCCTTCCGCGGCCGCGCCGCCGACAGCCCCCGCGATGACGACCACCTCGGAGCGGTTCACCTGACCCTCGACGACATCGCGCAGGTTCTTCGGGTCGGTGTCGACGATGCCGACCCGGTTCACCTCGGCACCGGCGTCCCG
The DNA here is from genome assembly GCA_023415515.1 of Actinomycetes bacterium. Taxonomy (GTDB): domain Bacteria; phylum Actinomycetota; class Actinomycetes; order Mycobacteriales; family Mycobacteriaceae; genus Mycobacterium. The sequence continues at coordinate 3,920 of JAEZKH010000414.1, forward strand.
GCCCGCCGCGGCCAACGCATACGAGTTGACGTCGTAGACCTGCCCGTTGCCGGGCATCCGCGAGATGTCGACCAGTTCGCCGCCGACGGACATCACCGAAAGCCGCGGCCGCGGATGGACCAGCACCCGCTCGCGCCCCACCGCGGCAAGCAGCCCGACCTGTGCCGCGCCGATGATCGTGCCGGAACGCACCGCCACATCGCCGGGGTGGACGTCGTCACCGGTGCGGCGCACGTAGGCGCCGGAGCGCACCGGCCGCAACACCCGCACCCGCGACTGCCCGCCGTCGGTCCAGCGCAGCGGCAGCACAGCGTCGGCGAGTGTCGGCATCGGGGCGCCGGTCTGCACGCGCGCGGCCTGCCGCGGCTGCAGCCGCGAAGGCGTCCGCTCGCCCGCCATGATCGTGCCCATCACCGGCAGGCTGATCTGCTGTTCGCCCGCATCGTCGGTGAGATCCTCGGCGCCGTCGTCTCCCCCGCGTATCGGCGTCACGCCCAGGACGTCCACGCTTCTGACCGCGTAGCCGTCGATGGCCGCCTGGTCGAACCCGGGCAGCGGGCGCTCGGTGACGACTTCCTCGGCGCACATCAGGCCCTGCGCCTCTGCGATCGCGACTCGCACCGGCCGAGGGGCTACCGCGGCGGCAGTGACCCGGGCCTGTTGCTCCTCAACCGAACGCACAAGACGCCTTTCTGCAGTCGCGGGGCCGCCGTGCGCGTCAGCAGTCGACCAGCCCCAGCCGTTCTACCAACCACCGCCGCAGATCTGGGCCGTAGTCGTCGCGTTGCAAGGCAAAGTCAACCGCAGCCTTGAGGTAGCCTCCGGGATTTCCCAGGTCGTGTCGGTCTCCGCGATGCACGACCACGTGCACCGGATGCCCCTCGTTGATCAGCAGCGCGATCGCGTCGGTCAGCTGGATCTCCCCGCCCGCTCCGCGCGGCACCCGGCGAAGCGCATCGAAGATCTTGCGGTCGAGCACATAGCGGCCTGCGGCGGCGTACGGCGACGGCGCATCCTCGGCCTTGGGCTTCTCGTACATGCCCTTGACCCGTAACACGTTGGGGTTGTTGGTGTCCGCGACAGGCTCTACGTCGAAGACGCCGTAAGCGCTGATCTCCTCTTTCGGCACCTCGATGGCGCAGAGCACCGATCCGCCGCGCTTGGCCCGCACTTTCGACATCGTCTCCAGCACCCCGGTCGGCAGCACCAGATCGTCTGGCAGCAGTACCGCGATGGCGTCCTCGTCCTCACCGAGTACAGGCTCGACGCAGCTGACCGCATGTCCCAGCCCGAGCGGCTCGGCCTGCACGACGGACTCCACCTTGATCAGCCCGGGTGCGCGGCGCACCTTCTCGAGCATCGACTTCTTGCCGCGCTCCTCGAGCGTGCCCTCGAGCACGAGGTCCTCGACGAAGTGGGCGACGACGCCGTCCTTGCCCTCGGAGGTGACGATGATCAGCCGCTCGGCGCCCGCTTCGGCCGCCTCGGCGGCGACCAGTTCGATACCCGGAGTGTCCACGACGGGCAGCAACTCCTTGGGCACCGTCTTGGTGGCGGGCAGGAAACGGGTTCCAAGTCCGGCGGCCGGCACGACCGCCGTATGCGGGATCGAAACCTGAGCGGATGTCATCGCCCCACATTATCGCCACGCCGTGGCACGCCGCCCCGCGTCGGTGCCATGACATCGTTGACAGGTGGCATCGCTGACCAAGACCGAGGCGCGCACGGCGATCCTCGCGGCGCGCCGTGCGGTCGCCCAGGCGGTCCACGACGCAGAGGCCGACGCGCTGTGCGGCCACCTCGCCGGCCTCGTCGGCGCCACCCAGACCGTGTGCGCCTATGTGCCGATCAGATTCGAACCGGGCTCGATTGCATTGTTGGACAGCCTGTTACAGCTGCACAAGCGGGTGTTGCTCCCGGTCGCCCGCACCGATGAGGACGGCGTGCCGCTGCCCATGCAATGGGGTGTCTACCGGAGCGGCGGACTGGTCCCCGCCCGACTCGGGCTGCATGAGCCGCAGCAGCCGTGGCTGCCTGCCGAGGCGGTGGCCGAGGCCGCCGTCGTGCTCGTGCCTGCGCTGGCCGTCGACCGCGCGGGGACGCGGCTGGGCCGCGGCGCGGGTTTCTACGACCGGACGCTGCCGCTGGCGGCTCCGACGGCTCGGCTCGTCGCGGTGGTTCGCGATGCCGAACTCGTCGACGAGCTGCCCGCCGAACCGCACGACGTCGCGATGACGCACGCGCTGACGCCCGGCCGCGGGGTCGTGGGGTTGGGCTAGCAGCGCGCCAGCACGTCCGCCATCGCACGTTTCTCCCTCGCCGACACCCGCAGTCCGTAGGCGGCCTTGACGTCGACCTGACGCGCGACGAACTCGCAGCGGAACGACGCGTTGGGCGGCAGCCACGAACCTGCATCGCGAAAAGCCTTGTCGAAGTTGGCTTGTCCGGCGACGGCCAGCAGGTTGCGCGGATCGTTGGCGAAGTCGCGGCGACGCTGGTCGCTCCATTCTCGGGCACCCTTGTACCAGGCGTCCGACAGCGACACGATGTGGTCGATCTGCACAGCGTCCGACGTCGTCGGACCGCGGGTGAACGCGATCGCCCGACCCGTGTAGGGGTCGTGCAGCACCCCGCTCTGCGCGAAGCAGGTGCCGGGACGCACGATCAGATCGACGAGGTCCCTGCGCAGGATGTCGTCACGGGTATTGCAGCCGTTGTGGCCGTACTCGACGTCGACGTCGTCGCTCCACGGCTCTCCGAACCGGTAGCGGGAGAAGTCGGTGACGGGGTCCCAGCCCCCGACCGGAAGCCGGTCCAACGTCGCCCTGGCGGCGTCGAACGACGGGCTACCTGGCGCCCGCATTGCCTGCGGCGGCGACTCGGGGCGGCGCGCCGCGGGCGAATCCTGGAAATGCAGCCATATCGCGGCCCCGATGGCGAGCACGAACAGGCCGACGAGCACGGGAATGATGCGGCCCACATAGCGGTTCTAGCACTTAACCCGGTAGAGTGCTAAGTAGTTAGACCATCACGGAGGTTTTTCGTGCCTACCTATTCCTATGCGTGCACTGCGTGCGACAACAAGTTCGACGTCGTGCAGGCCTTCAGCGACGCCGCTCTGACCGAGTGCCCCAAGTGCGAAGGACGTCTGCGCAAGCTCTTCGGCAAGGTGGGCGTCGTCTTCAAGGGCAGCGGCTTCTACCGCACCGACAGCCGCGAGAACAGCAAGAGCTCGTCGAACGGGTCGTCGAAGAACGGGTCGGAGTCGTCGAGCTCTTCGGAGAACAAATCCGGTTCCTCCGAGAAGAAGTCGGACAGCTCCAGCTCGACCAAGTCCGACAGCTCCAGCTCATCCAGTTCCTCGACGGCGGCCGCAGCGGCGTCGAGCTGACCCGCGGGAGTTATCCACAGGCCGCGAAACGGCCCGCCGATCCGGCGATTCTGCTGCCACTGTTGGCGGCATGGGGGAATCACTCAATCCGTCTGTGTTGAGCCGCGTCGTCCATGGCTGGCGACCGGACTGGACGCGCACCATCGCCGCCCGCAGGGTCGCGGCGGCCTGCCTCGTCATCCTCGCCGCACTGGCCGCGCTGCGATCCGATCCGCGCGGAGAGCAGAACGAGATCGTGGTGGCGGCCCGCGACCTGTCGCCGGGCATCGAACTGACCGCCGCCGACGTCCGCATTGAAAAGCGCCTGGCGGCAACGGTTCCCGACGGTGCCGCCACGCGCATCGACGACGTGGCCGGCGCCACCCTCGCCGGCCCGGCCCGCCGCGGCGAAGTGCTCACCGACGCTCGGCTGCTCGGCTCCCGGCTCGCCCAACTCTCCGCCGGACCCGATGCGCGCGTCGTCCCCCTGCATCTGGCCGATGGCGCGCTGCTGGACCTCGTGCGGCCCGGCGACGTGGTGGACGTCCTCGCCGCCGCCGAGGACGAGACCGACCCCCGCGTGGTGGCC
>JAEZKH010000428.1 GCA_023415515.1 Actinomycetes bacterium
GCCGAGGCCCGCGCGCAGCAGCGGGCCGTCGAGCGCACCGCGGCGACCGAGGCGGCAGAGCAGATGGTGCAGAAACTGCGCGCCGAACTGGAACAGGTGCGCGCCGACTCCGAGGCGGTCGTCACTGCCGCGCGCGAGAAGGCGACGGCAGCCGAGGCCCGCGCTCAGCAGCGGGCCGCCGAGCGGACGGCCGCAACGCAGGCCGCCGAGAAGACTGCTCAGCAGCTTCGCGGTGAGCTCGACCGTGTCCGTGCCGAGGCGGAAGCCGACGTCGCCGCGGCGCGCGGATGGGCCGCAGGTGAGGCGGCGTCGGTGCGTGAAGCCGCAGAAGCCGAAGTGGCGCGCGCCTACGCCGCAGCCGACGAAGCAGTCCGGCAGGCGCAGGCCCGTGCGACACGCATCCTCTCCATCCCGGTGCCACCGCTTGAGTTCCGCTCGGAGACAGCGCATATCGAGAACGCTCTCAATGCGCTACACCAGATCGACTACATGCTCGAAGTCGGGATGGCCGAGGACGCCGATGCCGAGATCACGGTGGACATCGACCTGATGCAGACCCTGGCACGGGCAGTACACGAGCACGCGGTCTACCTGTGCGACGGGTCGCGCAACGGCACGGACGGCCTGCCCGGAAACGAGGACGTCGCGGCATATGCCGAGGACGCCGCCGCGGCGTTCCGCGGGTTCCTGCATCGCATCGACACGGTGGTGGGGCGCCTGGACACCCACCGCAGCCCCGACTCCGAAATCGTGAACTTCTTCATCGCGATGCTCGCCGACCCGTGGGTGCAGCGTGCCCGCGCTCTCGGGCCCCAGTCACCGTAAGACGGTGGCCTACTTCATGAAGCCGATCGTCGTGTAGTCGAGATCGCCGATGCCTGCCGGGCCGAAATTCGCCAGGTTGCTTCGCACGGCGACGTTGCCCGCCGATTGGAACAGCGGGAGGCTGAAGCCGATGTCGAAGATCAGCTTGTCGAGTTCGTTGGCCAGGTCGCGCGCCTTGGCCGGGTCGAGTTCATCGAAGGTCGCCTCGGCCTTGGCGTCGATCTCGGGACTGCTGATCTTGCCGAAGTTGCTCTCGGCGTTGGTCGTGTAGATCTGGTTGAGGCAGCACAGGGAGAACGCGTCGCCGACCCACGAGAACTGCGCGATGTCGAAGTCGCCGGGAATGATGTAGTTGGTGAAGAACCCGGTGCCTGCCTTGGCTTGGATCTCCAGCTTCACACCGATCTGGGCGAGGCTGTTCTGTGCTATCTGGGCTACCTGTTTGGTGGTGTCGGCATCGAACAGCACATCGCGGATCACCAACTGGCGACCGTCCTTTTCCCGGAACTGGCCGTTCATCCGCCAGCCGAGGGCGTCGAGTTCCTGTTTGGCCTTTTCCGGGTCGAAGCCGACTGCGCCGCTGTTGTCCTGATAGCCTTCCTGGCCCGCGACGAAGATGTGGTTGTTCAGCGGCACCGGCTTGTCGACGAGACCCCGTTGGGTGACGTTGGCGATGGCCTGCCGGTCGATGCCCTTGGCGATGGCGAGCCGCAGTGCCTCGTCGGAGAGGATCGAGCCGGGAGCCCCGTTGAACGTGAAGTGATACCAGCTGGCGCCCGGCGCGCGCCTGATGGAGATGCCCTTGGTATTGCGCGCGGTGGTCAACTCGGGCAGCGAGGCGACGGCGGTCGCGTCGATGGTGTTGTTCTGCAGGGCCGGGATACGGGCTTTGTCGTCGAGGACCAGGTAGGTGATGCTGTCGAGCAACGGCGGCGTGCCCCACCATTTCGGATTGCGTTTCAACGTGATCCGCTGCGCGGTGCGGTCCAGATCGGTGATCATGAACGGTCCCGCCGACGGTCCGGGCCGGTCCAGCTGGCCCTTGTTGAAGACCTCGGGGTCCGACGTCATGCTCTTGGGCAGCAACATCGTGTTGCCCGCGAACATGCCGCGCCACTCGGAGAAGTTCTTTGCGAAGGTGACGACGGCCTGCCTGTCGTCGACCCCGCGCGTCACCTTCTCGACGCGGTCGGCGCCGTTCGTGCTGGCGATGCGGAATGCCGCGTTCTTGCCACTGGTCGCATTGATCTGGGCGGCGATGTCCTCCCACGTGATCGGCGTCCCGTCACTCCACACCGCCTTCGGGTTGATGGTGTACGTGACGACCTGTGGCTTCTCACTGGTCAATTCGACGTCTGTGAAGAAGTCGGTGTTGACCGTCGTCGTCCCGTCGGACGCAACGCGGAACGCGCGCGGCATCGTCGCCCGCAGCATCGCGCCGGTGTCCGCTTCGTTTCCGTCGATGTGCAGGCTGTTGAAGTTGGACGGATATCCGCTCAACGCCAAGCGCAGGTTGCCGCCCTGGCGCAGCGTGGCCGGGTCCTGCGGATTGATGTCGTTGGTCTTGCCGAGCTCGGCATTCCCGCCGGCCGGTGGTGCTTCGTTGTCGCCACTCGAGCAGCCGGTGATGGTGAGACCGGCGACCAGCAGGGCCGCAGCTAAGCGTCGGAGCATCATCCCGAAGACTCTAGCGGCGGTTCGGCTCGGGTTGAGGGACGGCGGCCAGCAACGTGCGCGTGTATTCGTCGCGGGGAGCGGTGAACACCTGGTCACCGTCGCCCTGCTCGACGATCTTGCCGTTGTGCATCACCGCCACCCGGTGCGCGAGGTGCTTGACCACCGACAGGTCGTGCGAGACGAACAGGTAGGCCAGCCCGAACCGATCCTGCAGGTCGAGCAGCAAGTTGATGATGCCGGCCTGGATCGACACGTCGAGCGCCGAAACCGGCTCGTCGAGGGCGAGGATCTTCGGTTGCAGAGCAAGCGCGCGGGCGATCCCGATCCGTTGTTTCTGTCCACCGGAGAACTCAGCCGGATATCGACTGCCGTCAGGCCGTCGCAACCCGACGATCTCCAGCAGTTCGGCGACCCGGCCGTCGATGTGCTTCTTGTCGAACCCGTTGGCGGTCAACGGCTCTGCGATCACCTCGAAGACAGGAAGGCGCGGGTCGAGCGATGCCACTGGATCCTGGAAAACCACCTGTAGGTCACCGCGCAGGGCGCGCCGCGACTTCGTGTCCAGCGCCGCGACGTCGGCGCCGAGCACTTCGATGGAGCCCGCCTGCGGCGCGGTCAGGTCGAGGATCTGATGCAGGGTCGTGGACTTGCCCGAACCTGACTCGCCGACGATTCCCAATGTGCGGCCCTGGCGGAGTTCGAAGCTCACGCCGTCGACCGCCCGCACCTCACCGACGGTGCGGCGGAACACCACGCCCTTGGTGAGTTTGTAGGTTTTCGCCAGGTTTTCGACGCGCAACACCACCGGGGTCTCGCTGTCGGCCTGATCCGCGGTCTGCGGTGTCGTCGAGACGCCGTAGATTTCGGCGGCGCTGCGGCCGGCGACCTGATCGGTTCGGATGCAGGCCGCTGCGTGGCCGACGCCGACGGTGATGAGTTCCGGTTCGGCTGTCCTGCATTCGTCGATGGCCAACGGGCAGCGCGGCGCGAACGTGCATCCCTGTGGTAACGATGCCAGCGACGGGGGAGCGCCGGGGATGGGCACCAGCCGCGCACCCTGGCGCGCGTCGAGGCGGGGGACCGACCCGAGTAGTCCTGCGGTGTAGGGCATTCGGCGGTCACGGTAGAGCGCATCGACCGATGCGACCTCGACGGCGCGACCTGCATACATCACCAGCGCGCGATCGGCGAACTCGGCCACGACACCCAGATCATGGGTGATGATCAAAACGCCGGCGCCGGTGACATCGCGCGCGGTCTTGAGCACATCGAGGATCTGTGCCTGCACGGTGACATCCAGTGCAGTGGTGGGTTCGTCACAGATGAGCAGATCGGGGTCGTTGGCGATGGCGATGGCGATGACGACGCGCTGACGTTCGCCGCCGGACAGCTCGTGCGGGAACGCGCGTGCGCGTCGTTCGGGTTGTGCGATGCCGACGAGTTCCAACAGATCGATCGCGCGGGCGCGCGCCGCCTTGCGGCCGGTTCCGTCGTCGTGCACCTCGATGGCCTCGGCGATCTGGTCGCCGATCGTGTAGACCGGCGTGAGCGCCGACATCGGATCCTGGAACACTGTGCCGATGGCTTTGCCCCTGACCTGCGACATCCGCTTGTCGGACAGCCCGAGCAGTTCGTCTCCCTGCAACCGCACCGAACCAGCCACTTCGGCGTATTCGGGCAGCAGGCCGACGACTGCCATGGCGCTCGCCGATTTGCCCGCACCGGATTCGCCGACCAGCGCCACGACCTCGCCCGCATCGACGTGATAGTTCATTCCGCGCACCGCCGCGACCTGTTCGGTCTCGGTGGGAAAGGTGACGGTGAGGTCGCGGACCTCGAGGAGGGTCATTTTCGATGCCTCCGTAGTGGCCTGGCGCCGGGGTCGAGCGCGTCACGCAGGCCGTCGCCAATGAGGTTGGTGCACAGCACGATCAGCACCAGGACGCCGGCGGGGAAGAGAAAGACCCACGGGAACGTTGTCGCTGAGCTCGAGCTGTCGGCGATCAGGGTGCCCAGCGACACGTCGGGCGGCTGAATGCCGAAACCTAGGAAGCTCAAGCCGGTTTCGCCGATGATCGCGGTGCCGACATTGAGCGTGGTGTCGATGATCAGCAGCGAAGCAACGTTCGGCAGGATATGGCGGACGATGATCCGCCAGTTCGGGACGCCCATGTAGCGCGCCGCCACCACGAACTCGCGTTCCCGCAGGCTCAGCGTCATACCGCGCACGATGCGCGAACTGATCATCCAACCGAACACCGAGAACAGCAGGATCAGCCAGAAGACGCGGTCTGCTGACCCCAGCCGCGGCGTCACGATCGCGATCACGATGAAGCTGGGCACCACGAGCAGAAGGTCGACCAGCCACATCAGGCGACGATCGCGCCAGCCGCCGAAGTAACCTGCGATCGCACCGACCGTCGCGGCCAGGATCGTCGAGATCAGCGCCACGCACACGCCGATCAACATCGACTTCTGCATCCCGCGAAGCGTCAACGCAAGCACATCCTGGCCGAGGGCGTTGGTGCCGAACCAGTGGTCTGTGCTCGGCGGCTGCTGCAGCGCGTAGTAGTCCAGGTCGGTGTAGCTGTAGGGCAGCAGTGGTGGCAGCGCGTAGCAGCCGAGAAAGAACAGCACGAGAACGGCCAGCGAAACGACGCCGGGCCTGTTGCGTAAGAATCTGCGCCACACCAGGGTTCGGCGGGAGGCGAACTCGTGGGTGTCCAGGCCGGACTGCGCTGTTGTCGCCGTCTCCGTGGTCACAGGCTCGCTCATGCGGTCACCTCGCAGGCTCGGTTCCCGCATGCGGGCCTGTCGATTCGCTCGCAAGCGTCGCTCATGCCGCGACCCTCACTCTCGGGTCCAGCGCGGCATAGATCACATCGGACAGCAGACCCGCCAACAGCACAGCGGCACCGGTGAAAACCGTAACCGCTGCGATGATGTTGGTGTCCTGCGTGGCGATACCCTGCACCACCCATTCACCCATGCCGTGCCAGCCGAAGATCTGCTCGGTGAACACCGCACCGGTCACCAAACCGCTCACCCCGTAAGCGAACAGCGTCGCCATCGGGATCAGCGCCGTCCGCAGCCCGTGCTTGAACAACGCCTGTCTCCGGGTCAGGCCTTTGGCGCGGGCGGTGCGGATGAAGTCTTGCCCGAGCACGTCAAGCATGGCGTTACGCTGATATCGGCTGTAGCCAGCGATTCCCAGCAGCGCAAGCGTGAATGTCGGCAACACGAGATGTTGTGCGCGATCGACGAACTGGTTCCATCCGCCGGTGACCGGGTCCGGCGATGTCTCGCCGATGTACTCGAACAACTGCGCGCCGAAGATCGAATTCGCGCCGTTCGCGGCGAGGATCAGCAGGTACGCCGTGACGAACACCGGTGTGCTCAGCAGCAACAGCGAAACGATGGTGATGACGCGATCGCTGAGGTGATACTGGCGGATCGCACCCCAGGCGCCGACGACGACACCGATCAGCGTGCCGAGTACCGCTCCGATGACCAGCAACCGCAGACTCACCCCGACCCGGCGACCGAGCTCGGCGGAGATCGGCTGGCCCGCGACCGTCGTGCCGAAGTCACCCTTGACGGCGCCGGACGCCCACCGCGCGTAGCGGATCGGGATGGGCCGGTCCAGGTTCAACTCGGCGGCCTTGGCGTCGATGACCGACTGCAGTGGCCGCGGGTTGCGCGACTCGAGACTGTCGAGCGGTTTGAACGACACCGACGTCAGGGTGAATGTCAGAAACGAGGCCAGGATCAGCAGCACGACGTAGTTGAGCAACCGCCGCGCGAGGAACCGTGTCATCGGCGAAGTTCCTCAGCAGGCATGCGCACAGGGTAGGAGATGGCGGCCTGTGAGGCCCGCAAGCCCGCGGTGGGCGCGGCTAGACAATTCCCAACGGGCCTTAAGCACGGCTACAGAATCGGCGAGTTCACTGGGTGCTACCTGCAGTTTCAGGTCCGCCGCGCCGCGAGGGCCAGTGGGCAACGACTCCGAGATGGAGAAGGGCGATGAATTCACAGACTTCACATCGGCCAAACATCCTGAAGGTGCTGGCAGCCGTGTTCGGCGGCGGCGCCATCGTGACGATGGGGGCGCTGACGGCGAGCCTTCACCAGCAACCAAGCGGCACGCAGAACGTCGCCGCAGGGCACATGACGATGGCCGCGACCACCACGGCGTCCGGCAAGGACGACACCGTCGAGGCCACGTCGATGGCCGTGCCCACGATCAAGGGCCCGGCGCCACTGCCTGCCGAGGAGAAGGCAGCCGAGTAACAACCTAAGACACCGACTGACGTTTCACCCCCGACCCTTCCGGCTACCCAACGTGCCGGAGGGGTCGTCGACGACCTCCCGCCTGGAACGGCCTGCCCTGATACGCGGGAAAGGGAACTGAAATGAATTCGCGGAAACTCAAGATGATCTCAGCGACCGCAGGTGCCAGCGCAATCGTCGCGATGGGAGCCCTGACGATGGGGCTCAGCAGCGACAACAGCGAAGCCACGATCGTGTCCGATCCCGAGATGACACTCGGCGAGACGAGCACGGTCGAGAAGGCGGCCACCACACCCGAGACGACGCTTGCGGTGCCCGAGGTGACGGCCGAGGTGCCTGACGGCTTCGGCCCGTAACCTCCACCGCCACACATCAGTTCGCCGGCGGATGACCCTCGATGCGGTTGAGGGTCAACGTCGTGCCGGTCCGGGTGGCCTCGACGGTCACGGTGTCGTTGGCGGACACCGGCTTGTCCGGCGGGACACTCGCGGACGGCAAAGAATAGATCTGGGTGAAGCCGTCGTCGCTGCGCACCACGATCTGCGACAGCGTGACTTCGTCGACCACACCGGTCTGGCTCATCTTGGTGGCGAAGCCTCCGTTGCCGTCCGACACGACGTACTCGCTGTGCAGGGTCCCTGGTGGCTGCGCAGGCGCGACGGCAGGTGGGGCTTGGCGCGGCGCTGCGGGTCCTTGTCCACCGGGTGCGACGTGCATCTGCGTCCGCGCACCGGCGCCCATGGCCCGCGGCGACCCTTCCGTCGCGGCGTAGATCGCGGCGCCCCCCAACCCGCCCACCAGCACGGCGATCGCAACCGCCGCGGCCGTCTGGCGGCCGGTCCACCGGTCGGAACTGCGCTGCTCTGCGTTCTCGGTAGTCACCGGTCCACTGTGCAGCCGCCACATGTGGGTCGGCTGTGAATGCAGAGGACGCGACACCACCATGTGCGCCCTCACAGGTGGCACACAGAGAGCGCACAGGCCGCGCTCACTCGCTCGGCGAATAATGGCCACGTGAGCGCGGACGAACCCGAACGCGTCGTGATGCGGCGTGCCGACGGCAAGCCGATCAACGTGCTGGTCGTCGACGACGAACCCGTTCTCGCCGAGTTGGTGTCGATGGCCCTGCGCTACGAGGGATGGGACATCCAGACGGCCGGTGACGGCGCGACAGCAATCGCGTTGGCCAAAGACACACCGCCGGACGTCGTGGTGCTCGACGTGATGCTGCCGGACATGAGCGGCCTCGACGTGCTGCGCAAGCTACGCGAACGGATACCGCACCTGCCGCTGCTTTTACTGACCGCAAAGGACTCCGTCGAGGACCGGATCGCAGGGCTCACCGCAGGCGGCGACGACTATGTGACCAAGCCGTTCAGCCTCGAGGAAGTGGTGCTGCGTTTGCGGGCGCTGTTGCGGCGCACCGGCGTGACCAGCGAGACCGGCGGGGCGAAGATCACCGTCGGCGACCTGGTTCTCGACGAGGACAGCCACGAGGTCACCCGCGACGGCGAGTCGATATCGCTGACCGCGACGGAGTTCGAACTGCTGCGCTTCATGATGCGAAACCCGAAGCGGGTGCTGTCCAAGGCACAGATCCTCGACCGGGTGTGGAGTTACGACTTCGGCGGGCGGTCCAACATCGTCGAGTTGTACGTGTCCTATCTCCGTAAGAAGATCGACAGCGGCCGTGAACCGATGATTCACACGCTGCGGGGCGCTGGTTATGTCCTCAAGCCCGCACATTGAGCAACCTGGGCTGCTGACCCGCATCCGGTCACCCCGAACATGGTCCTTACGCGCGCGACTACTGGTCACCCAGGTGGCGCTGCTCGCGGTCGTGTGCGCCGGTATCGGCATCGCGACAGGCTTTGCGCTGCAACGCTTCCTGACCCACCAGCTCGATCTGCAGCTGATCGTGGCGGGCCGCCGGTCGGCGGCGATCCTGACCTTCGGGCCGCCGCCCCCGCCGGGCTTCGGGCCCCCGAGATCGATGCCGGGACCGCCGTTCCCCATGCCGTCGCCCACAGATCGCCCGCGACGCATCATCATCCGCGAGGACGACGGACCCGGACCTGAATTCCTCAACGCCCCGGGGCAGGCCGCGCGCATGGTCGGCGCGGTCATCGGCGACGGGGTAGCGGTCGATGCCGGAGTGATCACCGCCGACGGTGCCCGCTCCGCAATCAGCCCGGCGGCCACGACCCAACTGGCGCAGATCGCACCCAATCGTCATCCGACGACGGTCGACCTCGACGGCCTCGGCCGATATCGGTTGGTGAGCAACCACTCCCGCGGACCAGAGGAGACGATCGTGGTCGGCTTGCCGACCTCCGATGTCGACGACACCCTGCTGTGGGTGCTGGTGATGTTCTGCATCGTCGGTGTGGTCGCGCTCATCGCCGCGACGACGGCGGGCATATTGATCATCCGGCGGCAGCTGCGGCCGCTGTCGACGGTTTCCGCGGCCGCCCGACAGGTGGCCGATCTGGAGCTGGACCGCGGGGAGGTCCGGCTGCCCACGCCGATCGTCAAAGTCGACCCCGCGAGCGCCCATACCGAGATCGGCCAGCTCGGCTCGGCGCTCAACCGCATGCTCGATCGCATCGCGGGTGCGTTGTCGGCACGGTATGCGAGCGAGATGCGGGTTCGGCAGTTCGTCGCCGACGCCAGCCACGAACTGCGCACCCCACTCGCCGCCATCCGCGGATACACCGAACTGGCGCAACGGAAGCAGGATGTTCTGCCCGACGACGTCGCGCATGCGATGAGCCGGGTGGAGTCCGAGACGGACCGTATGACGCACCTCGTCGAGGACATGCTGTTGCTCGCGCGTCTCGACACTGGGCGGCCGCTGCAGCGCGAACAGGTGGATCTGTCTCGGCTGGTGGTCGACGCCGCCAGCGACGCGCGCATCGCGGGCCCGGATCACCGATGGTCGCTGGATCTTCCCGAGGAGCCGGTCGTGGTGCGCGGGGACGAGGCGCGGTTGCATCAAGTGCTGGCCAATCTGCTCGCGAACGCGCGCACGCACACCCCCGCAGGCACGTCGGTGATCACCGCGCTGGCACTCGACGGCGATCACGCCGTCCTCACCGTGACCGACGACGGGCCGGGAATTCCGGTGTGGCTGCAACCGGAGGTGTTCGAGCGGTTCGCTCGCGGCGACTCGTCGCGTTCGCGGCGCGAGGGCAGCACCGGACTCGGCCTCGCGATCGTCGCCGCGGTGGTCAGGGCCCACAGCGGGACCATCGAGGTGCACAGCGTGCCAGGGCAGACCGAGTTCGTGGTGCGGCTGCCGTTCGATTCACAGTCAAGCCACAGCGAGGCCCGATCTCAGCCATAGCGCCGTGGTCGAGGATCGGCCGGTGACCTCTGTCCTTCTTGCCGGGGCTTCTCCTCGCGAGCAGACGCAAAAGCACGCGACACGCCGCGCGACACGCGGCTTTTGCGTCTGCTCGCCGAGGGCCGGGTTCCTCGCGCTGTTAGTCGGCGCGGCGGCGTTGTTCTTGTGGGATCTGTCGGCGAGTGGATGGGCGAACAGCTTCTACTCGGCCGCAGCGCAGGCCGGCGCCGACAACGTGACGGCGATGTTGTTCGGGTCGAGCGATGCCGCCAACGCCATCACCGTCGACAAGACACCCGCCGCCCTGTGGGTCATCGACATCTCGGTGCGCATCTTCGGCCTGAACCCGTGGAGCGTACTGGTCCCGCAGGCCATCGAGGGCGTTGCGGCGGTCGCCGTGCTGTACGCGGCCGTACGACGAGTCGGCGGGTCCGGTGCGGCGCTGCTCGCGGGCACGATCATGGTGCTGACGCCGGTCGCCGCGTTGATCTTCCGCTTCAACAACCCCGACGCGTTGCTGGTCCTCCTCCTCGTCGTCGGTGCCTACTGCACTCAGCGGGCGTGCGAAAAGGACAGCAGCCGTTGGTGGCTGATCCTCGCGGGCGTCGCGGTCGGATTCGGCTTCCTCGCCAAGATGATGCAGGCGCTGCTTGTGGTACCCGGCTTCACCGCGGCCTACCTGACGGCGGACAGTCGCCCGATGGGGCGGCGCCTGCTCGACATCGTGGCGATGCTTGCCGCGATGGCCGTGGCTGCGGGTTGGTACCTGGTGCTCGTCGAGGCCTGGCCGTCGGCGCATCGACCCTACATCGGTGGATCACAACACGACAGCATCATCGAACTGGCGTTGGGCTACAACGGGATCGGCAGGCTGACCGGCGACGAACCCGGCGGGCTCGGCAACCTGAACTTCGACGTCGGCTGGGGCAGGCTGTTCGATCGCGGGATGGGCGCGGACATCGCATGGCTGCTGCCCGCCGCCGTCATCTGCCTCGGCGCCATGGCCGTCGCCGCGCGAAGGGCGCCGAGGACCGACCCGCTGCGCGCTGCCGTCATCATCTGGGGCGGGTGGCTGTTGGTGACGGCGGCCGTGTTCAGCTTCATGAACGGCATCGTGCACCCGTACTACACGGTGGCACTCGCGCCTGCGATCGCTGCGCTGGTGGGCATCGGAGGACATCTTTTGTGGCAGAACAGGTCTCGACCTCCCTGGGCCACCGCCTCGGCCGGTGCCGTGCTCGTGACGTCTGTGCTGGCGTGTGTGCTCTTGAGCCGCTCCGACGGGTGGTTGCCGTGGCTGCGGGCGGTGGTCGCGGTCGGTGGAGTGGCGGCAGCGGTGCTGCTGCTCGTCGCCGGGCGGATGACCGATGCGGCCGGGCGTGCGGTCGCCGGCCTGGCGGTGGCGGCGTCGCTGGCCGGTCCGTCGGCGTATGCCGTTGCCACGGCAGCGACGCCACACACCGGGTCCATACCCTCGGTGGGGCCGGCGGGCCGCGGGTTCGGGCATATGGCGGCGGGCGGCCTGTTGAGCGCACCGACTCCCGGTGCGGGTTTGACCGCCGCGCTCGCCGATCACGCCGAGGACTACACGTGGGTCGCTGCGACACTCGGCTCGAACAACGCCGCGGGATACCAATTGGCCGCAGACGCACCGGTGATGGCCGTCGGCGGGTTCAACGGAACAGATCCCGCCCCCACATTGGCGCAGTTTCGGGGATATGTCGCCGAGAAGAGGATCCACTACTTCATCCGCGGTCGAGTGATGTTCGGCGGGTGGGCTGGAGCCGGCTCGTCGGGCAGCCGCGACGCGGCCGCGATCGCCGAGTGGGTCGAGACGAACTTCACACCCGCCACCCTGGACAACGCCGTCGTCTACGACCTCACGCAGCCGCCGAAGAACTCATAGCCCAGACATAGCTTCGCCCCACGGAGCCGACAGCCTGCTCCTCGACCATGGAGGTCATGACGGACATCGCCCTCGATCCCGACACCACTGCAGGCAGGCAAACCCGCTTCGAGTCGCGGCCGAACGCGGCGATCTCGGCCAGAGCCGCGGGGGTGCCGGTCCTCGACGTGGTGATTCCGGTGTACAACGAGCAAGCCACGCTGGCGGACTCGGTGCACCGGCTGCACACCCACCTGCGCGAGCAGTTTCCATTTCCGGCGCGCATCACGATCGCCGACAACGCCAGCGTCGACGACACATGCCGCATCGCGGCGCAGTTGGCTGACGAACTTCCCGATGTTCGGGTCGTCCGCCTCGAAGAGAAGGGCCGCGGCCGCGCGCTACAGGCGGCGTGGTCGACATCTGATGCCCCTGTGCTGGCCTACATGGACGTCGACCTGTCAACCGGTCTCGCGGCACTGGCACCGCTTGTCGCCCCGCTGATCTCGGGTCACTCCGATCTCGCGATCGGTACCCGGCTGGGGCGTGGCGCCCGGGTTGTCCGAGGCCCGAAGCGCGAGATCATCTCGCGCTGCTACAACCTGATCCTCAAGAGCACCCTGGCGGCGGGCTTCTCCGACGCGCAGTGCGGTTTCAAGGCGGTCCGCGCCGACGTGGCTCACCTGCTGCTGCCGCACATCGCCGACACCGGATGGTTCTTCGACACCGAGTTGCTGGTGCTCGCAGAGCGCACCGGGCTGCGCATCCACGAAGTTCCGGTCGACTGGGTCGACGACCCCGACAGCAGGGTGGACATCGTGTCGACCGCAACCGAAGACTTCAAGGGCATCGCCCGGCTGTTGCGTGGCTTTGCGAGGGGCTCCGTTCCGGTGCACATCCTTGCGGCGCAGCTTGGATCACGAGACGCCGCCGCTCCGGGTTCGCTGCTGCGTCAGACCGTGCGGTTCGCCAGCGTCGGAATCGTCTCGACGATCGCGTACCTGCTGTTGTTCATGGCGCTGCACGGGATGCTGGGCGCCCAGGCGGCGAATCTGACCGCGCTGCTGGTGACCGCCATCGGCAACACCGCGGCCAACCGTCGCTTCACCTTCGGAGTGGCGGGCACCCAGCGTGCGGCGCGCCACCACTTCGAGGGGCTGATCGTGTTCGGCATCGCGCTCGCCATCACCAGCGGATCGCTTGCCCTTCTCCACAATTTCGCCCCAGAACCAGCCCGCTACGTCGACGCCGCCGTCCTGGTCGTGGCGAATCTCCTCGCCACCGCCGCGCGATTCGTGCTGCTGCGAGGCTGGGTGTTTCACCCGCGCCGCAACCGATGACTGTTCTGAGACCCGAAGGAACGTACGACAGATGATCCTCACCGTTGACCCGTACACCTCGACGCCGGTTACGGCTGACCAGCAGGCGGCGCGACCACGCTGGCTCACCCCCGCCCTGGGGGCACTGCTTCTGAGCACCGCGGTGCTGTATCTGTGGGGCCTCGGCTCGTCCGGCTGGGCCAACGACTATTACGCCGCGGCCGCCCAGGCCGGTACGCAGAACCTGAAGGCGTGGCTGTTCGGGTCGCTCGATCCCGGCAACTCCATCACGGTCGACAAGCCGCCCGCCGCGCTGTGGGTGATGGCGCTGAGCGGACGGCTTTTCGGCTTCAATGCGTTCACCATGCTGCTGCCGCAGGCGCTCATGGGTGTCGGTGCGGTCGGCCTGCTCTACGCAACGGTGCGCCGGGTCAGCGGGCCCGGTGCCGGGTTGATCGCGGGCGCTGCGCTGGCGGTGACGCCCGTTGCGGCGCTGATGTTCCGCTTCAACAATCCGGATGCCCTGTTGGTGCTTCTGCTGATCCTGGCCGCGTACTGCATCGTGCGGGCCGTGGAGGCGGCGAGCACGAAGTGGGTCGCGTTGGCCGGCTTGGCGATCGGCGCCGCGTTCCTGGCCAAACTGTTGCAGGCATTTCTGGTGACGCCGGGCTTGGCACTGGCGTTTCTGGTCGCCGCACCTGTCGGGTGGTGGCAGCGCGTGGGAAAGCTGATGGTCGGTGCGGCGACAATGGTCGCATCGGCGGGCTCCTACCTCGCGCTGGTCGGCCTGTGGCCCGCCGAGTCGCGGCCCTACATCGGTGGCTCCACCGATAACAGCCTTTTGCAATTGACCCTCGGCTACAACGGCATTCAGCGTGTGCTCGGCGGGCACGGGCCCGGGAGGGGGTTCCGTCCGTCCGGGCCACCGCCCGGATCCGGATCAGACGGCACCGACGGTATGGGGCATCTGTTCTTCGGCGGCAATCCCGGTGTCGGCCGGATGTTCGGCATGTCGATGGGCACCGAAGCCTCGTGGTTGTTGCCTGCCGCGCTTGCCGGACTGGTTGCCGGGCTGTGGCTGACCCGCAAGTCCCCGCGCACCGACCGGGTTCGCGCAAGCCTGCTGCTCTGGGGTGGTTGGCTGCTGGTCACGGCCGCGGTGTTCAGCTTCATGGACGGCATCATCCACCCGTACTACACCGTTGCGCTGGCACCCGCGATCGCCGCGGTGGTCGGCATCACGGTGCGCGAACTCTGGCGCGTCAGGGCGCATGTGGCCGCCCGGCTCGTGCTGGCAGCGATGTCGGCGGGAACCGGCGTGTGGGCCTTCGTTCTCTTGGACCGCACACCGGACTGGCTACCCGCCCTGCGCTGGGTCGTGCTCGTCGGCTCGGTGCTGTTCGCGGTGGCGGTGGCCACCGGCACGCGGCTCGGCGCTCGAACGGCAGCGCTATCAGCGGCGGGCGCAATGCTTTTCGCCGTTGTCGCGCCCGCTGCCTATGCCATCGAAACCGTTGCGACCGCGCACAACGGACCCATCTCCACCTCGGGTCCGAGCAAGGGCGCTGCGTTCGGGTTCGGGCCGGGCGGACATGGCGGCTCCGGTGCCCGCATGGCCGATGACTCCGCGCTCGCTGAGTTGGTGCAGGGTCTCGACAATCGTTGGGCCGCAGCGACGGTCGGCTCGATGGGGGCAAGCGGCCTGGAACTGAAGACCGGCGCATCCGTCATGGCGATCGGCGGCTTCGCCGGCAGCGACGACTCGCCGACGCTGGAGCAGTTCCAGCGTTATGTCGCCGACCACGAGGTGCGGTACTTCATCGCAGGTGACAAGTTCGGGCCTGCCGGCCATCACGAGTCCGGCGCGGCCGCCCAGATCACGTCGTGGGTGCAGAAGAACTTCGCCCCGGTGAAGGTGGGCAGCAGCACCGTCTACGACCTCGACGCGCCCGTGACGTGAGGAATCGCGATGATTCTGACGCGTGGCGGACGGGCGCCGTGTTGTTATCGTCGGATCGTTTGCGAGCCGACAAGGAGTCGAGATGACCGTGACAGACGAGTACCTGAAAAACAACGAGGAGTACGCCAAGAACTTCTCCGGCCCGCTACCGCTGCCGCCGAGCAAACATGTGGCCGTGGTGGCGTGCATGGACGCCCGCATCGACGTGTACCGGGTACTGGGCATCAACGAAGGTGAGGCCCACGTCATCCGCAACGCAGGCGGGGTCGTCACCGATGACGAGATCCGCTCGCTGGCGATCAGCCAACGGCTGCTCGGCACGAAGGAGATCATTCTCATCCACCACACCGACTGCGGGATGTTGACGTTCACCGACGACGACTTCAAGCGCACCATCCAGGACGAGATCGGAATCAAACCGGAGTGGGCCGCCGAGGCGTTCCCGGATGTCGAAGAAGACGTGCGGCAGTCGCTGCGCCGGATCGAGGCGAGCCCGTTCGTCACCAAGCACGAATCGTTGCGGGGCTTCGTGTTCGACGTCGCGACCGGCAAGCTCAACGAGGTCGGCGTTTAACGATTCCGGCGCGCCCAGCCACCCTGACCGTCGCAAAGCGCGCCCGAAACGGCTCATCGCCTGGCTGCTCGACTCCGATCCGGCGCTGCGATGGCAGGTCGAACGTGACCTGGTCGGAGAGCCCCGCGCGGTGTGGGAGGCGACGCGCGCGAGGATCGCGACGGAGGGCTTCGGCGCGCGCCTGCTGGCATTGCAGGATCCAGACGGCCAATGGGCGGGCGGCGCGTTCTTTCCGGCGGGGTTCGACTTCGGCGACGAGGACGCGTCCGAAGCCGGCCAGCCGTGGACCGCGACGACATGGACGCTCAACCTGCTTCGCGAGTGGGGGCTCGACCCCGCCGTCCTGCGCGAGCGCCGGACGGCCGAGCTGCTCGCCGAGCACTCGCGGTGGGAGTACGACGACCTGCCGTACTGGGGTGGCGAGGTCGACTGCTGCATCAACGCGTGGACCCTGGCCAACGGGGTGTGGCTCGGCGTCGACGTCGCCGGGCTCGCGGAGTGGTTCGTCGAACACCGGCTGCCTGACGGTGGGTGGAACTGCGAATGGGTCGACGGGTCGACGCGGTCGTCGTTTCACTCGACGCTCAACGCGCTGAAGGGACTGCTGGCATACGACGCGACGACCGGCGGGACGCCGGCTACGCATGCCGCCCGACGGGCCGGCGAGGAATACCTCCTTGCGCGGCAACTCTTCCGCCGCCGCTCGACCGGTGAGACGGTCGGCCCGTGGGCCGTCCGCTTCGGGTATCCGTTCTTCTGGGTTTACAACGTGCTCAACGCCGCGGAGTACTTCCGTGAGTCCTCGGCGCTCAGCGGCGCGGCGCCGGACCCGCGGTTGACCGAGGCGGTGCAGGTGATCCGTGCCGCCCGACAGCCGGACGGCGCATGGCTGCAGGACGGCAGGAAGCCCGGGCGAATGTGGTTCGAGGTCGACGCCGCAGCGGGAGCGCCCTCGAAGTGGCTGACGCTGTACGGCACGCGGGTGCTCGACTGGTGGGACGCCGCACAGCCGACCCGGTGACAACCGCGAGCAGCACCCAAAGACTCACACTGAGACACAAAAGTCCGCGACACGCCGACGCGACACGCACTTTTGCGTTCCGCTACCTGCGGTGTGGGCTCAGCTCGCCGGAAATGGAGCGTTGACAGCGCAGGGCTGACGCTGGTTTTATAACAGGTTATATTCGTAATTATGGTCAAAACTACCAACTTAATGAGGAATAGATGACCATCGCACAGGAGCCCAGGCAGGCCGCCGGGCGCTACGAGCTCAGCCATCTCAGGGCGCTCGAGGCCGAGGCGATCCACATCATCCGCGAGGTCGCCGCCGAGTTCGAGAGGCCCGTGCTGCTGTTCTCCGGCGGCAAGGATTCGATCGTCATGCTCCATCTGGCAATCAAGGCCTTCGCGCCGGGGCGGCTGCCGTTCCCGGTCATGCACGTCGACACGGGACACAACTTCGACGAGGTCCTGCACACCCGTGACGAGCTTGTCGAAGAGGCCGGGGTGCGGCTGATCGTGGCGAAGGTGCAGGACGACATCGACGCGGGCCGCGTCGTCGAGACGATCCCGTCGCGCAACCCGATGCAGACCTTCACATTGCTTCGGGCCATCCGCGAGAACAAATTCGATGCCGCGTTCGGCGGCGCCCGCCGCGACGAGGAGAAGGCACGCGCGAAGGAACGCGTTTTCAGCTTCCGCGACGAGTTCGGACAATGGGACCCGAAGGCTCAGCGCCCCGAACTGTGGAATCTGTACAACGGCCGCCACCACAAGGGTGAGCACATCCGGGTGTTCCCGCTTTCGAACTGGACCGAGTTCGACATCTGGTCCTATATCGGCGCCGAGAAGATCAAGCTGCCGTCGATCTATTACGCGCATCGGCGTCAGGTCTTCGAGCGCGACGGCATGCTGCTTGCCGTGCACAAGTACATGCAGCCGCGCAAGGACGAGAACGTGATCGAGAAGACGGTGCGCTTCCGTACCGTCGGCGACGTCACCTGCACCGGTTGTGTCGAGTCGCTGGCGGGCACGGTCTCCGAGGTGATCGCCGAGACGGCGGTGTCGCGGCTCACCGAACGCGGCGCCACTCGCGCCGACGACCGCATCTCCGAGGCGGGAATGGAAGACCGAAAGCGTGAGGGGTACTTCTGATGGCAACGCTGCTGCGCATCGCGACGGCGGGTTCGGTGGACGACGGAAAATCGACGTTGATCGGCCGTCTGCTCTACGACTCCAAAGCGGTGATGGAGGACCAACTCGCCGCGGTCGAGCGCACGTCGAAGGAACGCGGGCACGACTACACCGATCTCGCTCTGGTGACCGACGGTCTGCGCGCCGAGCGCGAACAGGGCATCACGATCGACGTCGCGTACCGCTACTTCGCCACCGCCAAGCGCAAATTCATCATCGCCGACACGCCGGGGCACATCCAGTACACGCGAAACATGGTGACCGGCACATCGACAGCCCAGTTGGCGATCGTCCTGGTCGACGCCCGCCACGGCCTACTCGAACAGTCTCGCAGGCATGCGTTCCTCGCGTCGCTGCTTGGCATCAGGCACATTGTGCTCGCGGTCAACAAGATGGACCTGATCGGTTGGGACGTAGCGCAGTTCGAGAAGATCCGCGATGACTTCCACGAGTTCGCGGCGCGCCTCGACGTGCAGGATGTGACGACGATCCCGCTGTCGGCCCTCAAGGGCGACAATGTGGTGTCGAAGTCACAGAACACCCCCTGGTACGACGGGCCGGCCCTTTTGTCACACCTCGAAGAGGTCTACATCGCAGGCGACCGCAACCTGGTCGACGTGCGGTTCCCGGTTCAGTACGTCATCCGGCCGCAGACGCACGAGCACAGCGACCACCGAAGCTACGCGGGGACCGTCGCCAGCGGTGTGATGCGCCCCGGTGACGAGATCGTCGTCCTGCCGACCGGCAAGACCAGCCGCATCACCGCGATCGACGGGCCCACAGGCCCTGTGCAGGAGGCGTTCCCGCCGATGGCGGTGTCGGTGAGCCTGGCCGACGACCTCGACATCTCGCGCGGCGACATGATCGCCCGGCCGAACAACCAACCACGGGTGACGCAGGACTTCGACGCGACGGTGTGCTGGATGGCCGACGACGCCTCGCTGGAGCCCGGTCGCGATTACGTGATCAAGCACACCACCCGCACCACCCGGGTCAGGGTGAGCGCACTCGACTACCGCCTCGATGTCAACACGCTGCACCGCGACAAGACCGCGACAGCACTCAAACTCAATGAGCTGGGCCGTATCTCGCTTCGAGCTCAGGCGCCGCTGCTGCTCGACGAGTACAGCCGCAATGCGGCAACGGGTTCGTTCATCTTGATCGACCCGAACACCAACGGCACCGTCGCGGCGGGAATGATCCTGCCCTACGTGACAGCGCGCACGGCAAGCCCCAACACGGTGCGACACCAATCGCTGTGCACGGCCGAGGACAGGTTGTCGAAGGGGCGCACAGTTTGGTTCACCGGGTTGTCGGGCTCGGGAAAGTCGTCGGTGGCGATGCTGGTCGAGCAGAAGCTACTCGAAAAGGGTGTTCCGGCATATGTTCTCGACGGCGACAACCTCCGGCACGGGCTGAACGCCGACCTCGGCTTCTCGATGGCCGATCGGGCCGAGAACCAGCGCAGGCTCGCCCACGTCGCAGCCATCCTCGCCGATTCCGGGCAGATCGTGCTGGTGCCCGCGATCAGCCCACTCGAGGAGCATCGCGCATTGGCACGCAAACTGACCACGGAAGCGGGGCTCGAGTTCTTCGAGGTGTTCTGCGACACGCCCCTCGAGGACTGCGAGCGCCGAGACCCGAAGGGGTTGTACGCCAAGGCGCGTGCGGGCGAGATCACGCATTTCACCGGTATCGACAGCCCGTACCAGCGGCCGAAGTCACCCGATCTCAGGCTCACCCCCGACAGCCCCACCGATGAGCTCGCCGACCGTGTCATCGAAATGCTGGAAAGTCGTCCGTGACCGACCGCAGCGACGACGAGGTCGCCGCGATCCTGGCAGCCGAAGCCGGCAACCTGCTCCTCGAAGTACGCCGGGAGCTCACCGAGGTCACCGCTGATGAACGAAAAGCAGTGGGGGACAGGCGGTCTCACGAATTCCTGACCGCGGCACTGGCAACGCAGCGGCCCGACGACGCGGTGCTGTCCGAAGAAGGCGTCGACGATCCCGTCCGGTTGAGGTGCCGGCGCGTGTGGATCATCGACCCCCTCGACGGTACCCGCGAATTCTCCGAGCTCGGTCGCGACGACTGGGCGGTGCACGTCGCGCTCTGGCAGAACGGTGAACTCGTGGCAGGCGCGGTCGCGCTACCCGCGCAGGGTGTCACGCTCGCCACCCCGGACGTGCCCGCCCCGCAGCAGATGCCAGCTACGCCGCGCATCGTGGTGTCCAGGACGCGGCCACCGGCGATCGCGCTGGAAGTCCGTGACGCGCTCGACGGCGTACTCGTCGAAATGGGTTCGGCCGGAGCCAAAGTCGCATCCATTGTGAAGGGCGTGTCCGACGTCTATGTGCACGCGGGCGGCCAGTACGAATGGGACTCCGCCGCGCCGGTGGCGGTGGCCCGCGCCGCGGGTCTGCACACGTCGCGACTCGACGGTTCAGCCTTGCAGTACAACCGGGCGGATCCACTGCTTCCCGATCTCATCGTCTGCAGACCTGAACTCGCCGACGCCGTGCTGGCCGTCACCCGCTGAACGCGTCGCTTGGAGCAAGCTGAGCGCTCGCTGCGAGTTGCGTTGGAAGTCAATGGCATAGCTTGCGTACAGCGGTTTCATAGCCAATCCTGAGTCGATGAAATCGTTCACCCCGCGACTGGTGGCGGTGGTCGGTGGCGGAGCATTGATCGCCACGGGCACGTTCCTCGCAGGCTGCGGCAACAACAACGAGCAGGCTCCAACGACCACGACCACGACCACGACCAC
>JAEZKH010000432.1 GCA_023415515.1 Actinomycetes bacterium
CCCCCCCCCCCCCCCCCCCCCCCCCGCGGGGGGGGGGGGGGGGGGCGACGTCGGGTGCGCTGATCAGCGCCATACGTCGATCACTCTCTGTCGTCGGCGGCTCCGGCGTTGCGCCGCCTCAGCAGGAAGTAGCCGAGACCACCGAGAACCACGATCGCTGCGGCGATCCCGCCGATGAGTGCGATCGGTGGGCCTGACGAACCGGAGCCCGCTCCGATCGGCTTGAGGTTCTCATAGGTCCACGTCCCGTACTGGAACAGATACGAGCCGTCGGGGTCGGGCTGCGGAATGAATCCCTCGAACTTGTCGGTGCGATAGGCGACCAGGTTGTCGTAGTAGTAGGTCACCGCGTAGGGCCAGTCGTCATACAGGATCTGTTGCATCTCCTTGACGATCTCCTGCCGCTTCGCCGGATCGGTCTCGCTGCCCTGAGCCGCGAACAGCTCGTCGTATTTCGGGTTGCAGTAGAAGGAGTCGGACAGGCCGGCCAGCACGCTGCCGCCGTCTTCGTAGGATCTGCTCTCACAGGTCATCGTGGACAGCTGGTAGTTCGGGTCAGGTTCGACGACCCAGCCCCACTCGAACATGTCGAATTCGCCCTGGCCGATCTTCTCGGTGAGAGCGTCCTCGGAGATGAGCGAGACGTTCGCGGCGATACCGACGTCCGCGAGGTATCGCTTGATGTACTCGACGGCCTTCTTCGACGTCGGCGAGTCCGACCGACCGTACAGACGGAAGTCGAGCCGGGCGCCGTTCTCGGCGCGGCGGATGCCGTCGGGGCCGACCTTGTAACCAGCGGAGTCGAGGAGCTGCCTGGCCTTCTCCGGGTCGTAGCTGACCTCGTTCGGCGGCGTCAGGTGCCAGCCTTGGAACATCGGCGCGATGATGGTGTTACCGACGGTCGCGTGCCCGCCGAAGACCTTGTCCACCATCGTCTTTCGATCCAGGGACCAGCCGATCGCTTCGCGAAGCCGCTTGTCCTTCAGCAGCGGGTTGCCGTCTCCGATGGGCTTTCCGTCCACCAGCGCGGCACCGGTGTTGAAGGCCAACTCGTTGAACCCCGGGTAGATCGCCGACTTGCGTTCGATGTTCGGGGCGTCGGCGAGAGAGTCGTAGACGTTTGCCTCCAGGCTGTCGGCGTAGTCGATCTCGCCCTTCTTCAGTGCCTGGCCGAGCGAGTCCGGGTTTGCGTAGATCCTGAACACGACCTCGTCGACCGCGGGGTCACCGCGATAGAAGTTGGGGTTGGCGACCAGTCTGGTGTACTCGCCGACCTTGCGTTCGGCGACCAGATACGGCCCGGCTCCGACGGTCGGCTTGCCGTCCTTCGGTTCGTTGTTGTAGCTCTGAACCGCTGTCTCGTCGATCTTCGACCAGATGTGCTCGGGCAGGATGTAGACCATGAGCGTCTGCATGATCGGTGTCGGCTTGTCGACGGTCAGGACCAGCGTGGTGTCATCGGGGGCCTCGGCCTTGGTGATGTTGCTGACGTAATTGCCGTAGTTGGTCTTCTCGAACGTGCCGTTGATGATGCGGTCGAAGGTGTACGCGGCGTCCTTGGCGGTCATCGGCTCGCCGTCGCTCCATTTCAGATCCGGCCTGATCTTGTAGGTCCACGACAACTTGTCTGGCGCCTCCTGCCATGACTCAGCCAGCCCTGGCACCACGGCGAAGTTCTTGGCGTCCCATTCGGTCAGCGTCGGGTACTGCATCTGGAACATCTCGTAGGCGGCGACCGTGACGCCGATGAACGGGTTGAGCGAGTCGACGTCCTGAACCACCCCGACGGTGAACACCGTCTTGGGTGGCGGCTCGTCGGCGCTGGACAGTGCTGTCGGAAGGAAAACCAGCCCCAGGATGACCACAAATGCGGTGATGAGGCGGGCGGGTCGAAGTGCCATCACGTGCCCTCGCGTTTGACTGACGGATCAGGACGCACCAAATACACCATGAACGACGAATTTCTGCAGGGGAGTCCAACGATCTTGAAGGAATTCGTTGTACCCGGGACGTTATGGTGTCCATCTCGTAGCGCCTCGTTTCGTGCATTTCGGAGCAGTCGGGAGGTTCCGTGTCAGCTGGCCGCGACGCCGATCCGACCGTTTCGCCGCCGGTCGCCAGGTGCGGAGACACCGCCGGTGGCCCGTACGGCTGGATCGCCGACCCGACCGCAGAGCTGATCGGTCTGCTCGGTGCCGAGCGCGCCTACTACGAGGCGCGGGTGGCACCGCTGGCGGCGCTGCGGGCGACTCTCGCAGCCGAGATGACCGCGCGCGTTCCCGCGCGGTCGGAGTCGGCGCCGTGGCGGTCGGGCCCCTTCACCAACAGGGTGATCCACGCCGGCGGTGCCGAATACCCGACGCTCGTGCGCCGCAGCGACGCAGGCAGGGATGAGCGCGTCATCGACCTGCAGGCGATTGCAGATGCCCATCCCGGCGCGGAGTTCCACCGCGGCGAGTGCGAGATCAGCCCCGACGGGAAAATGTTGGCGTGGTCATGCGACGTCGTCGGCAATGAGCGGTACCGCCTTCGATTTCGTGACGTGGCGGCGGGCGCCGACCTGGATGAAGTCATCGAGTCGACCTTCCCCAGCGGCGGCTGGAGCGCGGACTCGACGACGTATCTCTACCTGCGCACGGACCACGTCAACCGGCCCAACAGCGTGTGGGCGCATGTGCTTGGCGCCGACCCGGCGACCGACCGACTGATCGTCACCGAACCCGACGAGCGATTCGAGGTCAGCCTGAGCGTCAGCCGCTCGGGGGCGTGGTTCGTGATCGCCGCCGTCTCCCGAGACACCTCGGAGGTGTTCGTCCTGCCGTGTGACGAGCCGACACGGACTCCGACCGTCGTGCGACCCCGGGAGGATTCGGTCGAGTACTCGGTGGCCCACGCGCCGGGCGCCGAAGGGGACCGGTTCCTGATCGTGACCAACCTCGACGCCGAATCGTTTCGAATCATGACGGCACCCGTCGACACGCCGTGGCGATGGAGTGACTACCTGCCCGAGGACCCCGCGGCCCGCATCTACAGCGTGCATGCGTTCGAGACGGCGGTCGTGGTGGCGTCCCGGCGCGACGGCGTCGGAATGTTGACGGTTCGCCCGTATGCCGCTGCCCCGTACGACATCTGGCCCGACGAGTCGGGGGGACTCGTCACGCTGGGCCGCAACGAGATGTTCGACGCCGATTTCGTCACTGTCACCCAGCAGTCTTTCATCCGGCCGACGCGATACGACGACGTCGACATCGCAACCGGCCGTCGAACGCTGCGACATGTCGACCCGGTCGTCGGGGTGGACCCCGAGGTCTACGTTCAGGAGCGGTATCTCGCGCCTGCACCGGACGGCGTCGAGGTGCCGGTGGTCGTCGTGCGCAGGCGTGACGTTCACCTCGACGGCACACCGCCGCTGTATCTCTACGGATACGGTTCGTACGAAGCGTGTTTGGACCCCGACTTCGGTTATGACTGGCCGCGTTCGTTGCCTTCGTTGCTCGACCGCGGCGTGGTGTGTGCGTTCGGCCATCCCCGCGGCGGCGGCGAAATGGGTAGGCGCTGGTGGCTCGACGGTCATCTGCGACGCAAGCCCAATACGTTCGACGATCAGGCCGCCATCGCCGACTTCCTCGCAGACGGCCACGTCGACGGCGCGCACATCGTCACGCGCGGTTTGTCGGCGGGTGGCCTGCTGCAGGGTGCGCTCTACTCCCGGCGTCCGGTGCGGTTCGCAGGCGTCGTCGCCGAGGTGCCGTTCGTCGACGTCGTCACCACGATGTCGGATCCGTCACTCCCGCTGACGATTACGGAGTGGGACGAGTGGGGGAACCCGGCCGATCCGGACGACCGCGCCGTGATGATGTCGTATTCGCCGGTCGACAATCCACCGCCGGCGCAGAACAGACCCGCGCTGCTGGTGACCGGCGCCGTGCACGACACCAGGGTGCTGGTGCGGGAACCGGCGAAATGGGTTGCCACGCTGCGAGCGACCGACCCAGGCCACGGAGCGGGCGTCGACCCGGCCTCGCCGTCGTCGCGGCGAACGGTACTGTTCCGCGCCGAGACGGGTTCCGGCGCCCACGCCGGACCGGTGGGACGGTTCTCCCAACTCGCCTACGAGGCCGAGATCCACGCGTGGACGCTGACCTGCCTCGCCCGCGGGGAAAGCTAGCGCATACCCACGCGGGGAAGGAACCGGCCGACGCTCGCGGCATACCTGCGGTAGTCGTCTCCGTGGTTGGTTGTCAGGTAGGGCTCCTCGACCACCCGAACCTGGACCTCGATTGTGAGCACCAGCAGTGCAAAACCGATGATTGCCACGACGTTCGGGGTGACGAGCGCGATCCCCAGGCCGAAGCCGAGCATCGCGGTGAAGATCGGATTGCGCACGACGGAGAACACACCGTGGCGGACGAGGGTCGTCGTCTCGCCTGGGTCGACACCGATCCGCCATGAGTCGCCCATGTCGACCTGGGCGTAGACGGTCGCCGCAATACCCGCTAGTGCCAACACGATCCCGGTGACCTGAACCCACGGCGCATAAAGGAAGCCCAGCGGCGCGATGACACCCGTCATCTGCAGGACGGGCGCGAAGAACGCCGCCGCCATCGCCACGATGAAACCAGCGCCCGCGAACCATTCGGCCGAACCGACGCGTCCACTCACTCCGTGAAAACCCGTCGACCCGGTGCGGCGATGTTGACGCCAACTGCGCCAACCGAATCCGAGCAGCGCGAAAACGGCGAACAGGGCGAGCGCGATCACGGGCATGACAACCCTTCCCTCAGCAGCCATGTTGGAGATAGTACATCTATATCTGTATTCAGAACAGGCTGAACTAATGCTGCTTGCGGGATCGTCTGAGCACCAGCCGCAACAGCTGCGCTGCCGGCCCGTCGAGGCGCGGCGACTTCCACACGGCGCGCAAGGTGCGGTGCATGTCCAGCCCATCGACTTCGACCTGGCGAAGTGTGCCTGCGTCCACATCGGTGGCGATCGCCAGCGTGCTCATCACCGCGGGTCCGACGCCGCTGAGCGCGCTGGTGCGGATGGCGGCACTGCTGCCGAGTTCGAGGAGCGGCGCGGGGCGCTCGAATTCCCGTAGCTCCAAGTCCAGCGTGCTGCGGGTGCCCGAGCCGGGTTCGCGGACGAGCAGCGGGGTAGCGGCCAGTTCCGCCATGGTGAGTGGCCTGCGCCTGCGGGCCCAGGGATGGTTCGGATGCACGACCACCACCAACCGATCCCGCGCGACGGTGATCTTGTTCAAATGCTCGGGGACGGTCGGGCCTTCGACGAAGCCGAGGTCGCACGATCCGTCGGTGACGCGGTCGCACACCTGCCTGGAGTTCAGCACCTGCAGGTGGATCTGAACGTCGGTGTTGAGCGCTCGGAAGCTGCCGAGCCACTCGGGAAGCAGGTACTCGGCGACAGTCATGCTCGACGCGATCGTCAGCTGTGCTTCGCGTTCGACGCGCAGTGCCGCGGCGGCCTCCGCGAGTCTCTCCATGTCAGCGAGCACCTGCCGTGCCCAATGCACGATCACGGTGCCGTGTGCGGTCAATATCGAGCCGCGCGGGCCGCGCTCGACGAGAGCCATGCCGAGGCGGCTCTCCAGTTGGCGGATCGCGCGGCTGGCGTTCGGCTGCGACATACCGAGCGCGCGACCGGCCGCGCCGAGGCTGCCGCGCTCGTCGATGCAGTTCAGCAACTCGAGCGCGGCGATATCCGGCCACTGACGACTCATCAGAAAACGATATGTGTGGGGCATCACTCATATCAACTCCTGATGGGGTGATGTGCGTTTACCGGCTACTGACGTGCGGTCCGATCGGCCAGAGTTGAAGATCATGACGAGTCAGTTGCAGCCACCTGCGGTGCCGAAGGTCGATGGCCCGGCTGCCGACCGCCCGGCCAGCACATCCCCGAGGGGGTCGATCAGCGCGCTCGCGCCAGGGCTGGCCGTCGCCGCGGGCGCCACTGCGGTGGTGTTGCTGATCGGCAGGCATCTGCCGATGGTCAGCCCGCTGCTCATCGCGATCATGTTGGGCGCGGTGATCGCGAACGTCGTGTCGCTGCCAGGACGGCTTGCGCCGGGCATGACGTTCACGGCCAAGAAACTGCTCCGCGTGGGCGTCGCACTACTCGGTCTGCAGTTGGTGTTCAGCGAGGTCGTCGGTCTCGGCATGGGAATGATCGCCGTCGTGATCGCGGTCGTCGTGCTGGGAATCGTCGGCACGATGTTCGTCGGCAGCCTGCTCGGCCTGAACTGGACGCAGCGGTTCCTGATCGCCTGCGGCTACTCCATCAGCGGAGCCGCCGCAGTGGCCGCGGTCGACGGCGTGGTGGACGCCGATGAGGAAGAGGTGCTGACCGCCGTCGCGCTCGTCGTGGTCTTCGGCACCGCGATGATCCCGGTCATTCCGCTGCTGTCGAACATGATCGGGCTCACCGAACTGCAGTCGGGGCTGTGGGCGGGCGCGTCCATCCACGAGGTCGCGCAGGTGGTCGCCGCCGGCGGTGCGATCGGCGGCGGAGCACTCGCCGTCGCCGTCGTCGTCAAGCTCGCGCGGGTCATCATGCTCGCCCCGGTGATCGCCGTGGTGAGCGCGCGCAGGCGTCGGCTCGACCGCTATGGCGACGACGTCAGACGACCGCCCCTGGTCCCGTTGTTCGTGGTGGCGTTCCTCGCCTGCGTCACACTGCGCAGCGCCGGCGTGCTCCCCGACACCGTCGTCGCGGGCGCCAAGGTCGCGCAGACCGCGTTGCTGACCGCGGCGATGTTCGCGCTCGGTGCCGGAGTGAACATCGCGGCCCTGCGGAAGGTCGGATTCCGGCCGTTCCTGCTTGCGCTGACGTCGACCGTCTGGGTCGGCGCAATCGCGTTGATCGGCGTCCTGCTCGCCGGCTGACCACGCGGTGCGTCACTGCGACGTAGGTGTCGGCACCGCTTTCACAGGATCGGCGGGGCCTGCATCGGTGATGTCGGTGTAGAGGTCGCGCTTGCGGATGGCCATCGTCGAGACCGCGCTGATCACGCTGACGATCACCACGTAGGCGACCACCAACGAGACGCCGCCGTCAGCGGTCTTCAACAACCAGGCCAGGATCAGCGGAGTCAGCCCCGAAGCCACGATGCCGGAGAGCTGATAGACCACGGAGATGCCGGTGTAACGGACCCTCGTCGGGAACAGTTCGGCGAACAGCGAGGCCTCCGGCGCATACACGACGGGATAGATCACCCCGAGCACGACGACGATGGTCACCAGGATGACGGCTGTGCTGCCGGTGCCAAGGAGTGCCAACGCGGGGTATGTGGCCACGGCGAGCGCAACGATGCCCGCGGTGTAGAGATGCCTGCGGTCGACGCGATCGGCGAGACGGCCGAACAACGGGATGAACACGATCATCGCCGCCGCCGCGGCCATCACCGACAGCAGGATCGGTTGCTTGCCCAGGTCCAAAGTGCCTGTGGCGTAGGAGATCGTGAACACCGCCCACAGGTTGAAAGCGACGCCCTCCGCCCACCGGCTGCCCATGCCGAGGATCAGGTGCCTGCGCGAGAGCTTGTCCTTCACCAGCTGCGCGGCCGGGATCGTCGCCTTCGCCTCGGCCTTCTCCAGCTTCCGGAAGGCGGGCGTCTCCATCACCTTCAGCCTGATGTAGAGCCCGACGGCGACCAGGATCGCGCTCAACATGAACGCGATGCGCCAGCCCCAGTTCAGAAACGCATCGTCGGAAAGCACATAGCCGAGAAGGGCGAAAACCCCTGTGCTGAGCATCAACCCGATCGCGAGCCCGATCTGCGGCATGCTGCCGTAGAACCCGCGCTTGCCCTTCGGGGCGTATTCGACGGCCATCAGCACCGCGCCACCCCATTCGCCGCCGACGGCGATACCCTGCGCCAGCCGCATCACCACGAGCAGGATGGGCGCGGTTACCCCGATCGCCGCGTGGGTGGGAATGACCCCGATCAAGAACGTGGCGACACCCATGATCAGCATCGTCGCCACCAGCGTGTTCTTCCGTCCGATCCGATCGCCGATGTGCCCGAAGATCAGGCCTCCGACGGGCCGCGCCACAAAGCCGACCGCGAACGTCGCGAAGGCCAGCAGCGTTCCGGTCGCAGGCTCGTTGCTCGGGAAGAACAACTTGGGGAACACGATGCCTGCGGCCGTGCCGTAGAGGAAGAAGTCGTACCACTCGACGGTGGTGCCGACCAGGCTGGACATGACGACGGTCCGAAGCTCGGACTTCGAGACTTCCTCGACCGTGGTGTCCTTGTCTTCTACTGTCACAGCGACTCCCGGAAGATGTCGGTCAGTGCGGCGCGGGTGACCGGCCTCGGCACCACTGCCAGCTGGCGGGTCTGCTTCATCGTGCCCTCGACGAGCACGTCGAGATGCGACTCGTCGTAGCCGAAGGTGCGCAGGCCGGCGGGCATGCCGATGTCGGACATCAGCTCACTGAGCACATGCGACAATGCTTCTGCGCCATCGGTTTTGGTGAACGTTTGCCCGGTGAGCAGCTCCGCGGCACGGAGGTGTCGGGCGGGGTCACCGGGATAGGTCCAGCGGAAAACCGCTGCCGCGGTGGATGATACGGCCTGGCCGTGCGGCACCATCGGCATCTCGGGGTAGCCCTCCGCTCGGTAGTTCTCGACGGCGCCCGCCACGGGGTAGGCATTCGCGTGCGGCAGGTGTGTGCCCGCGTTGCCGAACCCGGTTCCCGCCGAAGTGGATGCCAGCGCCATGTGGTAGCGGGCGTCGAGGTCGCGGCCGTTCATCACCGCTCGGCGCAGATATCGTCCGACGAGCCCGAGCGCCTGTTCGCACCAGACGTCGCTGATCGGGTTCGACCCGCAGAACGCCGGCCGCTTCATCGGATCCTGCGGAGCAGCCTTGGCGTCGAACCGCACACAGGTGTAGCTCTCGAGCGCATGCGACAG
The DNA here is from genome assembly GCA_023415515.1 of Actinomycetes bacterium. Taxonomy (GTDB): domain Bacteria; phylum Actinomycetota; class Actinomycetes; order Mycobacteriales; family Mycobacteriaceae; genus Mycobacterium. The sequence goes on from JAEZKH010000432.1 coordinate 8,942, forward strand.
CACGTCCATCCCGCTGGCCGCGGTCACTTCCGCGGGCAGCGAGACGGTCGTCATCGGATCCACCACGGCCAGCGTCGGGCGCAGCTTGGGATGGCTCACACCGGCTTTGAGGTGAAGGCCGAGGAAGTCCACCACGCAGATCGTCGTGGACTCCGAACCGGTGCCCGCTGTCGTCGGCACCGCGATGAGCGGTTTCACGGGCAGCCACGGGGCCCTGCCCTCGCCGATGGGCGGGGTGACGAAGTCGAGCAGTTCGCCGGGGTGGGTGGTCAGAAGGTTGACCGCTTTGGCGGTGTCGATGGCCGAGCCGCCACCGACGGCGATGAAGCAGTCCCAGTCCTGTTCGCGGGCCCACGCGACCGCCTCGTCGATGCTCTCGTCGGTCGGCTCTATCGCCACCCTGTCGAACACCTCGGCTTTGATGCCTGCGGCGACGAGTTGGGCGTGAATACGGTCGGGCAACCCGGTGTCACGGACGCCGGAGTCCGTGATGATCAGGCACGACGTTGCTCCGGTGGCCGCGACCTCCGCACCTATCTCGTCCACGGCGCCCACCCCGAACTTCAGCGGCGGCGCCGCCCAGGTGAAGACCGTCTCGTTCGCATGTCCTTCGTACATTTGTGGCTCCTTCGCCGCTGAGTGGGGATAGCCGTCCTCGACTCCGATCACACATCAAGATCTTCGAAGCGGCGGCGCACGATCCGGGGTGGTCCCTTCTGATCGTCGGGTACTGGTGCTTGTCGTCGGCGGGACTGCCGACGACCGTTGGATCCGGTGCTGCGGCGGAGGAGGACTGTTCATGGGCTCTACCGTGTGGAGCCTGTCTGCGGCGGCCTGGGTGTTCGTGGTGGCCGTGATCGTCCTCGGCGGCGCGGTGCGCGGATTCGGCGGCTTCGGCGCGTCGATGGTCTGGGTGGTCGGGCTGTCGCTGGTGCTTCCGCCGTCGTCGGCGATCCCCACTGCCTTCGTGCTGGAGGTGCTCGCGAGCGTGCAACTGCTGCCGAGTGTGTGGCGGGACGTGCACTGGCGGTCGCTGCGCTGGCTGTTGGTCGGCGCGGTGGCAGGCACGCCTTTCGGGCTCTTGCTGCTGAAATTCGTTCCCGTCCTGCCGATGCGGGTCCTGCTGGCCTGCGCGGTACTCGCGGCGGCGGTCGCCATGGCGTCGAAATACCGGGCGGCCGCGTTGCCGGGCGTCGCGGGCACGCTGGCGATCGGTGGAGTGTCCGGTGTGCTCAACGGCGCCTTCGCGATGGGCGGGCCGCCTGCCATCCTGATGTACTTCTCCAGCCCTGCCGCCGTCGTCGCGGGACGGGCCAGCCTGATCGTGTACTTCCTCGGCACCGATCTGTGGGCGACCGCGACCGCCGCTCTGGGTGGGCTGATCACCGCACCGCTGCTCGGACAGATCGCGGTGCTCTTCCCGGTATCGCTGATCGGCGTGGCGCTCGGCAGCGTTGTGTTCAAACGGACCTCGTCGACTAATTCACAGCGATATGCGCTGTGGCTCTTGGCAGCGCTGTCCGGCGCCGTGCTCGTCCAGGCGCTGTGGCAGTGGTTGTGAAACGGCATAGGTATGTCATGCGGCGATGAGGATCAGGGCGGATACGACGGTGAGGCCGGTGAGTGCCGTCAGGGTGCGCACAGAGCCGATGGACGTCATCGGCTCACCGCGCGGGACTCGCCGTGTGGTGGCGTGATACCGGCTGACCCCGAGTAGGTAGGTGCCCGCTGCGCAGCAAAGCCCGACCACCCCCGGCAGGCTGTGCAGCGGGTCGGAGGCGGTGATGCCGTTGTGTAGCAGCAGGGCGCCGACGGCGGCGAACGACAGCGCGGTGCGCGACCACGCCAGCCGGGTGCGCTCGGCCTGCAGGCCCGGGTCGAGGACGGGCCGAGGCTCAGCCACTGACGATCACCAGCAGCAGGGCGAGCAATGCGATCAGGGTGAGTCCGCCGGCCAGCAGGCGGGGCACGAGAGAGGGCTGAAGCGACTGGCCGAGCCGCATCGCGCGCTCATTGGCCGCCCACCGGTGATAACTGCCCGCCGCCACCATGACGGCCAGCAGGACGAGCGTGACGCCGAGAATGAGCCTGCCGCCGTGGAATTTGAAGGCAGGCACGAGCTGCACTGCGGCCACGCCGCCTGCCAGCAGAGCCAGCGCGGTGCGTATCCACGCGAGGAATGTGCGTTCGTTGGCCAGCGAGAATCGGTAGTCCGGATCATCACCGACCGAGTTCATCGGTGGCCAGCGGGCGCGCATCCGCTGCAGCAATGTCACGGGCGAACTCCTCCGTCGCGAAGCGTCGTTCCCAGTGTGGCTTGTTTGTCACCGCGGCGGGATACAACTCAACCTTGTATCGGTACAAGTCTGCTTTAGATGTCCGGGGTCCGGTCCGGCGACTAGATTCGGTCCCTATGGAGCAGGTGGTGCAACGGCCCGCCCGGTGGCTGAAGGTGCTCGATCAGACCCGATGTATCGGGTGCCACGCCTGCACGACGGCGTGCAAGAGCGAGAACGAGGTGCCGGTCGGGGTCACCCGGACCTACGTCAAGTCGGCCGACGTGGGCGTTTTCCCGCAGGCCCGCCGCGCCTTCCAGGTGACCAGGTGCAATCAATGCACCGACGCGCCGTGCGTGACCGCGTGCCCGACCCAGGCGATGTACAAGCGGCCTGACGGCATCGTCGACTTCGACAAGGAGATCTGCATCGGGTGCAAGGCGTGCATGGCCGCCTGTCCCTACGACGCGATCTTCATCAACCCGGAAGACCACTCCGCCGAGAAGTGCAACATGTGCGCCCACCGGATCGACGCCGGACTCGAACCCGCGTGCGTGTCGGTGTGTCCGACCGGGGCGATCATCGTCGGCGACGGCAACGACCCGACGTCGAAGGTCGCCCAGCTCGTGCAGCGCAGGCCCGCGGTCGTCCGACGGCCGGAGAAGGAAACGGCACCCGGCGTGTTCTACCTCGGCGCCCATCAGGCCACGCTCGACCCGTTGGGCGCCGCCCGCCCAGAAGGCGGTCTTTACGCATGGGCCACCCAGGGTGCACCCGACCCCCAACTGGTCACCGCAGGCCACCCCGACGGACCCCGGTCGTCGGCGGCCGCCCTGCTGTCCTACGACATTCCCCACCACGCGCCGTGGGGTTGGCGCGTCAGCCTCTACACGTGGACCAAGAGCATTGCCGCGGGCGCCTTCCTGCTGGCGGTGCTGCTCGCGTTGACCGGTCTGCTGGACTGGTCCGGCGGTGTCGCGCGATGGGTTGCGCCCGTGGTGGCGCTGGTGTTCCTCGGCATCACCGGCGTGCTGCTGATCTGGGACCTCAAGCATCCGCTGCGGTTCTACCTGATCTTCACCAAACACCACTGGACGAGCTGGTTGGTCAAGGGCGCGTTCGTGATCGGTGGCTACGGCGGCATCGTTGTGCTCTATCTGGCCGCCGCGGCACTGGACAGCGTTGCGGGCCAACAGATCTTGGGTGTCATCGGAGCAGTCCTGGCAGTGGCGACCGCCTGCTACACCGCCTTCCTGTTCGCCCAGGCCAAGGCGCGCGACCTCTGGCAGAGCCCGCTGCTGCCCGCCCACCTCGCGGTGCAGGCGGTGCTCGCAGGCGCGGCGGCGCTGCTGCCGTTCGCGGTGTGGCTGGCACCCGACCGCGGTGTGAATGCCCTCGAGGTCGTGCTGGCTGTCGCCGCGGCCGTGCACCTTCTCCTGGTGTGGGGCGAGACGACTCTTCCGCATGTCACCGCGCATGCCCGCCTGGCCACCCATGAGATGGTCCGCGGTCGCTTCGCGCGGGTGTTCCTGCTCGGCGTCGCGGCTGTCGCCGTCTCGGTGGCGGCACCGTGGATCGGTGTCGCGGCAGCGCCTTTCGCGCTCATCGGGTTGCTGGCTCATGAACACGCGTACGTGCAGGCCGGCCAATCCGTCCCGCTCGCCTGAGGAGGTTTGCATGGCACCGTCCCTTTTTGCCCGCGCGAAGCGGGTGTCCGCGGCCCGCAAGGAGGTCGAGGCGCGCGGCGAGACGTTCTACCCGGGACCAAGCGGTGTGCACCTGTCCGCGTTCCCGCCGAAGGAGCGCTGGGACGACTGGGTCGAGGTCTCCTCACGCGCATGGCCGCGGCAGGAGGAGCACCACTACATGCTGGTGCCGACAACGTGTTTCAACTGCGAGTCGGCGTGCGGGCTGCTCGCCTACGTGGACCACGAAGACCTGCACGTGCGCAAATTCGAAGGCAACCCAGAACATCCCGGTTCGCGGGGCCGCAACTGCGCCAAGGGGCCGTCCACGCTGAACCAGGTGACCGATCCCGACCGAATCCTGTACCCGTTGCGACGAGTCGGCGAGCGGGGTTCCGGGCAGTGGGAGCGGGTCAGTTGGGACGAGGCGCTCGACGCGATCGCCGCGCGCATCCGGGCCGCCATCATCGAGGAACGCCAGAACGAGATCATGATCAGCATCGGGCGGCCCGGCGAAGACGGCTACACCGAACGTGTGCTGGCCAGTTGGGGTGTGGACGGTCATAATTCACACACCAACGTGTGTTCCAGCGGCGGGCGCACCGGCTTCCAGTTCTGGATGGGCGCCGACCGGCCGAGCCCCGACCATGCGAACGCGAAGGTGATCTACCTGATCAGCTCGCACCTGGAGACCGGCCATTACTTCAACCCGCACGCTCAGCGGATCATCGACGCGAAGGCCAACGGCGCCAAGATCATCGTCCTCGACACCAGGCTGTCCAACACCGCCACCCACGCCGACTACTGGCTGTCGCCACAGCCGGGCAGCGAAGCGGCGATCAACCTCGCCGTGGCGCGCCACCTCATCGTCACCGGCCGCTACAACCGCGAATTCGTGCGGCAGTGGTGGAACTGGCAGGAGTACCTGCAGAAATGCCGTCCGGAACTGCCGCAGGACTTCGCGACGTTCGAGGCCGAACTCGCACGGCTGTATGACGAGTTCACCTTCGACTACGCCGCGGCGGAGTCGGGCATCGATGCCGCCACTCTCGAAGAGGTCGCCGAGACGGTCGCTTCGGCGGGTACCCGATTCTCGACGCACTGCTGGCGCTCGGCTGCCGCCGCCAACCTCGGTGGCTGGCAGGTCGCCCGCACCCTGGTGTTGATCTCGGCCCTGCTCGGCGCGATCGGCACCGAGGGGGGATTGTTCGCCAACACATGGAACAAGTTCGTGCCGAAGCCGATTCACACTCCGCCGCATCCGGCAGTGTGGCAGGAGCTGACGTGGCCGCTGGAGTATCCGCTGGCGCAGAACGAGATGTCATTCCTGCTGCCCGATTTCCTCAAAGAAGGGCGGGGCAAGCTCGACACCTACTTCATCCGGGTCTACAACCCGGTGTGGACGAACCCCGACGGTCTGTCGTGGATGGAGGTGCTCACCGACGAGGAGATGGTGGGTTGTTTCGTGGCGTTGACGCCGACCTGGAACGAGTCGGCCTACCTGGCCGATTACGTGCTTCCGATGGGACACGGCTCCGAGCGACACGACACCCACTCCTACGAGCAGTACGACGGCCAGTGGATCGGTTTCCGCCAGCCGGTGCTGCGGGCCGCCCGTGAGCGTCTCGGCGAGAAGATCACCGACAGCAGGCAGGTCAACCCCGGCGAGGTCTGGGAGGAGAACGAGTGGTGGATCGAGCTTTCGTGGCGCATCGATCCCGATGGCTCCCTTGGCATCCGGCAGTACCACGAATCACGCGCCAACCCTGGTGAGAAACTCTCGGTCGACGAGTACTACGGCTGGATGTTCGCCAACTCCGTGCCCGGTCTGCCCGAGCGGGCCGAGGCGGAAGGGCTGACGCCGCTCGAGTTCATGCGGCGCTACGGCGCCTTCGAGATCGCCAAAGGCCTTGGCGCCCAATACACGTTCGAGGTGCCCGCCGAGGAACTCGAAGACGTCAACATCACGCCGCTCGGCCGCGTGTACACCTCGGCGCCGAAACCCGCCAACCCCAACATCGTGCCGATGGGCGCGCCTGCTCCCGATGACGAGGGACGACGCCCGGTTGGTGTCGACGTCGACGGCGTCGTCCTGCGCGGCTTCCCGACCCCATCGGGAAAGTTGGAGTTCTACTCCTCGACGCTGGCCGACTGGGGCTGGCCTGAGCACGCCCTGCCGGGGTACGTCAAGAGCCACGTTCATCCCGACGCCCTCGATGCCGACCAGCTGGTGCTGTTGTCGACGTTCCGGTTGCCGACACAGATCCACACCCGCTCGGCGAACTCCAAATGGCTCGACGAACTCGCCCACACCAACCCGGTGTGGATCCACCCCGTCGATGCGCAGCGGTTGGGCGTCGAGCACACCGGCGACCTCGTCAAGGTGCAGACCGACATCGGCTACTTCGTCGCCAAGGCGTGGATCACCGAGGGCATCCGGCCGGGTGTCGTGGCCTGCAGCCACCACATGGGCCGGTGGCGCACGGCCGACCAGCAGGGCGGCGCGGGCGGCATGATGGCCACCGTCGACCTGAAACGAAACGGCGACGAGTGGGCGATGAAACGAACCAAGGCCGTACATCCCTACGAGAGCACCGATCCCGACACCAGGCGCATCTGGTGGAGCGACACCGGTGTGCACCAGAATCTGACCTTCCCGGTGCATCCCGATCCCATCTCCGGTATGCACTGTTGGCACCAGGCCGTCCGCGTCACCCGCGCCGCACCGCAGGACCGGGCCGGCGACATCTGCGTCGACACCGCCAAAGCGCGCAAGGTGTACGCCGAATGGCTGGCGATGACGCGGCCTGCCGGGTGGTCCTCGCCGGAACACAAACGCCGTCCGTCGTGGCTGATGCGTCCGCTCAAACCCAAGCCCGAAACATTCCTGATCCCGGGTCCGTGACCATGGCCGTCGCACCGGAACTGATCCGCTCGCTCGGCGCCGTCGTCCTGACACCGCCACCGGGTAACACCACCCTGTGCGCGGCGCTTGACCTGCCGGTCCCCACGGGCGTCGAACACACCGACGCCTTCGTGCTCAGCGCTCCTCCGCACGCCGCGATACACCTGGGTGACGAGGGCAAGCTCGGGGGAGAGGGGCTCGACAGGATCGCCGGCTTCTGGCGTGTTCTCGGTCTGCCTGCACCCGAAGACGCCGATCATCTCGGAGCACTGCTGATGCTCTATGCGGAACTGACGGAGGCCGAAGCGAATTCGTCCACCGAACGTGGCAGCGCTCAGCTCGAGCGGCTGAGATCGGTTCTCTTCCACGAGCACATATGGAGCTGGGCGCCTGGGTATCTGCTCGCGGTCGCCGGCCTCGGCATCGCGTCGATCACCGCGTGGGCGCGGCTCACCGACGAGGTGCTGCGCGCCGAACACAGGAGCCTGCCCGCCGCGGAGATGTTGCCGCTTGCGCTGCGCGCCGCGCCGGCGGGAATGGGCGAGGACGACTCGTTCGACGAGACGCTCGATGCGCTGGTGGCGCCCATCAGATCGGGAGTGGTCCTCACCTACCGGGACCTCGCCGACTGCGCACGCCACGTCGGGGTGGGACTGCGCCGCGGCGAGCGTCGATTCGCCCTCAGGGCGATGTTCGAGCAGGATGCACGGGCCACGGCGGCATGGCTCGGCGCCCGCGCGCGGTGGTGGTCACAGCACTGCACGTGGGCGCAGGGCTCGCGAAACGACGCGTGCGCGTGGTGGTCGCACCGAGCCGCCAACACCGCTCGCGTGCTCGAGGCGCTGGTCGCGGATCGAGAGAAGCAACCGTGTTAGGGCGCGCGAGCGGACACGTCGACGTCGCCGCAGTGCGAAACGCCGTCGACGCAGTGCAGGACCCCGAGTTGCACAGGTCGCTCGGCGAGCTCGAGATGGTCCGCGCGGTGACCAGTCGCAGGGGCCGCGTCGAGGTCGAGCTGGCGCTGACCACCCCGGGCTGCCCGATGACCGAATTGCTCACCCGCGAGGTCACCGCCGCCGCGTCCGCGGTGACCAGGACCGGCGATGTACACGTCAACTTCACCGTGATGAGCGAGGACGAGAGGCGATCGCTTGCCGACCGATTCCTCTCGGGCAGAACGGCATTCGGTGCTTCAGCGGCCGGCGCGGTGATCGCCGTCGCGAGCGGCAAGGGTGGCGTCGGCAAGTCCAGCGTGGCCGCCAACCTGGCCGTCGCACTGGCCAGGCAAGGCAAGTCCGTCGGACTGCTCGACGCCGACGTGTGGGGATATTCGGTGCCCCAGTTGTTCGGCGTTCGACGCAGCCCGATCGCGATGTACGAGACGATGCTGCCGGTCCAGGCCCACGGTGTGCGGCTGATGTCGCTCGGCTTCCTCGTCGACGACGGCGAGCCGATCGTCTGGCGCGGACCCATGCTGCACAAGGCCCTGACTCAGTTCGTGCACGACGTGCACTGGGGACCGCTCGACGTCCTGCTGCTCGACCTGCCGCCGGGGACCGGCGATGTGACGCTGTCGGTGCTCGAACTGCTGCCGGATGCATCGTTGCTCGTTGTCACGACGCCGCAAAAGGCCGCACAGACGGTGGCGAGCAGGGTCGGCGCCATGGCCCGCGACGTCGGCATGCCGGTCGCGGGGGTGGTGGAGAACATGTCCGAGATGGTCTGTGCGCACTGCGGCGGGGCCTCGGCACTGTTCGGATCCGGCGGCGGCGACCGTCTCGCAGGTGATCTCGGGGTACCGCTGCTCGGCAAGATCCCGTTGGACGCCGACCTTCGCGAGGCAGGTGACGCCGGCGTGCCGGTGGTGGCGCGCACACCCGAATGCGCTTCGGCGAAGGCGCTCGTCGACGTCGCAGCGGTTTTGCGGCCGGCCCGCAGGCCTCTGGTCGGTCGCCAACTCGGGGTGCAACCGGTCGGCTAGCTACAAGGCCACCTTGTGACAGACTATTTTGGTGGAGTGACGCTGAGCCCGCGGATGCCCGAACTGGGTGCCCTCGAGGTACTGCTCGCCGTCGCGCACACCGGCAGCCTGAACTCAGCGGCCCGTGAAGTGGGCGTCACCCAGCAGGCGGTGTCGGCGCGGATCTCGTCGATCGAAGCGCAGACCGGTGTGCAGTTGGTGATGCGCACCAAGCACGGTTCGACGCTCACAGCGGCGGGCGTGGTGGTGGCCCAGTGGGCCGCGCGGCTTCTCGATGTCGCCAATGAATTGGACGCCGGGCTCGCTGCGCTTCGGCACGACCTGCGCATGCACGTCCGGGTGAGCTCCAGCCTCACCATCGCCGAGAATCTCCTGCCCGGTTGGCTCGTCTCGCTGCAGGCGCTGACGAAAGGGCAGGGCGAGAGGGCCGAGGTGGTGCTCACCGCCACCAACAGCGACACCGTCGTCGAGCAGGTCCGCAGTGGCGAGGCCGACGTCGGGTTCATCGAGGGCCCCTACATTCCCCGCGGCGTGCGGAGCAGGGTGATCGGACGTGACGAGTTGGTGGTGGTCTTGCCGCCGGACCACCCGTGGGTGCGGAAACGGCGGACGTTGTCGGCCCAGGAGTTGAACGACATCCCGTTGGTCAGCCGCGAGGAAGGTTCGGGTACGCGCTATGCGCTACGGGCGGCGCTGACGGCCGCGCTCGGGCGGCACAGTGTGCAGGCTCCCCCCGCACTGGTGCTGTCGACCACGTCAGCGGTTCGTGCGGCGGTTCTCGCAGGGGCGGGGCCTGCCGTGGTCAGCGAGCTGGCCGTTGCCGACGACCTCGCCAGCCATCGGTTGGGGCGGGTGCCGGTCAGCGGAATCGACCTGCACCGTCAGCTTCGGGTGATCTGGATAGGCCCGCGCAACCCGCCCGCAGGCCCGGTCCGGGATCTGGTGAATCACATCCTGAGCCAGCCGCTGCGGGCACGGTAGCGGTCGGCCTGGGTCGCCGAAGCTCCGGATACCCGCTGGGCGGGGCTCCGGAGCCGGCAAGGTGTCGCGACGGCGGCTGCGATCATCCGATCACCGCCCCGGCGTGCACCTATGGCGTGGCTGTCCCGCCGGCCCTCGCGGGCACGGTTGCCGACAGGTCGGGCAACCGTTTGGTGGGATCGATCCACAACGCCGCGAGACCGCCGACGACCAGCAGGGCAGCGGAGACCGTGAACGACGCGACGAAGGTGCCGGTGGCATCGATGAGATGGCCGAAGATGATCGGCGACACGATGCCCGCGATGCCGAAGCCGGTGTTCATCAACCCGCCCGCGGTGCCCGCGTGGTTCGGCGCGATGTCCATCGGGATCGACCAGATGACCGGATTGGTCAGCTCCAGCAGGAAGAACGCCACGCCGAGGCAGACGGTGGTCAACGCGAGTTGGTGGATGAAAAGCGTTGGCAGGATGAACAAGAACGAGCCGAAGAGCCCGACGACGAGCACCGCGCGGCGGGCGATCTTGAGGCTTCCGGTGCGGCGTAGCAGGTAGTCGGAGACGACGCCTCCGACGGTGTCGCCGACGACGCCGCCGATCAGCACCAGCGCCGAGAACAGCGCGAACTTCTTGAGCTCCAGGCCATAGCTCTCGTGGAAGAACGACGGGATCCAGGTCAAATAGACCCACAGCATCCACCCGTAGCAGAAGTCGACGAACGTCACCGGCAGGATCCGGGCGAACATCAGCTTCCAGGGCACCGGCGGCCGTGCGTCTCGTTGCTGATCGGTGGTCAGCTCGGCGAGTTCTTCGTCGGTCATCTTCGGATGGTCGGCGGGCCGGTCCCGGTAGAGCACCACCCAGGCGAACGCCCAGAGCAGGCTGATCACGCCGAACACGAAGAACGCCAGCCGCCAGTTCCACAACGCGATCAGTCCGGCGACCGCCAAGGGGGCGATGGCGTTGCCGATGCGGGCGAACGCGTGCGTGATGCCCTGCCCGAATGCTCGTCGTTCCAGTGGCAGCCACTTGGCCATCGCGGTGGTGGCCGTCGGGAAGGACGCGCCCTCTCCGAAGCCCAATGCCAACCGTGCGGCGAAGAGCGAAACCAATCCGACGGCGAAGCCGGTGAACACGGTGGACAGGGCCCAGATGAGTCCGACGGCGAAGAGCACTTTGCGCGGGCCGAACTTGTCTCCCAGGATGCCGCCGAAGATCTGGAAGAACGCGTACGGGATCGAGAAGGCGGCGAGCGCCAAACCGAGTTGGGTGTTGTCGAGGCCCAGGTCCTGCTTGATGAACGGCGCCGCGGTCGAGATGTTGACCCGGTCCATGTAGGTGATCAGGTACATCAGGCACAGCAGCACCAGGATCTTGGTTCGCACTCGGTGACGGAACGATTCCAGGAAGCTGCGTCTCGGCGCCGCGGGCCGGACGGTCCGGGTCTGCGGATGTGGCGCCGTGGAGGGCGAGGCGCTGGCGGCCGACGTGCTGGGGTGGGCTAGGCCGTCCTCGCTGACTGCATTCGCCATCTCAAAAGCCTTTCCATAATGTGGAATCAAATACCACAAACGACGGTAGACCCGGAAAATGTCATGTGTCAACCGTCACAGGGCTGGGCAAGAAGTGAGCGCCACGACACAGCGGCCGGTGGTTCACAACGCAAGATGGAACCTGTTACCATAATGTGGAATTGCCGACGAGGGCCCGATGACCAGGCATTTTGCCGATTTCGACCCGGGTGTTCAGTCGTCAATGTCGTCAATGTCGTCGACATCGTCTCGGAAGGATCGATATGTCGGAGCACCAGAACTCGACCGACGCGGCGGACGTCGCCGCAGAGATCGGTCAACTCATCACACGGGCGCGTGCCGCACAGGCGGTGTACGAGACGTATCCGCAGGAGCGTGTCGATGACGTGGTCGCCGCGGTCGCGTGGGCCATCTATGAGCCCGAGCGCGCCAAGGCGCTGGCCGAACTGAGCGTGCAGGCCACCGGCCTCGGCCGTGTCGAGGACAAGATCACCAAGAACCAGCGCAAGACCATCGGGACCCTTCGCGACCTGACCGGAGCGCGGTCCGTCGGCGTCATCCGGGAGGACCCTGAAAACGGGATCACCGAGTACGCCAAGCCGGTGGGTGTGGTGGCCGCGGTGTGCCCGTCCACCAACCCGGCCGCCACTCCGGCGAACAAGACGATGATGGTGCTCAAGGGCGGCAATGCCGTGATCCTCTCGCCGTCGCCCAAGGGGGCGTCCACATGTGCGTTGTTGGTGGACTACATCCACGCAGAGTTCGACAAGATCGGTGCGCCGCACGATCTCGTGCAGTTCATCTCCACCCCGAGCAAGGCGCTGACGAACGAGTTGATGCGGCAGGCGGACCTGGTCGTGGTCACCGGCTCGCAACGCAATGTGCGCGCCGCCTACAGCAGTGGCACGCCGGCTATCGGGGTGGGGGCAGGCAATGCTCCGGTGATCATCGCCGCCGATGCGGACCTCGCCGACGCCGCTGAGAAGATCAAGCGCAGCAAGATATTCGACTTCGCGACGAGTTGTTCGTCGGAGAATTCCGTGCACATCGACGCGGCCGTCTACGACGACGCGCTGACCCAGTTGCGTGCGCAGGGCGGCTACCTGCTGACCTCGCAGGAGAAGGCGAGGCTGCAGTCGGTCATGTGGCCGGACGGCAAGCTGAACTCCGCTGTCACGGCGCAGCCGCCGGAGAAGATCGCCGCACTGGCCGGCCTCGATGCACCGGAGGCGCGCGAAGCCGAGTTCTTCATGGTGGAGGAGGACGGCGTCGGACCCGACCGCCCGTTCAGCGGCGAGAAGCTGTCGGTCGTGCTCACCGTCTACCGCTATCAGGACCTCGCCGAGGGACTCGAGCGGATCCAGCGGCTGCTCGACTTCCAGGGCGCTGGCCATTCATGTGGCATCCACACCGCCGACGAGGAAAAAGTGCGTGCGGTGGCCGAGCGACTGCGGGTGGCGCGCGTATTGGTCAACCAGGCCCACTGCTTCGGCACCGGCGGCGGATTCGACAACGGCCTCGGTTTCACGCTGACGATGGGCGCAGGCACCTGGGCGGGCAACAGCATCAGCGACAACCTCTCATACCGGCACTTCCTCAACACCACTCGAGTGGCACGCGTCATCCCCCCGCGTGTCCCCACCGAGGAACAACTGTGGGGCCGCTACTTCGACGCCTATGGACGGTGAATCATGAAACTTCTTGAGTATCAAGGGAAACGACTTCTGTCGCGGGAGGGCCTGGCCACCCCCGACGGTGCGCTGGCCGCCGACGCCAGTGAGGCCGCGGCGATCGCCAACGCGATCGGCGGGCGGGTCGTCATCAAGGCGCAGATCCCGGCGGGCAAGCGAGGGAAGTCCGGCGCCATCCGGTTCGCCGAGAGCCCCGCCGAGGCGCAGCAGGCCGCGGCCGCTCTCATCGGCAAACCGATCAACGGGTTTCCCGTCACCGGCGTACTCGTGGAGCAGGCCCTGCCGATTGCGCGCGAGCTGTATGCCGCCGTGCTCAACGACCCGATCAGCAAGGGTCCGCTCGTGCTGTTCTCCGTCGAGGGCGGAATGGACATCGAGGAGGTCAACGAGCAGTCACCGGAGAAGGTGCTGCGGTTGCCGATCGACATCCGCGTCGGGCTGTCGCCGCAGGACGCAGCGGCCCTGCTGTCCGGTACCGACCTGACCGAAGCCGAACAGATCCATGTCGCCGACGCGCTCATCCGGCTCTACTCGGTGTACTTGCAGGTGGAGGCCGACCTCGTCGAGGTCAATCCACTGGTGATCACCGATGGGGGACGGGTCGTCGCGCTGGACGCGAAGGTCAGCCTGGATCCGGGCGCGCTGAAGCGGCAGCCCGCCGAATTCCTGCAGAGCCTGCAGGACGGCCAGCCGGCCGACCGATCCGTTCTCGAGGACGAGGGCGCCGAGTTGGGTCTGCAGTTCATCGAGCTCGACGGCTCGGTCGGGGTGCTCGCCAACGGGGCCGGGCTCACCATGGCAACTCTGGACGCGGTCAACCACTACGGCGGCAGGCCCGCGAACTTCCTCGAGATCGGCGGGGACGCCTACACGAAGGCGACGCCCGCGCTTGCGCTGGTGCTGCGCAACCCCAACGTGCGCAGCCTGCTGGTCAACTTCTGCGGGGCGTTCGCGCGCACCGACGTGATGACCGAAGGCGTCGTCAATGCGATCGAGGCCCTGCGGCCTGAAATCCCGGTGTTCTTCTCCATCCACGGCACCGGCGAGGACGAGGCCATCGCGCTCGTCCGCAACCGGCTGGGACTGGAGCCCTTCGACCTGATGGACGACGCGGTGCGTGCCGCGGTGGTCGCTGCCGGGCAAAAGCAACACGAGCTAGTCGATGAGGGAGCGCACTGATGATCGTCACTGGAACTGAAACCGTTGTCGTTCAAGGCATCACCGGTAAGCAGGGTTCATTCTGGACCGAGCGGATGATGGAGTGCGGCACCAATGTGGTGGCCGGCGCCACTCCGAACAAGGGCGGCCGCACGGTGGCCGGGGTACCGGTCTACGACTCGGTCGTCGAGGCTGCCAAAGACCACCGACTCGATGTGTCCGTGTTGTTCGTCCCCCCGCTGGCCGCCAAGGCCGCGGTCCTCGACGCGATCGAGGCCGGTGTCCGCAAGATCGTGTTCCTCACCGAACACGTGCCCTACCACGACGTCATGCACGTGCTGGCCGAAGCGCGCGACAACGGCGTGCAGGTACTGGGGCCCAACACCGCCGGGCTTGTCGTGCCCGGGGAATCGTCGGTGGGCATCATGCCGGGTTTCGCCAAGAACATCTTCCAGCCCGGCACCGTCGGGGTCGTCTCGCGCAGCGGCAGCCTCGGCACCCTACTGGCGCTGAACCTGGTCACCGCCGGTTATGGGCAGTCGGCGTTCATCGGTATCGGCGGCGACCCGATCCTGGGCACCACGACAGCCGACGCGGTCCGCATCCTCGACGCCGATCCGCGCACGGACGCGATCGTGCTGGTCGGTGAGATCGGCGGGACCATGGAAGAAGACGCCGCCGAGCTGATCGCCACCATCGACAAGCCGGTGGTGTCGTTCATCGCCGGGCGCAGCGCTCCGCCGGACCGTCGCATGGGCCACGCAGGGGCGATCGTGACCGGTAGCCGGGGCAGCGGTCAGTCCAAGGTCGACGCGCTGACCTCAGCGGGAGTCGCGGTGATCGACGTGCCCAGCCAGGTCAGCGAGGCGTTGCAGCGCTTCGGCGTCATGCCCTCGGCGGCACGGGTGTAATTGCCGGAACACAATGGGGGGCGAGGTAGCTTCCCGAAAACCCGAATCACGGTTGGTGGTCCGGGGCGATCAGCTGATCGCTTGTTAGATTGCGGTCACCATGTCGGAAAGAAGGCGGGCGTGAGCTCGGCGGCCGAACCGCCCCGAAACGAGCTGGTCGCCGGGACGCAGACGATCGCGCGGGCGCTGTCGGTGCTGGCAGTGTTACGCGACGCCGCAGGCGACGTCGGTGTCATCGAGCTGGCGCGGGCGTTGGACCTGCGGGCCAGCACCGCGCACCGAATTCTGCGGGCGTTGGTGGCCGCTGGATACGTCGTGCAGAACGCACAGACCGAGCGGTACCGGTTGGGCCCTGCGGCGGTACTGCTCGGACGAGCCGCAGAGCGCACCCTGGGATTCGACCAGGCGACACCGCTGCTGGAGCGACTGGCGGAGATCACAGGCGAATCGGTCAACCTGGTGATCCGCGACGGCGACGAGGGACTCGTCGTACTCCGGGTGGAATCCCTGCACCCGCTGCGGTTCATTCAGCCGGTCGGCGCGCGAATCCCGTTGTACTGCACCAGTACCGGCAAAGTGCTTCTGGCGTTCGCCAAGGACCTGCACGAAGAGGTGGCACGGCTCGGCGAGCTCGAGAAGCTGACGCCGACAACGATCACCTCGCCGCGGGACCTGCTGGCCGACCTGGAAGCGATTCGGGCACGCGGGTACAGCGTCAACAGGGGAGAGCGGCTCCCGGGTGTCTACGGGGTCGCGGCGCCGGTGCTGACCGCCGACGGGATAGCGTCGACCGCACTGGCCGTGCAGGGGCCCGAGGTCCGGATTCCAGACGAACGGGTGCCCGAGCTGGGGGAGCTCGTGATGGAAACCGCGAAGGCGATCGCCGCGATCATGCCGTCCGGCTATCAGCTTTGACGCTCGCGCTCGGCTGCGCCTGCCTGGCTTTCGCGTCGATCGTCGGCGGTGCGACGGGGTTCGGAACCGCGCTCGTCGCAAGTCCGCTGATGCTGCTGGTGGGCGTCGACGTGCCAGATGTCGTCGCGGTCGTCCTCGTCGTCGGTCTGGTGACCCGGTGCGCGGTGATGGTGAGGCTGCGGGAACACGTCGCGTGGTCGCGCGTGAGCCTGCTGGCGCTCGGCAGCGTTCCCGGCGCGTGGACAGGGGCGGCGGTCCTTCACGTGGTTTCCACGCACTACCTGAAGATCGCCGCGGGCGTGCTCGCGGTGCTCTGCGGTATCAGCATGCTGCTGGTTCGGAGCCCGGAGCAGCCACGCTCGCCCTCCGCCGCGGCCTCCGCGACAACTGGCGCCGTTGGCGGCTTTCTGAGCACCACCACCGCTCTCAACGGCCCGCCGCCGGCCCTGCTGCTCACGTGGGCGGGCACACCCCCGCTGGTGTTCATCGCCGACATGGCCGGATACTTCACCATCGTCAGCGCGGTTTCGCTCGTCATCCTCGGGGCAGGCGGCCAGATTCCGCAGTCGGTTCTGTGGCCTGCCCTTCCGGCCTATATCGCGGTGGCGCTCGCCGGAACCGGGGTCGGCCTGTGGATCGCCCGCCGAACACCGATCGAAGCGTTCCGATTGGCGGTCATCGGGCTGGTGGTCGTCGCGGGTGCGTTGACGGCGCTGACGGCGTAGCTGCGCCGGCCGCGCGTCTCAGAATGCCGCCGTCTCGATGACGGCGAACTGCCCTGCCTGGCCGACGGACGTGCGGCGCAGTCCGGCGGCTGTGAAGAGTTCGTCGAACTCCTCGATGGTTCGCTCTCTGCCACTGGCCATCACCAACATGTTCACGTCCATCAACGTTGGCAATCCCGGCGTACCCAGCTCACCGACGAGGTGGTCGATGACAACCACCCGCCCGCCCACGCGGAGGGAATCGCGGCAGTTGGCCAAGATGCGGACACACTCGTCGTCGTCCCAGTCGTGCAAGACGTACTTCAGCAGGTACAAGTCGGCAGGGGGGACGGACTCGAAGAAGTCACCGCCCGTCGTGGTGAAGCGTTCGTGCAGGCCGTCTTCACGCGCGGCGGCCTCTGCGTCCGGCACCACGTGGGGAAGGTCGAAGACGCCCCCGCGCAGGTCGGGGTTCGCCCGCATCATCGCCCGCACGACGTCACCGGTGGCCCCTCCGACATCCAAGGCGAACCTGACATCCTGGGTGTCCAGGATCTTGGCGACGTCGATCGCCGCGGCGGCGCTGAGGTTGGACATCGCCTCGGTGAACTGGCCAGCCTCGTCGAGATGGTCGGAAAAGTAATCGAAAATCGTGTCGTACGAGCAATGTGCCGCTCTTATCTGGCGCTCACCAGTCCGGACGGCATCTGGGAATCGTCCCCAGGTCAACCAGTGGCCGGGTGCGCCCTGTGCGAGTGCCATCCCTCGCAACGAGTTCGGATCGTCCTTGCGCAGCGTGCTCAGCAGCGGGGTTGCCGTGAAGCGCAGGCCATCGGCGGACGACACGAGACCCAACGAAGCGCACGCGCGGATCAGCCGCCGGGTGGCATCACGATCGGTGTCTTCGGCCGCGGCGATGGCGTCCGCAGTGTCGGTACCAGTTGCGAGGTGATCTGCCAAGTTGAAGGCGGCCGCCGCACGGACATTCTGCGTGACCCAGAATCCGGTCACCATGGTCATCATTGTCGAATAGTCCTGTGTACCTGCTGGTATCGGTTCCTTCACGGCTCTCCAAGAGTTGACGAAAGCGGCCCCGAGTCCACGTGGTCCAGGTGGTCTATCGGCCGTTGTGTCTTCGATGACACTCCCGCCGCAGCGCTGCGGCGGATGATTGATGGCGGCTGTCATGCGCGACGGCCTGTCGTTTTGAGCTTAGACCATCGCGGACTATATGGTCCTTTTGAAGAGCCTACCGTTGCGACGAACGCGAGCTTCGCGCTGTCGACGATCGATTCCCGTGTTCAGGGCATCCACAGCGGGTTGCCAGAGTGCTTTGGCGGAATTGATTGTTGACAGAAGGATTGCAGTTCAACGCTTTTAGCGGATTGGGTGCGGCCGGGTTCGGCCGACAGACTGGCTCCGTACGATGGTGGGACGCATTGTTGGAGACCCGAGAGCGGATGAAGAGGAGCATTGTGAGCGTTCTGGATGGGATCCTCGACGGGGTCCGGGAAGACCTCGAAAATCGTAAGCGTGAGACGTCGCTGGCCGAACTGCGTTCGCGGGTAGCGGATATGGCCCCCACGATCGATCCATTGCCTGCGTTTCGTTCGCCGGGAGTCTCCATCATCGCCGAGGTCAAGCGCAAAAGCCCCAGCAAGGGCGATCTCGCCGAGATCCCCGACCCCGCGTTCCTGGCGGCTCAGTACGCCGAAGGCGGTGCGGCGGCCATCAGCGTGCTCACCGAACGGCGCCGGTTCGGCGGGTCCCTCGCCGATCTCGATGAGGTACGGGCGAAAGTCGGTATTCCGTTGTTGCGCAAAGACTTCATCGTCGATCCGTATCAGCTGTGGGAAGCCCGGGCGCACGGCGCTGATCTCGCGCTACTGATGGTGGTGTCGCTGAGCGACGGTCAACTGGCCGAACTATCCGGGCTCTGCGACGAGCTCGGGCTCACCGCCCTGGTCGAATCGCACACCGCCGAAGAAGTGGCACGCGCGGCCGATGCAGGCGCCGAACTGTTCGGCATCAACGCCAGAGACCTGACGTCGTTGGACGTCGATCGGTCGGTGTTCGCCGAACTCGCACAGCTCGTCCCGGATGGCGGGATCAAAGTGGCGGAGTCGGGCGTGACAGGGCCGCAGGACGTGGCGGAGTATCGCCGATGGGGCGCCGACGTCGTCCTCGTCGGTGAGGCCCTGGTGCGGTCGAAGGATTCCCGGACGGCGGTCCGCGACTTCATCGAAGCCGCAGACGCCGCCGCTCAATCCAGCTGAGCAGTGTCGTGGTGCGCGGCGCGAGAAACGGCGCCGCCGTGGGGGTTCCACGACGACGCCACTTCTGGCGGGGTTCGGCCGGTTAGACGTAGTCCTTGTACTTGTCCAGCAACCGGACGGGCTTGGAGAGCGCGTCGCGGCGGAACGGGTCACCAAGCTCGCGGGTGCACATGATCTCCACGACCGTTGTCTTGCCCTGATTCATCTGTGCGTCCACCGCACGCTGCAGGGCGGGGCCGACCTCGTCGAGCTTCTCGACGACGATGCCCTCGGCGCCCATGGCTTCGGCGATCCCCGCGAACGACTGGTTCTCCAGCTCGCCCGCGACGAACCGGCGGTTGTAGAAGTCCACCTGGTTCTTCTTCTCGGCGCCCCACTGCCGGTTGTGGAAAACCACTGCGGTGACGGGGATGTCGTGCCGGACAGCGGTCATGATCTCGCCCATGCTCATGCCCCAGGCGCCGTCGCCGGCGTAGGCGATCGCGGGCCGCTCCGGCGCGGCGACCTTGGCGCCGATGATCGTGGGGAGCGCGTAACCGCAGTTGCCGAAGCTCATCGGGGCGAGGAAGCTGCGCGGCCGCTCGAACCGCAGGTAGCTGTTGGCCACCGAGTTGATGTTGCCGATGTCGGTGGACACCATCACGTCGGCGGGCATCGCCTTCTCCAACTCGCGCAACACCTGCCTCGGGTGCAGCCAGTTGCCTTCCTCCGACTCCGCTTCGGCGATCATGTCGAGGCTGAACGGGTCGCGCTCGTGCGTCCACTCGTCGAGTTCGGCTTCCCACGCGTCCTTTTCGGCCTTGATCTCGCCGGCGCGCTTGTCACGGGTCGAGTCGGAGGCCAGCGTCTTGCCGTCGAGCCGCTCGACGAGTGCCATGGCAGCCGCCTTCGCGTCGCCGCAGATGCCCACGCTGATCTTCTTGACCAACCCGAGCATCTTGTGGTCGGCGTCGATCTGGATGATCTTGGCGTCCTTGGGCCAATACTCGAGGCCGTGCTGCGGCAGCGTGCCGAACGGGCCGAGGCGGGTACCGAGCGCGATCACCACGTCGGCCCGCGAGATCAGCTTCATCGCCGCCTTCGAGCCCTGGTAACCGAGCGGCCCGGTCCACAGCGGATGGCTGGCGGGGAAGGAGTCGTTGTGCAGGTAGCTGTTCACCACCGGGGCGCCGAGTCGCTCTGCCAGCGCCTTGCATTCCTCGACACCGTCGGCCATCACCACACCGCCCCCGGAGATGATCACCGGGAACTCGGCCTGCGCGATCAACTCGGCGGCCTCGTCGAGGCTCTTGGCGCCACCGGGCCCGCGGTCGAGCCTGCTCGGCTGCGGGATCTCGGTTTCGATCTCACCGTAGAAGTAGTCGCGCGGGATGTTCAGCTGCGTGGGGCCCATCTCCGACATCGCCCGGTCGAAGCAGCGTCCGGTGTACTCGGCCATCCGCTTCGGGTTGTTCACGTGCCCTTGATATTTGGTGAACTCCTGGAACATCGGCAGTTGGTTGGCTTCCTGGAAGCCGCCGAGCCCGGTGCCCATCGTTCCCGCTTCCGGGGTGACGATGACGACAGGGCTGTGCGCCCAGAACGCGGCGGCGATAGCCGTGACGCAGTTGCTGATGCCGGGCCCGTTCTGGCCGATCACCACCCCGTGCCGATTGCTGACCCTGGCGTACCCGTCAGCCATGTGCGCGGCGCCCTGCTCGTGGACAACCGGGATGAGCCTGATGCCCGCCGGGGCGAAGATGTCCATCGCGTCCATGAAGGCCGAGCCCATGATGCCGAAGATGTCGGTGACACCGTTGGCCACCATCGTCTCGACGAAGGCCTCGGATGGGGTCATTCGCTGCACGCCCGATACGGCGGCGCGGGTCGGGGCCTGGGTCATCTGAGTCGTCCTCCTCGGTACATATGGTGATCTTCTAGAAATCGGAACTCTGTGTTCCTAAAAATGTCGTCTGCCCACAGGCTAGGGCGCACAGCGGTGAGAGTCAACGCCTATCCCTGTTTTTGAAACTTATCGTATTGTTTTCCGGAATTATTTGCGGTTCTATGGAGTGGGCAACAGCGAAGGAGGGGCCCATGGGTGAGATCCGCAGGATCGACGAGGCGCGTGCGACGGCCGAACTGTCGGGCGAGACCCCGATGTTGCGGCTGTTCTCGCTGCTCGAGCTGATCGCATCGAAGGACCAGCTGTTCACGCTGCAAGGCCTCGTCGAGACGACCGGGATGGCGAAGCCGACGCTGCACCGCATGCTGCAACAGCTCGAAGGCGCCGGACTGCTGATCCGCGAGAACAACGGCCGTCATTACCGCACGGGTGCCCGTCTGCGTCGGATGGCGGAGAACCTGCTGCTCAACGACACCCACCACGGTGCGCGGCACGCGGTGCTGCGCGACCTGGTGGACGAACTCGGCGAAAGCTGCAACCTGACCACGCTGTCCGGCAACGAGATCCTCTATCTCGACCGCGTGGAAACCCCCGAGCCGCTTCGGTTCACGTTGCAGCCGGGCTCGCGGGTGCCCGCCCATTGCTCTGCGAGCGGAAAGATGATCATGTCGCAGCTCGCGCCCGCTCAGCGTCGCCGGCTGCTCGAATCGGCGCCGCTGAAGCAGTTCACGCCCAACACCGTCACCGATATCGACAAGATCGAAGAGGGGCTGAAGCAGGTACGGCGCGACGGCTATGCGATCGACGCCGAGGAATTCCTGCCCGGCCTGGTCTGCGCAGCGGTCCTCGTCCCGTCGACCTCGGGCATCTCCAACCTCGGCATTGCGGTCCAGGCCCCGGTGATGCGGCTGACCCCCGAGCGGGCGCTGCGGCTGTTACCCGCGCTGCGCCGGGCGGCGGACGCCATCGGCGAGATCGAGGCCGAGGTGGGCGAGGCGCCGCAGGAGAGCTCATGACCCGGTTCATATCTGCCCGAGACACCTTCGGCATCGACTCCGACCTGCAGGTGCCCGCTCTGACCGAGCGCGATGAGCACGTCCCCGACATCGACCCGGCTTACCGATTCGAGCAGTCGGTCACCCTGGCGCTGCTGGCCGGGTTCGCCAGGAATCGGCGGGTTCTCATCCAGGGTCTGCACGGCACTGGCAAGTCGACCCACGTCGAGCAGGTCGCCGCCCGGCTGAATTGGCCGTGTGTGCGGGTGAACCTCGACGGGCAACTCAGCCGGATGGACCTCATCGGACGCGACTCGGTCACGCTGCGAGACGGCCAGCAGGTCACCGAGTTCGCCGAAGGCATCCTGCCGTGGGCGATCCAGCGACCCGTCGCCCTGGTACTCGACGAGTACGACGCGGGCAGGCCCGACGTGATGTTCGTCATCCAGCGCGTCCTCGAACAGGACGGCAAGCTGACCCTGCTCGACCAGAACCGGGTGATCGCGCCGCACCCGCAGTTCCGTCTGTTCGCCACCGCCAACACCGTCGGGCTCGGCAACCTCAACGGGCTCTACCACGGGGTGCAGCGGCTCAACCACGCCCAGATCGACCGCTGGAACATCGTCGCTTCGCTGGACCACCTTCCGCCGCCCGTCGAGGCCGACATCGTGGCATCGAAGGTGCCCGACGTGGACCGCGGTCTCATCGACTCGATGGTCGCGGTCGCGAACCTCACCCGCACCGGGTTCCGCGTCGGGGACCTGTCGACGCTGATGTCTCCCCGCACGGTGATCACCTGGGCGGAGAACCTGACGATCTTCGGCGATGTCGGGTTGGCGTTCCGGCTCTCCTTCGTCAACAAGTGCGACGACGCGGAGCGGCCGATCGTCGCCGAGTACTTCCAGCGCTGCTTCGACCGTGAACTCGACGAGACTCCACTCGGAGTGCCATGAGCGAACAGGCCGCGATCCGACGCGAGCAGGCCATCCGGGAGTTGCACGCCGCGTCGATTCGCGCCTTGAGCGATCAGCGCGGCCTGCATTTCCGCGGCTCGGTTCTCTATCGGGGCGCACGTGCGGTACCGATGCCGGTACCGCACCTGCATCCCCCTACCGAACGCGGCGCCGCCGACGCAATGGCACTTCGGTTGTGTTACAACGACCCCGGCGTGCACGCCGAGCTGCGCCCCGATGACACCGCGGGCCGCCTCGTCTTCGAGATGCTCGAGCAGTTCCGCGTCGAGTCCCTTGCCCCCGACACGTGGCCCGGTGTGCGCCGCAACCTCGCCGACCGGTTCCGTCAATGGTCGCAGGAGTTCGAGGCGTCGGATTCGGTCGAGACGGATTCGGGTCTGCTGCTCTACACCGTCGCGCAGGTCGGCAGGTTCTGGATCACCGCCGAGCCGATCGCCGAGTGGACCCAGGATCTGATAGAAGGCACTCGATTCGAGCTGTCCTCGATGATCGGCCGTGAATTGCCGCTGCTGCGCCGAAGCCGGAAATCGCAGCGGCAGTTCGGAATTCTGGCCCGAGCCATCGCGGAGCGGATCTCGATGCTGCCTCAACTGGACACCGGACCAGACGACCAAGACCCGGGCTGGGACGCGTTCGAGTGGCTCTTCGATGCGGAATCCGACGATGACACGGCGCCCACCGCGTCCGGTGGCGCGGGCCGGACGCTGGGCGCAGGGTCCACCGGATACCGGGTGTTCACCCGAGACCACGACGAGGTGCGCGCGCTGACGACGTTGGTGCGGGAGGCGGAGCTGCGTGAATACCGGGACCGCGTCGACCGCGCCGTCGAGGCGAGCGGGGTGAACGTGCGTGCCCTCGGCCGCGCGCTGCGCAGGCTCTTCGCCGAGCAGCACGACGACGGCTGGGAGGGTGGCCGCGACGCCGGCTACGTCGACGGCCGGCGGCTCGCCCAGATGATCGCAACGCCCAACGAACGCAACATCTTCCTGGCGAGAACACACACCCCCCGCATCGACACCGTGGTGTCGTTTCTCGTCGACTGCTCGGGATCGATGAAGGCGTACAGCGAGCCGGTGACCGTGCTCCTCGACGTGTACGCCCGCGCGCTCGAACTCGCAGGGGTGGGCTGTGAGGTGCTGGGGTTCACCACCGCCTCGTGGAACGGCGGGCGCTCCCGACGGGACTGGATACGCGCGGGACAGCCGCGTAACCCGGGCCGCCTCAACGAGGTTCGGCACCTCGTGATCAAGAGCGCCGAGACGCCGTATCGTTTTGCCCGCACCGCGATGGGCGGACTGTTGAAGCTCGACCTGTATCGGGAGGGCATCGACGGGGAAGCGGTGGAATGGGCCGGCGCCAGACTGCAGGCGTGTGACCAACAGCGGCGAATCCTGGTGGTGATCTCCGACGGCAGCCCGATGGACAGCGCGACGAGCCTGAGCAACGACAGGGACTACCTCGATCACCACCTGCGTGAGGTGCTGGCCGCCGAAACGGACGTCGAGATCTGCGCGGTGGGCGTCGGACTCGACCTCAGCGTGTACTACGACCGCTGCACGACGCTCGACCTCACCCGAGGTGTGACGCGACAGGAGGTGGCCGACGTGCTGGAGACGATCGCGTCGCTGCGCAGGGGAGGGCAATACCGGTGACACCGTGTGGGATCGGCATGGTGGCATTGGACATCGCCGGAACCACCGTCGACGAGGGCGGCGCGGTGTACGTGGCGTTGCGCGGCGCCGTCGAGTCGCACACCGGCGAGCCGATCGACGACAAGACGTTCCAGCGGTGGAAGGGCGCAGGCAAGCGGCAGGCGATCGCCGGACTGCTCGGCGACGTGCCCGCCGCCGAGATCGACGCCGTCGAAGCGGTGTTCACCGACCGACTGCTCGATGCATACCAGTCCACTCCGCCGACACCGGTGCCCGGAATAGAAGAGGCG
>JAEZKH010000438.1 GCA_023415515.1 Actinomycetes bacterium
CCCCCCCCCCCCCCCCCCCCCCCCCCGCCCCGCGCGTCCGGTCAGGTGCTACTCGCGGCTCAGAAGTAGGTCGTCGCCGTCGTGCTGGTGCCGTTGTCGCAGGTGATCGTCACGGTCCAGTTCTTGAACCGCGGCACGGCCGGAACGATCCTCATGTCGTATGAGGAGTTGGCAGGCAGCGCGAAGCTGCGGTTGAAGCCGTCCGTCGCATACGTGCACTGCGACGACACGCCGCTGCGATCGGTGATGTGGGCCTCGAGGCCACCCACGACCGTCTTGAACGACACCGTCGGTCCCTGCTTCGGCGCGGGAGGCGGCGGGGGGTCGTTCGGCGGAGGAGGCGGGGTGCTGCCGTTCGAGCAGTTCGACACGATGACCTTGGCGCCGGTCTGGATCTGCAGCTTGGCCTTGGCCGCGGACTCCGCCGCGGCGCGAGTGGCGGCCGAGGCGCCGACCTCTTCGCCGTAGTCGTTGGAGGCGGCCGCGGCACACTCGTTGGTGCCGATGACCACGGTCACGCAGTGGCTGCCGCCGTTGTTGGCGCAGTTCGTCAGCGCGTTCTGGGCGGCCTGGGTCTGATCGCTGCCGATCGCCGAGCCACCTGCCATCGTGACCGGCGGATTCTCGTTGATGTAGCCGAGCGCCAACGCGACGTACTGGTCGGCGGCGTGTGCGGGCGCGGCCACGCCGATCATGCCGACGACGGACGCGGCCGACGCCAGCAGCGTGCCGACGATCGCGCGGCTTTTGACGGTGGTTGTCATTGTTCTCTCCCTGTGGTGCTCGCCCCCTACCGGGGCGGGTTGGTCGGTTGGCCCTGCATCGCGGGGTCTTTGTGTGCATTGGCCGGTCTCGGCCGGTGGCTCGTTCTTCCCGCTGAGGCAATAGTCGCGGTCGCAAAGCCGCTGGGTAATCGCCGCAAAGCCAGAATTCGCAGGTCGGCGGGAAGGGTTTTCTATCCCGACGGTAAGAAACAGGCCCGGTTTGTAGGCTGGCGGCCATGCCGTTGGAACGCGGTGACGTCTTCGCCGGGTATGTCATCGAGAGACTGCTCGGCAGGGGCGGAATGGGCGATGTCTATCTCGCCCGGCACCCCCGCCTCCCCCGCCACGATGCACTCAAGATCCTGACCAGGACCTCCACGGACGACGGGGAGTTCCAGGCGAGGTTCATCCGGGAGGCCGAACTGGCTGCGACGCTGCGACACCCGCACATCGTCGGTGTGCTCGACCGGGGCGAATACGACGGTCGGCTCTGGATCTCGATGGACTTCGTGGACGGCACGGACGCAGGCCGACTGCTCAAGGAGAGCTATCCGAACGGCATGCCGGAACGCGATGCCGTCGAGATCGTGACGGCGGTGGCCGACGCGCTGGACTTCGGCCACGAACGCCGCCTGCTCCATCGCGACGTCAAGCCGGAGAACATCCTCGTGACCGCATCCGACGGCCGTCGGCGCAGGGTGCTTCTCACCGACTTCGGCATCGCCCGGCGCATCGATGACGTCGGCAACCTCACCGACGCCGATGTCGCGGTCGGCACCGTCAACTACATGGCCCCCGAACAACTCCTGAATCGGCCGCTCGACGGCAGGGTCGATCAATATG
This sequence comes from Actinomycetes bacterium, assembly GCA_023415515.1. Classification (GTDB taxonomy): domain Bacteria; phylum Actinomycetota; class Actinomycetes; order Mycobacteriales; family Mycobacteriaceae; genus Mycobacterium. The sequence continues at coordinate 1,608 of JAEZKH010000438.1, forward strand.
CGTTGGCTGCCACGGCTTTTCACTTGCTGACGGGCGCGCCGCCCTTCCACGACCCGAACCCCGCCGTCGTCATCAGCCATCACCTGTCGACGCCGCCGCCGCGAATTTCGCAACGCAGGCCGGACCTGGCGCACTTCGACGCCGTGCTCGCGCGGGCGTTGGCCAAGGAGCCCGACGAGCGGTACCCGACGTGCCTCGACTTCGCCAACGCCCTGGCGCAGGCAAAAGGAACTCCGACCACCCAGCGCCTCGAGCGCATGGACATCCACGGGACCGCGCACGGTGTCACGCAACGTGCTGCCGAGCCGGGAGGTCAGCACGGCACGGTGTCATTCCGGCTGGCGCCGATTCAACCGGTCGACAACCTGCCTGCTTCGATCCCGGTGGAGATACAGACTCAGCTCACTACGGTCGAGCTCACCGATGGCGACGAGGTGAACGTCAGCGGCGTCTGGGATGGCCGTGTTCTCGAAGCCGACACCATCGCCACGTATTCCGCTCGGCCACAACCGAAACGGCGCTCGCTCCCCTCGCGGTCCGACTCCCCGGCCGACGAGGCGCCCAAAAGCAGACGTCGCTGGATCGCCGTGCTGGCAGCGCTCGTCGGCGTCGTCGCGGTGGCCGTCGGCGCCGTCGTCTGGTTCACCGGCGGTTTCGGCGCCTCGAATCGCCCGGGACCGATCATCGAGCCGGCGAGCGCAACCGTCTTCTCCCCCAGCGGTTCGCCGGACAACCCGGACAAGGCCGGATTGGCGATCGACGGTAACCCGGACACCTCGTGGCCGACCGTGACCTACACCGATCCCGTGCCGTTCCCGAACTTCATCGAGGGCGAGGGATTGATGCTTCACCTTTCCGAACCGACTGCGTTGAGCGCCGTGACCATCGACGTGTCGAGCACAGGCACCGAAGTGCAGATTCGGTCGTCCCCCACGGAGAAGCCGACCGCATTGGCCGACACCACCGAACTCGTCGGAACGACGCCGCTGCAACCGGGCCACAACCGGATCGAGGTTCGCGACCGGGCGAAGACGTCCAACGTGTTGATCTGGATCACCAAACTGGGCACCACCGACGGAAAGAGTCGGACCGAGATCTCGGAGATCACGCTGCAGGCTGCCGCATGAGCCGACCCGACGCCACCGGCGAGATCGTCGACGAGTTCCAGTTGCGCAAGCTCGTCGCTGCCTACTGCCGCGCGGTGGACCGCGGCGACATCGACAGCCTCCGAG
>JAEZKH010000441.1 GCA_023415515.1 Actinomycetes bacterium
GTTTCGTCGCAGCGGCCCGCCGCCGTTTCGTCGCAGCGGCCCGCCGCCGTTTCGTCGCAGCGGCCCGCCGCCGTGGTGTCCCCTGCGCCGCTCGCCGCTGACCGGCGAAGCGCCGACGACCGCGACATGCCCAGCCGCACCGATGTTCTGGGCCGCGCGCTGTCCGGGGTGGTCGGCGGCCCCGTCGGGCGGCACGCGCTGATCGGCCGCACCCGGTTCTTCACTCCGCTTCGGGTGATGCTGGTGATCGCGGTGGTGTTCCTGTCGCTGGGCTACACCTCCAAGGCGGCGTGCCTGGTGACCACCGGCACGGGCACCGCCGATCAGAAGGTCGCCAACTGGCAGAACCAGCGGGCGTACTACGAGCTGTGCTATTCCGACACCGTGCCGCTGTACACCGCGGAACTACTGAACCTCGGCAAGTTCCCGTACAAGTCGAGCTGGATCGAAAAGGACAGCGAAGGCAGGCCGCAGAAGCAGTTCGACGGCAACGTCGCCGTGCGCTACATGGAGTATCCCGTCATCACTGGCACCTATCAGTACCTGTCGATGGCGCTGGCGAAGACCTACTCCGCGCTGAGCAGGCTCGTGCCCATCCCGTCGATCGCCGAAGTGGTGATGTTCTTCAACATCTCGGCGCTCGGCCTGGCGCTGGCCTGGTTCACCACCGTCTGGGCGACGTCGAAGCTCGCGGGCCGACGGATCTGGGACGCCGCACTCGTCGCAGGCTCGCCGATCCTCATCTTTCAGATCTTCACCAATTTCGATGCCCTGGCAACGGCATTCGCGACAGGCGCGGTGCTGGCCTGGGCGCGCCGAAGACCCGTGTTGGCCGGCGCACTCATCGGTCTCGGCGTCGCGGCCAAACTGTATCCGATCCTGCTGTTGATTCCGTTGGCACTGCTCGGCCTGCGTGCCGGGCGGTTGCGCGAGGTGGGCAAGACCGCCGCGGCGGCATTCGTCGCCTGGCTGGTGGTCAATCTTCCGATCATGGTCATGTTCCCGCGCGGTTGGTCGGAGTTCTTCCGGCTCAACACCCGTCGCGGCGACGACATGGACTCGCTGTACAACGTGGTGAAGTCCTTCACCAACTGGCAGGGCTTCGACACCGGCCTCGGCCTGTGGCAACCGCCGACGGTGCTGAACACCGTCGTCTTCGTCCTGTTCGTATCCTGTTGCGCCGGCATCGGTTACATCGTGCTGACGGCTCCGCGACGGCCCCGTCTCGCACAGGTGGCGTTCCTGGTCGTCGCGCTGTTCCTGTTGACCAACAAGGTGTGGAGCCCGCAGTTCTCGCTGTGGCTGGTTCCGCTTGCGGTGCTGGGACTTCCGCACCGCCGGGTCCTGTTGGCCTGGATGACGATCGATGCCCTGGTCTGGGTGCCCCGGATGATGTTCCTGTACGGCGAACAGAACCGAGGCCTACCCGAGCAGTGGTTCACCACCACGGTGCTTCTGCGCGATATCGCGGTGATTACCCTGTGCGCGTTGGTTATCCGGCAGATCTACCGGCCGGAACTGGACCTGGTCCGCCACCGCGGCAGGATCGACGACCCGTCCGGCGGTGTGTTCGACAGGGCGCCGGACCGTCCCCCGGCGTGGCTGCCGAAGCGCTTGCGCCCGGCCGTGCGGGAAACGGCAATCACCGTACCCGAGGAGAGACCGGCGGCTATCCTCAACGCGTGACTCGACTGGCCAGGCAGCTGTGCGTATTGGCGTGCGCCGTCGCGGCTTTGACGAGTGGATGCACTGCGACGAGAACAGTGCAGTCCGATCAGCCACCGCAGAGCACCAGCGCGGCCGCCGAACCGACCGGGGCCGCACCGTCATCCGGTGGTGTTCGGTACCTCGCGCTCGGCGATTCACTGACCCAGGGCGTCGGCGCCCCGGACGAGAGCACCGGTGCCTTCCCGGCCCTTCTGGCAGAGCACTGGCGGGCCGACGGTTGCGCGGTCGCACTGCAGAACGCCGGGATCAGCGGCTACACGGCTGGCCAGATCCTGGCTGAGCAGGTGCCGCAGATCGAATCGTTCAAGCCGACGATCATCACTTTTCAGGCGGGCGGCAACGACATCGCCAACGGGATATCGATCGACGAGTACCGCGACAACGTCAAGGCGGTGCTGGAGTCGGCGACCGGCAGCGGCGCGCGCGTCTATGTGCTCGCGATGAACGAGTGGTTCCGGTCACCGGTGGGAATCGACTACGGCGAGAGCGTCCCCGCGCAGAGCGAGGCGTTCGACGGTGTGTTGATCGAAGAGGCATCGGCCCACGGCGCCGAATTCGTCGATCTGCGCGAGCTGTACAAGAAGCAGGCCGACGAAGGACAGTGGGTGGAGGACGGCTTGCATCCGACGCCCGAGGCTTATCAGCAGTGGGCGGACGAGCTGGCCGAGAAGGTCCCCGCCCCCTGCAAGTAGTTCACGCGGGCTCGCGCTAAGAGGTGACGGCGAAGAGATGCCAGTCACCGGGCACGCCCTTGAGTGGACGGGTGCCGCGGTCGTCGAACTCCAGTCCCGATCCGATCACCAGGTCGCGCAGCGTGCTCGAGACCAGCACCTCGTTGGCGGCGGCGTGCGCGCTGACACGGGCGCCGATGTGCACGGCGATGCCGCCGATGTCGTCGCCGCGCAGTTCGCACTCACCGGTGTGCAGGCCCGCGCGCACCGCGATGCCCAACGGCTGCACCGCGTCGCGAATCGCCATGGCGCAGCGGATCGCTCGCTGCGGGCCGTCGAACGTCGCGAGGAAACCGTCGCCGGAGGTGTTGACCTCGCGGCCGCGGAACCGGGCGAGCTGTGAGCGGACGACGGCGTCGTGCGCGTCGAGAAGTGCGCGCCAGTCTCGATCGCCGATCTGCGACGCCGTTCGCGTGGAGTCGACGATGTCGGTGAACAACACCGTGGCAAGGACGCGGTCGTCGTCGACCTCGGGCTGGTGACCGGTGAGGAATTCGGCGATGGCCCGAAACGAGTCCCGCCAGGGCTCGACGATGTGGTAAGCGTTGCGACCCGGTATCTCAACGTATTTCGCCTCCGGAATGACGTCGCCGACGTATCTGCCCCACGCCGCCGGGATCAGTTCGTCGTCGGTGTGTTGAATCACGAGGGTCGGCACGCGTACCGCAGGAAGCACCGCCAGCACGTCCACCTCGGCGACGAGCGGTAGCACAAGGGCGACGGTCGCAGGGCTGGCCGCCATCCGCTCCGCGCGTGCCCATGCCGCCCGGATCTCCTCGTTCCACGGCATGTCCGGATTCGCGCCGTGCTGCCATTCCCCCGTTCCCCACATGTCGACGAACGCGGCGAACAGTTCTTCGCGATCGACATCGTCACCGCGATCGGCATGTGGATCGGCGTAGCCCTCGAGTACGACCAGAGCCGTGGTGCGGGACGGATGCGTCGCGGCGAACAACGCCGCCGTCGGCAGCGCCCCAACGCCTGCCAGAATGACGGCTTCGCGACTTCCGGCGTCGTCGAGCACCGCGGTGATGCTGTCGGTCCACTGCTCCAGGGTCGGCATGGCCCCCGGCGCGACCGGGTCGGACGATCCGGTGCCGGGCTGGTCGAAGAAGATCAGCCGGCCGAGCGAGGTGATCGCCTCGATCCAGCCCTGAAGAGAGGGCAGCTCGGGAAGGGCCTCACAGTTGGTGAACCAGTTCGGGACGAACACGAAATCGCGCTCGCCCGGCGCAGACGCCCGGTATGCGACGTGCAGATCGCCGTTGCGGGCGTAGCGCGTCTCGCAGAACACGGCCGAAGTGTAAGTCGCCGGACAACGCGATTTCGCAGATCAGCACGGGTTCCTGTAGCCTGGGCCGGTTGCCGACGCAGGTAACCCTCCTGCCACGGACAGGCCGTGGCCGATCAGCCCATAGGAGGTGATGAGGTTCTCATGCGTCCATACGAAATCATGGTCATTCTCGACCCAACCCTCGACGAGCGCACCGTCGCACCGTCACTGGAAGCGTTCCTGAACGTCGTCCGCAAGGACGGCGGAAGTGTCGACAAGGTCGACATCTGGGGCCGCCGCAGGCTGGCATACGAGATCGCCAAGCATGCCGAGGGCATCTACGCGGTGATCGACGTCAAGGCCAACCCGGCGCCTGTGACCGAGCTCGACCGTCAGCTCAGCCTGAACGAGTCCGTGCTGCGGACCAAGGTGCTTCGGACCGACAAGCACTAAAGGCTGTTGGGAGTCGGAGGCGCTGCGTAGGCTCGCCCACGACACCCACCGGCCCCCGCGACGAGCGCTTGCGCGAAGAGCCGAAACTACTGCCGAGGAGGACCTCGTGGCTGGTGACACGATCATCACCGTCGTCGGAAACCTGACCGCCGACCCGGAGCTGCGCTTCACCCCGTCCGGTGCCGCCGTCGCCAACTTCACGGTGGCGTCCACTCCGCGGATCTTCGATCGGCAGAGCAACGAGTGGAAAGACGGTGACGCACTGTTCATGCGGTGCAGCATCTGGCGTGAGGCTGCGGAGAATGTGGCCGAAAGCCTGACGCGCGGTTCGCGGGTGATCGTGCAGGGCCGGCTCAAGCAGCGGTCCTACGAGACCCGCGAGGGCGAGAAGCGCACCGTCGTCGAACTCGAGGTCGACGAGATCGGCCCGTCGCTTCGCTACGCCACCGCCAAGGTCAACAAGGCCAGCCGCAGCGGCGGCGGAGGCGGCGGCTTCGGCAGCAGCGGGGGCGGAGGCGACCGTGGCGGTTCCCAGCAGCCCAAGGACGACCCATGGGGCAGTGCACCGGCGTCCGGATCATTCTCCGGCGCCGACGACGAACCGCCCTTTTAGACCACACTGAAATCCAGCACGTAAGAAAGAGAAGAAAGAAATGGCCAAGGCCACCAAGCGACGCCCGGCTCCCGAGAAGCCGGTCAAGACACGCAAGTGCGTGTTCTGCTCCAAGAAGGGGCAGGAGATCGATTACAAGGACACCGCGCTGCTGCGCACCTACATCAGCGAGCGCGGCAAGATCCGCGCCCGTCGGGTGACCGGAAACTGCGTGCAGCACCAGCGCGACATCGCGATCGCCGTCAAGAACGCCCGCGAGGTCGCTCTGCTGCCGTTCAGCTCGTCAACCCGCTGAGTCGGCAGATCACTAGGAAAGACACCGAAAGATGAAACTGATTCTCACCGCCGAGGTCGACCACCTCGGTTCGGCAGGCGACACCGTCGAGGTGAAGGACGGCTACGGGCGCAACTTCCTGCTGCCACGCGGCCTGGCGATCGTGGCCACCAAGGGCGCAGAGCGCCAAGCCGACGCGATCCGCCGCGCCCGCGAGACCAAGACCATCCGCGGGATCGAGCACGCCAACGAGCTCAAGACGGCGCTGGAGGGCCTCGGCTCGGTGGAACTGCCCGCCAGGACGGCATCCGACAGCGGAAAGTTGTTCGGCTCGGTCACCGCGGCCGATGTCGTCGGCGCGATCAAAAAGGCCGGCGGACCCAATTTGGACAAGCGGACGGTGCAATTGCCGAAGGGACATATCAAAAACCTCGGCACGCATTCGGTCGGGGTGAAGCTGCATCCAGAAGTGGATGCGACGGTCTCGGTGAACATCGTCGCCGAGTCGTAGACGCCAACGTCAATTGGCGGCGTGAGGGCCTTGATCGGCCTTCACGCCGCCGTTGCTGTATTTCTGGCGAACAGTATTAGGGATTATCCCGCCAGCGAAGATAACCTGCCGTTAACCGACGCGGTGCCGAGGCGAAACACAACACGCCCGGAGACGCAACCCGACCCGACACGCCGATGAAATTGTCATCCACAACCAATTCACACCGTTGTGGTCCGCTTATCTGCAGGGATGTGGTTTACGCCGCCGTCCGTCCACAGGTTCTCCCCAAGGCCTCAACACGGCCGGACGCAGATATCCACACCCCATCCACAACTTCATGAACAGACCCCCCTTGCGGTCTCTCCAGCAACGTCTAGCGTTGGCCGTCGCGAGGCTGTGGCGGCGCCGGGGAGTTGTCCCTGTCGGGGGTGTGACCTACAGTCGGTGGACCGTGTTCGAACGCACGTTCGACGTCGAGGGGAGGTGGGCACGCCGTGGCGGTAGTCGATGACCGAGGTCATTCGGGCTTCGACGACGTGTCCCCACCGACCGAGGATTTCGGTCGCCAGCCGCCGCAGGACGAGGCGGCCGAACAGGCCGTGCTCGGCGGCATGCTGTTGAGCAAGGACGCGATAGCCGACGTGCTCGAGCGGCTGCGGCCCGGTGACTTCTACCGGCCCAACCACCAAAGCGTCTACGAAGCGATTCTCGACCTCTACGGCCGCGGTGAGCCCGCCGACGCGGTGACCGTCGCCGCGGAGCTCGACCGTCGGGGTCTGTTGCGGCGCATCGGCGGAGCGCCGTATCTGCACACGCTGATCTCCACGGTGCCGACCGCGGCCAACGCCGGCTACTACGCGGGCATCGTCGCCGAGAAGGCGCTGCTGCGTCGGCTCGTCGACGCGGGCACGCGTGTGGTGCAGTACGGCTACGCGGGCGCCGATGGCGCCGATGTCGCCGAGGTCGTCGACCGTGCGCAGGCCGAGATCTACGACGTCACCGACGGGCGCACGTCCGAGGACTTCGTTGCGCTGGAGGACCTGCTGCAGCCGACGATGGACGAGATCGACGCGATCGCGTCCAACGGCGGTCTGGCGCGCGGTGTGCCGACGGGCTTCATCGAACTCGACGACCTGACCAACGGCCTGCATCCGGGTCAGATGATCGTCATCGCGGCGCGGCCCGGCATGGGCAAATCCACTCTTGGCTTGGACTTTCTGCGGTCCTGCTCGATCAAGCACCGGATGGCGAGCGTCATCTTCAGCCTGGAGATGAGCAAGTCCGAGATCGTGATGCGTCTCCTGTCGGCGGAAGCGAAGATCAAACTGGCCGACATGCGGTCGGGCCGGATGAGCGATGACGACTGGACGCGGTTGGCGCGCCGGATGAGTGAGATCAGCGAAGCGCCGCTGTACATCGACGATTCGCCCAACCTGATGATGATGGAGATCCGCGCCAAGGCGCGCAGGCTCAAGCAGAAGCACGATCTGAAGCTGATCGTCATCGACTACCTGCAGCTGATGACGTCCGGCAAGAAGGTCGAGTCACGGCAGCAAGAGGTCTCGGAGTTCTCGCGTCAGATCAAGCTCCTGGCCAAGGAACTCGAAGTTCCGGTGGTGGCGATGAGCCAGCTCAACCGTGGACCCGAACAGCGCACCGACAAGAAACCGATGCTGGCTGACCTCAGGGAGTCCGGCAGCATCGAGCAGGACAGCGACATGGTGATCCTGCTTCACCGGCCTGACGCGTTCGAGCGTGACGACCCGCGCGGCGGTGAGGCGGACTTGATCATCGCCAAGCACCGCAGCGGTCCGACCAAGACCATCACCGTCGCACACCAACTGCACCTGTCGCGCTTCACCAACATGGCGAAGTAGCGCGCGTCGTCGCGGTGATGATCAAGCGACGCGCGAGCGCGCTGCGGCCTTCCCGGCGCTGAACGCAGCAGGGCAAGTAGACATCGACGGCGCGAGTTCATAACCTGTCCGGGTACGTAGCCGGACCGGGATCGGTCCCTGCAGCGAAGGATCGGGACAATCCCAATGAGTCGGGCGCGCCGTTTATGTCGGCGAACGGCGGGCGGCTGGCTGGCTGCGATTCTGATGTCGGCGATGTGCACGGCGGGTGTTGTGGGCGCCGACCCGGCGGCCGATGCGATCGCCAAGCTCGATGAGCTGTCCCGTCAGGCGGTGCAGACCCGTGAGGCCATGACCCGCGCCCAGCGGGATGCCGATGACAGATCGGCTGCCCAGACCGCGGCCGAAGAACGCCATCGCGCCGACCTGGCGACGCTCGACGCTGCGAATGCGCAGCTTTCCGTCCGCCAGGACGCCGCCGACAAGGTGGCTGCGGCGATGTATGTCAGTGGACGCAGCGGTCAGGCGGCAGCGGTGCTGACCGCGCGGTCTCCGCAGCAGGTGATCGACCAGCTGTCGTTCGAACAGGTGGTCACCGCCGAGGCGGCCGAGCAGTTGAAGGCCTTCCAGGAAGCGCGCGGGCGCGCGGTCGCAGCGTCGCGGGCATCGGAGAAATCGGCGGCCGAGGCCCGCACTGCGGCCGAGCGGTCTGCTGCGGTGCGCGCAGAGTTGCAAGCCAAACTGAGCGAACTGCTGCGCAAGATCGCCGCCGCACAGGATCAGTACGCGGCGTTGACGCCCGAGCAGCAGGCCGTGGTCGACAACGCCGCCACGCCGCCGCCCCCGCCGGCAGACCCCATGCTCAACGCGTTGCCCGGCGAACCTCCCGCCGCCGCTGTCGCTCCCGGCGCCGGTATGGAGATTTCGGAGGCGTTGCCCGTCGGCGTCGCCCGTGAGACGGGACTTCAACCCAACACCGTCCTGGCCGCGCGCGCCGTCAGCCAACGGTTCCCGCAGATCGCCGAGATCGGCGGTGTCCGGCCGGACTCGAAGCCATGGCACCCGAGCGGCCTGGCGATCGACATCATGATCCCCAACCCCGAAAGCGCTGAGGGCATCGCGCTCGGAGATGAGATCCTGGCGTTCGCGATGGCGAATGCGGGCCAACTCGGACTGCAGGACGTGATCTGGCGCGGCACGTATTACACGCCGGCCGGACCCCAGGCATCCGGTTACGGCCACTACGACCACGTGCACATCACCACGACGCGCCGTCGCTAGCCGACGAATGTTGCGCTTGTCGCGGCGTCTACTCGCACTTTTCCGCAGCAAGCGCAACAAGATAGCCTCCGGGTACGTGTCCCTGATGATGTCCGAGGCGGCTTCTTCATGACTGTGACGGGTGACCGGCAGGTGATCGTGCTCGACGACGTCGAGTTCAATCGGCGGGATCACCCCGACCGCCCACTGCGGCCCATACCGCCGGGCCGCGATCATTTCGCCGCGCAGTGGCGACACATGCGGGAGTTCATCTTCGGCGACTGGATCGACATCGACGAAGAGGTCGAACCCAACACCATCACGCGCATGCGCGACGACTACTTCTGGCAGGCCGACGAACACATGATCGGCGCGGTCGACGCATTCGAGCGACTCGGCTACGAGCGCGGCAGGGCGATGTTCGAGCAGGCTCTGACGCAGGGCATCGACACGCTCGACGATCCGCCGCAGGAGTTCGTCGAGCTTTTCGAGCACCTGGATCACCTGCCCGCCCAATTCGATCTCGCCGCCGCCGAACGGGGCCGGATGCTGGCGATGTCGGCCACCAAGGCCGCCACCACGATCATTCAGGGCTGGGCGTTCTACGAGACCGCGATGACAGGCGACATCTCGGCGGCCACCGGTGCCACGGGTCGATTCGCCGACGACGGTCCGCGGCGCTTCATCGAGACCGCGCGGGTGTTCGCGCAGTTCACGCTGCCCGACATCTTCGACCGGCATTCAGAAGCGTTCCAGGATGTCGTGCGGGTGCGGTTGATGCACGCGATCGTCAGTCGCGGGTTGCGCCGCAAGTGGGGCGACGACGTCTATCTCAAGTTCGGCGAACCCATTCCCGTCACCTCGCTGCTCGGCTTCGGCAGCGGGATGCTGCTCGGACGCCTCGTCGACCACGCATTCGGGCGGAAGCTGACCTCTGCGCAGTTGGAGGATCTGGCCGAGTACTCCTCGTTCTCGGGCCGGCTGTGGGGCGCCCCCGAACGGTTGTACTCGCCGACCGGGCCGGAGTTGATCAAGTCGCTGAACTACGTCCTCGCCAGGGGTGGCAACCCTTCGCCGTGGCGGGCCGAACTCGTCGACGCCATTGCCGGTCCCGCTCACATCGAGACGCTCACCGAGACCCTTCCCGGCTGGGGCAGGAAGCTGGTGGCGCGTTACGCCAACCAGATCACGGCCACCATCGCGCTTGCCCCGGCGGGAGTCGTGTTCGGCCACAAGCAGATCGAGGCCATGATCGCGGGCACGCTCTTCGAGCCTCTTGGCTACGACTTCGAACGCCGGGTGCGGAACTTCACGAGGTTCACCAAGCTCAACGTGCGCGTCGCGATGCTCGCCGACAGGCTCCCGTGGTCCAATCCGATCCGTGAGCGCAGGAGGCGCAGCGGCGCGGCCGCCCGCGAGCGGATTGCGATGTTGAACAAGATCGCCCGCGGCCGCGACATCCCGCTGACCTACACCCACCACGACCGTTCGGCGTCGGGCGAGGGTTTCACGGGTTAGCCGACGCGAGACCCGCTGCGCCAGGCCGGGTCATACACCCACGCGAGACGGGCCAGCGTCAGCGCCGCAAGCAGGAGCCCGAAGTCACGCAACGCACCGCATACCTATTTGTCAATATTTTTTGGTGATAGAATTGGGTATGTCCACTCGCCGTTCCGCCGATTTGGCCGGGGTGAGCGAGCTGAGCCATCTGGACGACCCCCTGCGGCGGCGGTTGTACGAGTCGGTCGTCGAAAGCGACGGACCGGTCTCGCGCGAACAGGCCGCGGCGGGGGCGTCGATCGGGCGGACCCTGGCGGCCTACCACCTCGACAAGCTGGCCGAGGCGGGCCTGCTGGCCGTGAGCTATCAACGGCCCGCGGGGCGCGGCGGGCCGGGTGCGGGCCGGCCGGCCAAGCTCTATACCCGCGCCGACAACGAGATCAGCGTCAGTGTGCCGCCGCGGGATTACGAATTGCTGGCCCGGCTTCTCGTGACATCCGTTGAGCAGGACACCAGCGGCGCAGTGCAGGAGGCGGTCAACAGCGCCGCCCACGACGCGGGCAGGCGCGCGGGCGCGGAAGCCGACGGCGACCTCGTAGACGCTCTGCGCAACTGCGGTTACCTGCCCCGAACAGACGGCGAGGGCCGAATCGACCTGCGGAACTGCCCGTTCCACCTGGTCGCCCGAAATCATCGGGATGTGGTGTGTGGATTGAACTTACGGCTCGTCGAGGGGGTCATCGCCGGATGCGGTCACCCCCGCGCACACGCCGCACTCGAACCGGCCCCCGACCGGTGCTGTGTGGTGGTGCACGACGCGCAGCCCGCTTGACACGAGGGAGACGCAGATGAGTCCACAACAGACATTCGTCATCGTCGGAGCAGGCCTGGCAGGCGCCAAAGCCGCCGAGGCGCTGCGCGCCGAGGGGTTCGACGGCCGGGTCGTCCTCATCGGAGACGAGGCCGACCGGCCTTACGACCGCCCGCCCCTGTCGAAGGGCTACCTGCTGGGAAACACCGAGCGGGAGAAGATCTACGTGCACAGCGAACAGTGGTACGCCGATCACGATGTCGACCTGCGCCTCGGTATCCAGGTCACTGAAATCGACCGTGCCGCACGCCAAGTGCACACATCGCAGGGCGACACCGTGCGTTACGACAAGCTGCTGCTGGCGACGGGCTCATCGCCGCGGCGCCTCGACGTGCGGGGCGCGGACCTGTCGGGTGTGCACTATCTGCGCCGTGTCGCCGACAGCGACGCACTGCGGTCGGCGTTCGCCGCCGCACAGCGGGTGGCCGTCATCGGGGGCGGCTGGATCGGGCTGGAGACCGCCGCAGCCGCCCGC
>JAEZKH010000442.1 GCA_023415515.1 Actinomycetes bacterium
ACCGGTGGCCGCGCCCGCCGTCGCGGTGCCCCGGATCGCCACCGTTCGCCACAGTTCGGCCTCGTCGGGGCCGCGCCGGTCCGTCGACGCCGCCGAGGTGGGACTGACCGCCAGCGCGGCGGCGGGCAGCGCGTCGGTCATCATGTTCACCAGCAACAGCTGCCGGGTGTTCAACGGCGATCGGCCGGTCAGCGCGCTGCCGACGAGTGCAAACGCCAGCTCACCCGCGTTACCGCCCAGCAGCACCGACACCGCGGCCTGCACGCGGCGCCATAGTTGCCTGCCTTCGTCCAGCGCATCCAGCAATGCTCCGATTCGCCCGTCGAGCAGCATCACGTCCGCCGCGGTGCGAGCGGGATCGCTCCCCTGCGACACCACACCGATGCCCACCGTCGCCGATCTGATGGCTGCGGCGTCGTTGGCGCCGTCGCCCACCATTGCGCACACCAGTCCGGTTCGCTCGAGGGTCTGCACGATCTGGACCTTGTGCTCCGGAGACATGCGGGCAAAGACCAGGCGATCACGAACCGCGCGTTCTTGACCCCGGCGTGGCAGCGCATCCCACTGCGCTCCGCTGATCACCTCGTTCGCGGTGACGGGAAGGCCGAGTTCCGCGGCGATGGCGGTGGCGGTGACGGGGTGGTCACCAGTGATCAGACGCACACCGATCTGCTGCTCCTGCAACGACTTCAGTACACCGGCCGACTCCTCTCGGGGGGTGTCGGACAGGCCGAGCAGTCCGACGAGCCGCAGATCCGATTCAGCCAGCGCAACGAATCGGTCGGTGTCGTCGCGCGCGAGCTGCGCCTGTTCGGGGGTGAGCGGACGGCTGGCGACGGCGATCACGCGCAGTCCCGCCTGCGCCATCTCGGCGACCATCTGCTCAGCGTCGGCCGCCACCTCGGTACAGGCGCCCAACACCACTTCGGGGGCGCCCTTGACGGACAGCTCGCGGTCGGTCGCCGAGGCCGAAAACGGCCGTCCCGATCGAAATGGCAGATGCGCGGCGTCGCGCGCGGAGTCGTCGGGGCCCGCGGCGTCGAAGATCGCTCCATCGGTGGCGTGTTCGTGTCGTCCGCCGTTGCGCGGCGCAGTGGCGCGGCTGGCGCAGGCGAGCACCTGCTCGCGCGTGGTGCCGGCAATCGCCTCGATGCGTGTCACCCGGAGCCGGTTCTCGCTGAGCGTGCCGGTCTTGTCGAAACAGACGACGTCGACACGTCCGAGCGCCTCAACCGAACGCGGGGTTCGCACCAGCGCCCCGACGCTGGTCAGCCTGCGAGCCGACGCCTGCTGCGCCAGCGTGGCGACCAGCGGAAGGCCTTCGGGCACCGCGGCGACGGCCACCGCCACGCCGCTGGCCACCGCCTGCCGCAAAGGAGAAAGCCGCAACAGGCTCAGGCCACTCACCAGCGCACCGCCTGCGACGCTGAACGGTAGGGCGCGGTTGGTCAAGTCGCGCAGCTGCGTCTGCAGGCCGACCGTCGAGGCTTCGCCACGCGGGATCTCCGCGGCTCGGCGCACCTGCGTCTGCGACCCGACCGCGGTGACGACACCAACGGCTCGTCCTGCCACCACCGTCGTACCGGCGTGCAGCATGCAGCTTCGCTCGGCCAGGATGGCGCCGGGGGTGGCCTCGACCTGTTTGGCGACGGGGAGCGATTCGCCCGTCAGCGCAGACTCGTCGGCCTCCACGTCGACCGATTCGACGATGCGCGCGTCGGCGGGCACCACTTCACCGGGCCGTACCTCGATCAGGTCGCCCAGGTGCAGCTGTGTCGCGTCGACATTCTCGTAGGTCGGGTCTGCGCCGTCGACCACGCGTCGTGCCGGCGGATCCTGCACCGCGAGCAGTCGCTGTAGCAATCGCTCTGCGCGAACCTGCTGCGTCGCCGCCAGGATGGCGTTGCCCGTCAGGACGGACCCGACGAGGACAGCGTCGACGGGTGACCCGAGCAGGGCGCTGGCGGCCGACCCGACGGCCAGCACCGGCGTGAGGGGGTCGGACAGTTCGCCGCGCAGTGCCGTGACGAACTCGGCGGCTGGACTGCGCACCGACATGGCGGACGAACCCGGCCGCCTCGTCGACTTCGTCACCGTAGATCGCGAATCACCCTGTGGCGCTTGAGAAGACAGTTCCTTGCGCACACGGTCTGGCGCCATGGCGTGCCAGTCCTGCAGGGGGGCGGGCGACGGCGCGACATCGTTGAGGACGCCCCGCGCCGCCCAGTGGCCGGTCGCCAGTGCAACGCCTGCACCGGCGACCACCGGGCCGGGACCGAGGCCACGCACGCCCGGAATCATCAGAAGCGATCCCAGCAGCGTGCCGCTGGTCGCCAATTCGACGCCGCGCCGACTCGCCCGTCGTGCGGCAGGCAGCGCGTGCAGTATCCGCCACACCGCCTCGAGATCCTCGGCCATCACGTGGGCATGCCACGGGACGGTGGCGTGCGTGTCGAACAGCCCGATGGCGAGGTCCGCTGCGGCGAGTGCGTGCGCGGCGCCGGTCGAGACCACCGCCACCGTCCTGCCGGCCCGTTGCAGATCGTCGACTGCCCGGGCAAGCGCCGAGTCCATGTCGTCGGCGTCGCCGGAGACGTCGGAGGCGCCCCACAGTTCGTCGCAGGACGAGCGCAAGTCACCCAACTCATCGGATTCCGCCGAAACGACCTCGGCTCCCGCATTCCGGATCTCGGCCAGCAGGGCCTGCGCCAGTGGACGTTGCGCGTGCCGGACCAACACTTGCCCGCGCGCTCGACCGTTCTTTCCGCCTGCGGAATCGACCGGCGCATCATGCCATCCCGCGCCGAGTTCGCCGCGCTCCAACCGCTCCTGAGCCCAACGCCAGACGACGGCCCGGTGCCGCTCATCGGTGTTCCTGAGCTCGCCGACACGCAGTGCCGAGCCGATCAGCACCTTCGGGTCGACCACCACGGCGTCGATTCGATCGAGCATGCGAATCGCCTTCGGCCGCAACGGAAGCACGCCGTGCCGGTCGGCGAGTCCGCGGATGAGGGTGCTCGCAAACGCTTCGCGCGCGTTACGCCCCGCCTTCGGCGCCGTCACGATCGCGGCCGTGGCCGCGGCGCCGGGGTTGCGGGTGACCACTCCGACGAGGACGGCGGCCGCTGCCTGGGCCACGCCGCTTCGCTCGGCGTGCCGTTCCACGATCCCCGCCGCCACCGGACGCGGCCTATGCAACCCAGCCATCGCGTCGATGCATTCGGCTTGGGCTGCCAGAGCCGGCTCGAACGCCTCCCACGCCCGCGCGGCGGCCAAACCCTCGCCGATCTGTCCCAGGTTCCGAAGAAGTTCCACGGCCACCGAAGCGGGGGACAGAGTCAACGCGTACACGGTGGCAGCCGCGATCGCGAGCACCGTGTCGGCTGAGTCCTCGCCCAGTTGGCGCTCGATCACCGCGCGCAACCGCGGTTGATAGTCGACGACGGTGATCGCGGCGGCGAGGCTCGAGGGCAACCTCGGCCACATGAACGCCCGCCCCGCCACCGACACGCAGAGGCTCACGCCGGTGGCGGCCGTCGCGAGCATCTTGCCGGTCAGCACCGCACCGTCGGCAGGCAGATCCGTCGGCGACTCGAAGGCCTTCTCGGCCCGGGCGGGTCGATACCGCTGTTCTGCCTCTGCCACGGCCATACAGAGTCGGGTCAGCGTCGGCTCCGGCTCGTCGAAGGCCACCACGACCCGCGACAACGGATAGTTGAGTTCGGCTGATTTCACACCGGCGACGTTGCGGATGCCGCGAAGTACGCCCGCTCCGACCTGCCTGCCCGTTTCGCCGTGCAGACCACGCACCTCGACCCAGCAACGGCCGTGGCCGGACCAGCACCGTCGCACCGGCTTACCGGCGACCAACTCCTTGACCGCGCCGAGTGCGGATTCAGCGGGGTCCTGCGATGCCAGCCGGTTCATCAGCCGCGTCGGCACGGACCCCATCCGTACCCCCGTCTCCACGGCGGTCGCCGCGCAGGCCAGTCCGACCGCAACGGGAGCCACGGCGGCGGTGGAGGCGCGAAGAACCAGCGACCCGACGGGCAACCTCACTTGGTGGAGGTCTGCCGCGTTCTCGCAGACGTCCTGGGAGCGGCCTTCTTCGCCTTCGCAGGCCTGGACCTGGAGGTCTTCGCGGCCGCGGGCCTGGCCCTGGAGGTCCTCGCCGCCGCGGGCCGTCCATTGCCGGCCGCCCTCGAAGAAGTTCCTGCCCGGTCAGCAGAGTCGGCCGTCGGCCGCTGGCCGTCTGACTGCTGACTCAGCCTGTGCACCAGCAGGGCTGTGCCCCCGACCGCCAGCAGAACAGGCCACTCCACCAATCCGGCGGCACCGACGGCTGCCAAGGTCAGAGCCGCGGCCGCCGACGAATGGCTGCCGTTGTCAATGCCACTCCGGACGCCAGACGCCACCCCTTGGAGGCCGCCCACTACGCCGCTGACCGCTGCGCCACCCACCGCTCCGGCGGCCGCCGTCGTGGCGTCCGCGGTTCTGGTCACGACGCGGACAGCGCCATCAACGATGTTCATGCTGGCACTCCTTGCGTTCACTTACCGGTTATGCCCCATAAATTGCGTTATACACCTCATTCGTGAACGGCGCGGCGATCACACCGGAAAGCTTTAGCCAACAAGATCATTCGTACTGCCTCAGCGATCATTCAGGCAGCTGCCAGCGAAGCCGCTGCGGTATGGAAGGCTGGTGTCAAGACGAGGGCGGTTCGGTGCCCGTCGCCACTGTGGACACTGAGGATGGGTTGTTGGCTCGAATCATCATTGCGGTCAGTCCGCTGACGGGTCATGTGCTGCCGATGGCGCTGATCGGTGACCGGCTGCGACGGGAGGGTCACGCGGTCACCGTGCTGACCGACGAGGCACACCGGCACCTCGTCGATCGCGAAGGCCTTCGGTTCGAGCCGCTACCGCCCGCCGCATGCCCGCAGACGCCCGGCCCCCTGTCGATGCCGAATCGATTGCTGCCGAACCTGATTCGGCGATATCTGATCGGTAAGGCCGACATTCGGACGACCTTCGTCGACCCATTCGTCGCGCAGCACCATGCCCTCGTCGGCCTGCTCGACGCCGAACCCGCCGATGCGGTTTTCGCCGATCTCGCATTCACCGGTGCGCTGCCGTTGCTCACGTCAGACGAGCCGAGGCCGACTGTCTTCGTCTGCGGGGTCGGCCCGCTCACGTTGTCGAGCACCGATACTCCGCCGTTCGGGATGTCGTGGATTCCGCGGCAGGGAATGGACTACCGCGGCATGCACGCCGTCGTGCGTCACGTCATGTTCCGCGACGTTCACGACGAGTTGAACTCCGCACTGAACGATGTCGGCGCCGCACCGGTCGGGGTCCCACTGCTGGACTGGCCGCGGTTGGCCGACCGGATGCTGCAGTTGACGATTCCGGAATTCGAATATCCGCGCACCGACCTGCCCGCGAACGTCAGCTACGTCGGCCCCGTCGTTCGGGACGACGACGCCTGCGCCTTCGAGCCACCGCAGTGGTGGGACGATGTATTGCGCGCGGAAACCGTTGTGCACGTGACACAGGGCACGTTGGACAACGGCAACCTCGACCAGTTGATCGCGCCGACGCTCGAGGCGTTCGCCGATGTCGCCGGAGTGGTCGTGGTGGCGACAACCGGTCACGGTGGATTGCGACTTCTGTCGGATGTTCCGTCGAATGCCCATGTTGCCGAATGGATTCCGTATTCAGCGTTGTTGCCGCACGTCGATGTGGTCATCACCAATGGCGGCTACGGCGGTGTGCAGCACGCGCTGCGGTACGGCATCCCGGTCGTCGTCGCGGGCGAGACCGCGGACAAGGCCGAAGTGGCGGCCCGCGTCGAATGGGCGGGCGTCGGCGTCAATGTGGGAACCGCGCATCCGACACCGTCGGCGATCGCCGCCGCGGTCGATGCGACCCACGAATGCCGCGAAGCCGCAGCCCGTCTCGGCCGCGCGATCGAGGAGTCGAGGGCGCTCGACACGATCGCGTCACTGCTCACCCGCGAGGTGCTTTCGGCGTGAAAACCTGCGCGCAGCGCAGGTTTTCAC
>JAEZKH010000464.1 GCA_023415515.1 Actinomycetes bacterium
GGATTGACCGAGATCGACGTGATACCCATCCGCACAAGATGTTCGGCGAACGCCGGTTTGGCCGAGGGTGCCTGGCCGCACAGCGACGAGGTGATCCCCGATCGGCGGGCGGTGGAGATGATCTGCCCGATCGCGTCGAGCACCGCCCCGTCCGACTCGTCGAACAGGTCAGCGCAGACATCGGAGTCACGATCGACACCCAACGTCAACTGGGTCAAGTCATTGCTGCCGATCGATACACCGTCGATGCCCATTCCCACATACTCCGGTAGCCAATACAGCACCGAGGGCACCTCGGCCATCACCCAGCGGTGCAAGCCGCGCTGACGGCCGAGGGGACTGGAGTCGACCAACGACAAGCACTCTTCGAGCTCCCACTTCGTCCGGACGAACGGAACCATCAAGTGGAGGTTCGGGAATTCCTGCCGCACCCGTGCCAGCGCCCGCAGTTCCAGGCCGAAGACATCGGGCTCCCTGATGTAGCGGTAGCAGCCACGGTAGCCGATCATCGGGTTGTGCTCGATCGGTTCGTATGCCTCCCCGCCTTGCAGGCCGCGGAACTCGTTGGTGCGGAAGTCGCTGGCACGGTACACGACCGGTCGTGGGGCGAATGCCGACGCGATCTGACCGACCGCGGTTGCGAGCGAGTTCACCAGTGACTCTTCCTCACCCCGGGCGATCAGGTCGCGGGGGTGTCGATTGGACAGTGCATCGGTGAGGATGAACTCCGCGCGCAGTAGTCCCACTCCGTCCACATCCTGGGCGGCGACCCGTTGGGCGCTCTCCGGCATGGCGAGGTTGACGTAAATCTTCGTCGCGGTGACCTCCGACGAGGCAGCCGCAGCGGTCGTCGATTCGACGAGTGGTGTGCTCTGCGCTCCGCCGACCGCGCGGCCGGCAAGTACCTGACCATGGGTACCGTCGACCGTTACGACGGCGCCGGCCTCGAGATCCGTGGTCGCGGTGCGAGCGCCGACGATGCACGGCACGCCCAGCTCGCGGGCAACGATCGCGGCGTGACAGGTCATCCCGCCGGTGTCGGTCACCAGTGCCGATGCCCGACGCATGGTCGGCAACCAGTCGGGGTTGGTCATCTTGGCCACCAGCACCTCACCGTCGAGAAGTGCGCTGCCCTCGGCGGGGTTGCTCAGCACCCGGACCGCGCCCGTGGCCTGTCCCGGGGCCGCGGGTAGACCGCGTGCGATGACCGCGTGGGCATTCGATTCCGCCGTGGTGGTCGGGTGCAGCGTGGTGATCGGCCGCGTCTGCAGCATCCAGACTTTTCCTTCCGCAATCGCCCACTCGGTGTCCTGCGGACAGCCGCTGTGCCGTTCGCTCGCGATGGCCATCGCGACGATGTCGCGCAGCTCATCTTCGGTCAGCACCTGTGCTCGAGCTTCGGCTTCGGGCAACATGACCTGCTGGTCCCTGCCGTCGGAGCCCCGAATGATCTTCATCGACTTCTCGCCTAGGCGCTGGGAGACGATCTCGCCGGTGTCTTTGGCGACGACATAGGTGTCGGGCTCCACGGATCCGGATACCACAACCTCGCCCTGCCCGAAGGCGGCTTCGACGACCACGCGATCACGCGAACCCGTCGTGGGATCGGCGGTGAAGGCGACACCGGCGCGTTCGGACGCGATCATGCGCTGCACTACGACCGCCATTGCCGGGTCGCCGGTAAAATTGCGGCTGGCGCGGTAGGTGACCACTCGCGGGCTGAACAGTGATGCCCAGCATTCGCCCACTGCGTCAAGCAGTTGTTGTTCGGTGCCGACATTGGTGATGGTGGCGTTCATCCCGGCGAACGACGCATCCCGGCCGTCTTCACCGGTTGCCGAGGACCGCACTGCCACCACCGCGTCCGGGCCGAGACGACGGTACGCGGACAGTACGAGTTCGCGAACCTCATCGGACATACCGGCTTTGGCCACCAACGCCTGCATGCGATGGCACATGTCGGTGAGTTCCTCGGACCGGACGGCGGCCAGTGCGGCGCGGTGGGCGGCGTTGAGCTCTTCGGCGACTCCGCCGGCGGCCATCGAGGCCCGGTAGCAGTCTCGCAGCAGCACGAAACCCGGCGGTACCGGCAACGCCGCGGCAACCATCTCGCCGAGGTTGGCGCCCTTGCCGCCGGCTTCCTCCGCGTCGCTCATCCTGAGATTGCTGATGTCTTCGACATAGCGGTTCGGCATCGGGGATTGCCTCCAATTGCGGGAGTGAGTCAAACGGCTAGCGCGCAGATTTCCTTTGCCTGCGCCAGGGAATCGGCTTGCGGGCCGGCGGTTTCGATTCGGTGTGCCTCTGGCCAGACCTCGTCGCCGCGATGGGCCAGAGCGACCGTGATTTCGGGCGTCACCTGCGACGTGGTCTGCACGCGGCCACTGACTCGGGAGACGGTCGCGTCGAGTGGGGCAGTGCAGGCCAACTCGATCTCTACCGCGCCGCTTTCGCTGGCGATTCGTCGCGCAAGCGCGCGATGGCGCTGATCGTGCCAGGTGCCGTCGAGGACAACATTTCGGCCTTCGCACAGACTCAGATGGGCCCGGCGGAGCACACCGGCGTACACTGCGTCGATGTTCTCCGGGGTGTAGAGACCTTCGTCGAGAACTCCTGGTGTCCCGGCGATCTCGCCGATGCGAACCATCTCGGCACGCACGTCGTCGGTGGAGATCACGTGTGCGCCGATCTCTTCACCCAGCGCGCGCGACAGCGTGGTCTTGCCTGTGCCGGGGCCACCACCCACCAGGATCAGCCGGACCGCTCCTGTGCGCAAATGGTCGAGGGCGATCGCCAGATGGTGTCCTGCATCCTCGACGGCGCTGCCACCGCCACCCTGCTGGATGTGGCGGATGCAGTCGACCTTGGCGCGGACAACCGCTCGATAGGAAATGTAGAAGTGCCACAACGAGTCCGGCGCATCTTCGTGAGATGCCTTTGTGTACTCGCGTACAAACAATGCGGCCAGGTCGGCGCGGCGAAGAAACTCCAGATCCATCGCCAGGAATGCCGCATCGTCGACGACGTCGATGTGACGCAGGCGATCGTCGAACTCGAGGCAGTCCAGTAGTGCCGGACCATCCGGCAAGCAGAAGATGTCGTCGGCCCGCAGGTCGCCGTGACCGTCGACGATTCTGTGTTCACTGATCCGTCGGGAAAGCAGAACCGAGCGTCCGGCTATGAAACGACCTGAGAGCTGCTGGATTTCAGCAACCACATCCGGATCGATACCCAGGTCTTTGCTCTCGGCGTAGCGCTGAAGCTCCGCAATGTTCTCTTGCCAGCGAGCGGCGATCGCGTCCACCCGACCTTGGGCATCCACCTCCCGGCCTCGGCGCGCTACGGCGTGGAATCGCGACAGCACCAGGGCCACTTCCGCCAGATGGTCCTCTACCGGTTCACCGTGGCGCACCATGGTCTGCAGCCGTAGCTCGTCAGGATGGCGTCGCATGACGATCACCGGCTCGGCATCCTCACCGGGGGCGGTGAAATGTGCGACACCGAGGTAACTGTCGGGCGCCAGGCGGCGGTTGAGCGTCACTTCGCTCGAGCAGGCGGCTTCGCGGCGGTCGACGGTGGAGAAGTCCAGAAAATCGGTGACGACGGACTTCTTGATCTTGTAGGCCCGGTCGCCGACCAAGAACACCATCCCCGTGTGCGTCTCTGCGATTCGCGGGTGCCATGCCATAGATCGATCCTGGCCTGATAGGCAAGATGCCCATAGCGGTCATCCGGCCACTCCATCTGGGTGCAAGGTCCCCGCATTGAGAGCACAAAGGCCTTTGAGGTTGGTTCCCAGCGAGATGACTTCCGACTCCTGGCCTGCGGGCGGCGCGGACATAGTGTCGTCGCAGACAGGAGGCGGTGATTGTCCATGGCCATGTCGGCGCTCGATCGCCAGATGATCATAAGGGCGGTGAAGTTGGCGTGCCGGGCACCCTCGGTGCACAACAGCCAGCCGTGGCAGTGGGTCGCCGAAGGACCTTCACTGAAACTCTTTCTCGACGCCAGTCGGGTGCCGCATGCAACCGACCGATCCGGTCGCCAAGCCGTCATCAGCTGCGGCGCCGCCCTCGACCATCTCCAGGTGGCCGTCACTGCCGCAGGCTGGCAAGCGATCATCTCGCGATTTCCCAACCCGAATGACCTCGACCACCTTGCGACGATCGACTTCAGCGCGCTGGAACTCGTCACCGATCCGATGCGCAGGCGCGCTGATGCGATCTGGGCCCGACGTACCGATCGGTTACCGCTGGCGCCGCCGCCGGATTGGGCGTCTTTCGAATCGCTATTGCGCTCCACTGTCGACACCGACCGGGTGACGCTACGCGTGCTGCCCGACTCGGCGCGTCCGCAACTGGCCGAGGCCTCCCGGCTGACCGAGGCGCTGCGCCGGTACGACGCCACCTATCATGCCGAATTATCCTGGTGGACAGCGCCATATGAGGTTTCCAGCGGAATTCCCTACAGCAGCCTGGTATCGGTCGCCGAACGTGATCGAGTTGACGTCGCCCGCGCCTTCCCGGTGACCGAGCACCCCGACGGGAGGCCAGAGGTCCCTTACGATCGCTCCACAATCGTGGTGCTGTCGACCTACGCAGACTCGCGCCGTGATGCCTTGGACTGCGGCGAGGTGCTCTCCGATGTGCTGCTGGAAGCCACCTTGGCGGGATTGGCCACCTGCACGCTGACCCACATCACCGAACTGGAGGCCAGCCGCGACGTGGTCCGCGCACTGACCGGCGCCGAAGACGATCCACAACTGCTGATCCGTATCGGGTTGGCGCCGGTGGTCGCGCAGTTGCCACCGGCCACCCCGCGCCGGGCGCTGCCAGACGTGCTCGAGTTTCGCGGTTGAACCGTCGGAACGCACCGAAATAGGAACGGAGTGACCCATGACCACTGCTCGAACGACGTCGCAGCGACATCCGCGACGAGTGTTTCGTGATCGCCGGTAAGCTGGGCGCGTTCTGGCGCAGTTGTTAGACGGTTACCGCGGCCGTGACGGTGTCGTGGTGCTTGGTCTGGCCCGCGGCGGTGTGCCGGTGGCCTGGGAAGTTGCCGCAGCGCTGGGGGTTCCACTGGACACCTTCATTGTGCGCAAGCTGGGCGCACCAGGGCACAGTGAGTTCGCGATGGGCGCGCTGGCTTCCGGCGGCCGGGTGGTAGTCAATGATGACGTCATTCGTGCGCTGCGGGTGACGACGCAGGACTTACGCGATGTCACCGAGCGCGAAGCCCGCGAGTTGAACCGACGTGAGGGTGCGTATCGTGGCGGACGCCCACCATTAGATCTGGCTGGCAAAACCGTCATCCTGGTTGACGACGGTCTGGCAACCGGATCGAGCATGCTCGCCGCGGTGCAGGCACTGCGGGAGATGGAGCCCGCAGAGATCGTGGTGGCCGTGCCTGCCGCTCCGCAATCGACCTGCCGCGAATTCGCCGGTCTGGTCGATGATCTCGTCTGCGCCTCGATGCCCACCCCGTTCCTGGCGGTGGGGGAGTCGTTCTGGAACTTCGAGCAGGTCACTGACGCCGAGGTGCGGGATCTGCTTGCCACTCCAACTGTTGGCATAGGCACCGCACGGCTGCGCATCGCTGAAACGCCCGCAGAGGTGATCGGCCGCTGTGCGGTTGATGCGCCCTCCGGCGTGCCGCCGCGGGAGGCGCTCGAGGAGATCGTCGGTGATGCGCGAGTCGTGCTGATCGGTGAAAGCTCGCACGGCACTCGTGAGTTCTACGAGGCGCGAGCCGAGATCACCAAGTGGTTGATCGAAGAGAAGGGCTTCTGCGCGGTGGCCGTTGAAGCCGACTGGCCCGACGCGTACCGGGTGAATCGGTATGTCCGCGGCCGTGGTGACGATGCGTCGGCCGACGACGCCTTGAAGGGTTTCGAGCGCTTCCCGGCGTGGATGTGGCGCAACACGACCGTCCGGAACTTCGCGGGCTGGCTGCGCAACCACAACGCGCGGTGCCGCGCCGACGGTCGGCGTGAGGCGGGGTTCTACGGGTTGGATCTCTACAGCTTGCATCGGTCGATGCAGGAGGTCATCGACTACCTGGAGAACGTGGACCCCGACGCAGCGCAACGGGCGCGAGAACGCTACGCCTGTTTCGATCACGCCGGCGCCGACGACGGTCAGGCCTACGGCTTCGCCGCCGCATTCGGCGCCGGGATGTCCTGCGAGCGGCAGGTGGTGGACCAGTTGGTCGAACTGCAGCGGACCGGCCTGCAGTATGCTCGCCGTGACGGACTTCTCGCCGAAGACGAACTGTTCTACGCGCAGCAGAATGCGCAGACCGTCCGCAACGCCGAGGTCTATTACCGGTCGATGTTCGGCAGCCGGGTTTCCTCATGGAATCTGCGGGATCAGCACATGTTCCAGACCTTGAAAGCGTTACGGGCCCACCTGCATCACCAGGACGGCGAACCGGCTCGAATCGTGGTGTGGGCACACAACTCTCATGTCGGTGACGCCCGCGCCACCGAGGTGGGCGCCGACGGGCAGTTGACGCTGGGGCAGCTGGTCCGGGAGGGCTATGGCGAGCCGGGGGTGTTGATCGGATTCACGACGTACTCGGGCACGGTCACCGCGGCGAGTGAATGGGGTGCCGTGGCCGAACGGAAGGTGGTCCGGCCGGCGCTCAACGGCAGCATCGAGGAACTGCTACATGAGGTCGACCGTCCCGAGTTCGTGGTGTCGGCCCTGGTCTGTCGTGAAGCGGCCCAACCGCTGGACACTGTTCGTCTCGGCCGCGCGATCGGGGTCATCTATCAGCCCGCTACCGAACGGCAGAGCCACTACTACCACGTCCGACCGGGTGATCAGTTCGACGCCATCATTCACATTGATCGCACGACTGCCCTGGAACCGTTGGAGCGCAACAGTGTCTGGGTCGACGGCGAGGCACCCGAAACCTACCCGACCGGCCTGTGAACGGGCCGTTGATCGTCACCCTGACGATGAATCCGGCACTGGACGTGACCGCGGAGGCTGAGCGTGTCGTGCCCACAGACAAGATCCGTTGCCACACAGAGACGTACGATGCGGGTGGTGGTGGTGTCAACGTGGCCCGCTTCGCGCGCGCACTCGGTGCGGATGTCTGTGCCGTACTCACCTCGGGCGGTCCGACAGGAGCTCACGTGGTGGAGTTCCTCGACGCCGCGCGGGTGCCGAGCATCGTCGTCGCGGTCCATGGCGTCACCAGGCAGAGCTTCACGGTCAACGAAAGCTCGACGGGGCGGCAGTATCGGTTGGTGCTGCCCGGCCCGGTGCTTACCGCCGAGGAGCAATCTCGCTGTCTCGAAATGCTCGGAACTGTAGCAGCGGGAGCTGAATTCGTGGTCGCTAGCGGCAGCTTGCCGCCGGGTGTCCCGACCGACTTCTATCAGCGGGTGGCTGATCTGTGCCGGCGGCTACACATCCGCCTGATACTCGACACCTCCGGTGGGGGCCTTAGGCACATCACATCGGGCGTGTTCTTACTGAAGCCCAGTGTGCGTGAGTTGCGTGAGTGCGTCG
Source organism: Actinomycetes bacterium (assembly GCA_023415515.1). Lineage (GTDB taxonomy): Bacteria > Actinomycetota > Actinomycetes > Mycobacteriales > Mycobacteriaceae > Mycobacterium. The sequence continues at coordinate 7,524 of JAEZKH010000464.1, forward strand.
GGCGGCAACTGGTCACCGAGGCCGAGCAGACGGATGCTGCTCGGGAGTTGATCGAGCGTGGCGTCGCCGACGTGATCGTGGTGTCTCTCGGCGCCGATGGCGCGTTGCTCGTCACGCGCGAGCAGAGCTGTCGCTTCGCCTCTATCGCCGTTCCCACCGTCAGCGGGGTCGGGGCCGGAGACGCAATGGTGGCCGGGATCGTTGTCGCGATGTCTCGTGGGTGGGGTTTGGATGCGGCGGTGCGCTACGGCATCGCGGCTGCTACGGCGAAGCTGCAGACAGCAGGTACGTCTGCGATCGACAAGGACGTGGTCGAGCGCTACCTCGGCCGTGTCGAGGCTGCGACGCCGACGGTCGCTGACTGCAGTGACGTCGTGCTCTGAGCAAGGACTCCGTTTGGTGGTGCGATCGGCCCTGCCAGAGATTCACCCGCTGCCGTGCCGAACAAGGAGCGCAACATGGGTAAGACAAAAACGGGCGCCGCCGAACCTGGTTCACTTGATGTGGATGGTCTGTCCCGAGGCAAGGCGATGGATGCGGCCACGGCATTCCACCTCGATCGTCGGTGCTCCCGTCGGGTCGGCGGTGACGTCTGCTCTGCGGCCGTTGATGACAAGATGCAGGCGATGTCCGCGATACCAGAGTGAGCTGGCCAGCGGGCCGTCGCTCTCGGGCCACATCGGACCGAGTACCAACCGGTCGCCGCGAGTTTCCAGGCCCGTGAAACACCGCTGTAGCAGGTCGATGCTGCCGGCCATCGCGGCCAGATGCACTCCCTCGGCTGTGGAACCGCCCTGGACGTCGGCGATGTCCGAGCGCAGGACCTGGTGAAAATACTGCAGGGCTTGCTCGCGGTTGCCTCGCGCTGACACCCATGCGTGCACGACCGCGCTCAGCGTGGACCCGTGTGATGTCCGCGCTGTGTAGTAATCGATCGTTCGTGGAATCTGGTGGGGCAGAAACTGATAACCCAGGCGCGTCAAGAGCCCCCGTAACTCGTCGGCGGACAGCAGGTAGAACAGCATGAGGACGTCGGCCTGCTTGCTCGCCTTGTATCGGTTGACGTCGTCATTCTCCGCTTCAAGAATCCGGTCCAGGCGGCCGATGTCGGCGTACCGCTTGCGGTAGGCCGACCAGTCGAGTTCCTTGAGATCGTCATAGCCCTCGAACTGGCTGATCACTTCATCATGGAAGGGCACATACATCCGCCGGCTGACCGATTCCCACTGTGCGAGTTCAGCTCTGGAGATGTTCAACCGATCGAGAAGATCCAGCCGATCGGGCAACGGCAGCTTCTGCAGGACATCGAGGGCGCGCAGAATCACCCACACCGCCATCACATTGGTGTAGGCGTTGTTGTCGACGCCGCTGTGCGGTCGGTCGGGATAACCGGAGTGAAACTCGTCAGGACCGATCACCCCGTCGATGACGAAGCGGCCCCGGTCGCCGTCATACCGGGCGCGACTGGCCCAGAAGCGGGCGATCTCAACTAGGAGCTCCGCTCCCTCGTCGATCAAGTATTGGCGGTCGCCGGTGATCTGGTAGTACTGCCAGACGTTGTAGGCGATGGCCGAGCCGATGTGATGCGCGAGGTGGCTGCTGTCCGGCTGCCACCGCCCGGACATCGGATTGAGATGCATCTGCTGGCTTTCCTCGCGGCCATCGCTGCCGGATTGCCACGGGTACATCGCGCCGTCATATCCCGCGGCACGCGCGGCGCGACGGGCCTCCGGAAGTCGCCGGCTCCGGTAGCCCAACATGGATCGCGATATCTGTGGGACGCGAAGCGTGAGAAGCGGAGCGATGAACATCGAGTCCCAGAAGATGTGCCCACGGTACGCCTCACCGTGCAGGCCGCGCGCTGGTGCGCCGACATCGAGATCGGCGGTGTAGCCCGAGACCGACTGCAGCAGATGCATGATGTGCAGCCGTAGGATTTGTTGGTCGGATTGCGCCGAGCCTCCGATGGAAAAATCAAACTTCCGCCACAACTGCAGCCACATGGCACGGTGGGCATCGAAGAGCTCTGCATAGGAACCCAATTCCGTCAGCCGGTTCGTCGCGGCCTCACTGGGCACCGATATCGCGCGATCGTGTCCGGTGAAGACGACCGCGACTTTGTCCACGGACAACGGCTGGCCAGCGATCACGTCGGTGGTGATCTCGTGTCCGGCGGAGTCGGGCCGATCGCGGAAGCGAGAGGTTGTGGTTGCACGCCGGTCGCCACACCACACGTTGGTATGGGTGGCCACTGCGATCGGAATTCGCGACTGAACCGTGAGGGCGTCGACCAGAACGGACCCTTCACCCAATTCACTGATGTTGATGTCACCGAGGTGCTGCCCCGACAGAGACTCGTAGCGCGAGACCCCGCAGTTAGTGACGGTGGCGTCGACCGTCGAGCGTATGTCGATGGTGCCGGACCAGTTCTCGGCGACCAGCGTTGTCTGCAGCGCGCACACATGAGGATCGTGCATCGAGGCGAAACGTCGTTGCGTCAGCGATGTGCACCGCCCCGCGTTGTCGCGAAAGCGTAGCTCGCGTCTCGATTCTGAATGCCTGATGTCCATCGTCTGCCGGTAGGACAGCACGTCGACACGGTCGATGTCGAACCAGGGGCCATCGTCGATACGGAACGTCAGGGGAATCCAGTTGGGCAGGTTGACGATGCTCTCATTGCTGATGCTCACACCGCGGATGACGTCGGTCAGGCGGTTGTACACCCCGGCCACGTAGGTGCCGGCATAGTGGGCTGGTCCCCGGCGCGCCTCGGGTGCGGCCGCGCGCGTCACCAGATAACCGTTGCCGACGGCGCACAGCGCCTCACGCAGACGTTCGTCTTCGGGTTGATAGGCCTCGTAGACCAGCGTCCAACCGTCGGCGTCCGGTGGTGCCGCGGGAGCCAGCTCACCTGCTAGGCGCTTGAGCAGAAGGCTGACTTCGTGAGGGGAATTGACGGCGAAATCCGCTGCGCTGCAGCGGTCACCGTCCTCATTGTGTCGTATCAGGACTCCGATGCCGTTGTGTTTGATGGCTTCGAACGCATCCTCATCGGTGAGGTCATCGCCCAGGTAGATCGGCAGGATGGCGTTCGGCGGATTGAGGTGATCGACGATCCAGTTGACGGCATCACCCTTGTCCCACTTTTCCTGCGGGCGCAGTTCGATTACTTTGCGGCCGTGGGTGACCTGTAGATCGTGACGCCGGCCGACGTTGTAAACCTCCGCGAGAACGTCTGACACACGGTCGGGCGCGGCCATGCGGAAGTGCACGGCCACCGATAGCTGCTTGTCCTCGATCGTGACACCGTCGATAGGGTTGAGCACGGAGGCCAAGTCTTCGGTGGCCTGCTGCAAGAGACGCACGGATTCATCGGCGATGGGATGGCGATACATCTGGCCGTCAGGCCCGAGGAGTTCCGTGCCATGCGTCCCCGCGTACCACAGGCCGGGAAGGCCCACCCTCGAACGGATGTCGCTCAGCGCGCGGCCGCTGACGATCGCGACGGGACACACTGCACTCAGTGCGGTCAAGGCATGTGCGGCACCGTTGGTGAGCGTCGCGGCGGCGGGGTCGTCGACGATGTCGGACACCGTGCCGTCGAAGTCGACGAAGAAGGCCGGGGAGCGCCCTTGGAGCACCGACTTGAGTTGAGCGATGCTGCGCAATGCGTGCGGGAGTGCCGAGACCCTGAGGTCATTGGTGCGAATTTCGACATCGGCGGGATCGCCCACCACGACATCGGCTCCGGCAGCCAACTGTTGTGCTTCGCCATCGCCCTGCGTGGTCCCCACGATCATCGCGAAGCCGCCGGCCCGGGCGGCTGCGATCGTCGTGCAGCTGTTGTCCACCACCACGCATCGCTCGGGCCGAGCACCGAGCTGTCGGGCTAACGCGAGCAGCGGCGCCGGATCCGGTGTGCCGGCGGCGCCCGGTGCCGCGATGAGGGTGCCGTCCGCGTGCGCGGAGAACAAATCGGAGAGCCCTGTCGTTTGCAGAAGCTCGGCGCAGTCCGAGGTGGTCGAGTAGGCGCCTGCGCCGACGCCAAGGTCACGGAGCTGGCGTAATAAGGGGACGACGGTGCTCGGAACAGCGTCAGCGTTGCGCGACCGGGTCCCATCCTCGGCGAGGATGCCGTCGAGGTTGAACAGCATCGCGTCGTGATAGCGCCGATCGACGGTGATCGGAGATCTTTCGGCCACGGGGCATTACCTCGATTCTTCACGGACGACCATCGTCTCGTCGGTGGGTGGGTTCGGTTAGAGGACAAAGTCCTCCGCGCGGCTTCAACGCGGCAGCGGGGAACGGAATCTACCGACGACGAAAGACCCTCACGCATGCCGCATCACGATCGGTAACGTCCGCATGTATGGACGTTCACGCCGTTGAACTGCCTGGGGCGGTTGTAGTGGGTGTCGATGGATCCCGATGGTCGCTCAATGCGGTGAGCTGGGCGGTGGCCGAAGCCGCCTCCCGTGCGGTGGCGTTGCGACTGGTTCATGCGGCACCCCCCGCACCTCCGGGCGGCGCTGCTGATGAGTGCGACGCCGTGCTTGTCGAGGCTCACGACATGGCCGAAAGTATCCGTCCCACTTTGTGCATCGAGACGGCATTGGTTGTTGGACCCGCGGGGACCATGCTGGAACGCGAGTCCGTCCACGCTTCCATGGTGTGTATCGGTGCGCGCCCGCCACATTGCGCGGCGGGCCGACTTTTCGGTGAAACGGCCAGTCACCTGGCCGAATTCGCTCGATGTCCGGTGGCCATCATCCGCAGTGGTGATGACGGCAGCGCACGTGTCGGGGGAGTCGTGTCGGTGGTGCTCTCCGATGAGACAGACAACGACGATGTCGTGCACCTGGCAATGGAGGAAGGGCGATTGCGCGAAGCGACTGTTCGCCAGATCGATCGACGGGTAGACAGCTGGATTCGGCGGTATCCCGATGTTCACGTGGAAACGGTCTCGGGCGGCACTGGTTGGGTCGATGAGCGCGACGGCAATTCGCGGAACGGATATACCGGTCTCGCGGTGGTCGGCAAGTTGGATGCCGAGGTGATCACCTCGCTCGGTGTGCCCAACTGCCATCCCATCCTGGGATATCCGGACTGCTCGGTTCTGTTGGTACGGAGCTGAACTGCGCAGGGCCGATCCTGGCCGGCCGAGGCTAATAACCGCTGTGTTCGCGGGCGGGTTGGTCCAGTTTGGCGATGAAAACGGCAGCCTGCGTGCGGCGCTCCATACCGAGCTTCGCAAGGAGCCGTGAGACGTAGTTCTTGACCGTCTTCTCGGTGAGGAACATCCGGTCGGCGATCTGTTTGTTGGTCAGACCTTCGCCGAGCAGGTTCAGCAATGTACGTTCCTGATCGGTGAGGTCGGAGAGCGGATCGGATCGCTTGGTCGTGCCACGCAACTTGGCCATCAATGCCGCAGCAGCCCGGTTGTCGAGCAGTGAGCGTCCTGCGCCGACGTCCTTGATGGCTTGGGCCAGCTCCAAACCCTTGATGTCCTTGACGACGTATCCGCTGGCGCCCGCCAGGACGGCGTCCAGCATGGCCTCGTCGGACGTATAGGAGGTCAACATCAGACAGCGCAAATCGCCAAGCGCAGAGAGCAAGTCGCGGCACAGCTCGACACCGTTGCCGTCGGGCAGCTGAACATCGAGAACGGCGACGTCCGGCTTGGCCGCCGGAATTCGGGCCATCGCCTGGACGACTGATCCGGCCTCGCCGACGACCTCCAGATCCGGGTCGGAGCTCAAGAGGTCGATGAGCCCACGGCGGACCACCTCGTGATCATCGACGAGAAAGACTCTCACCATGGCGTGTCCTCCGTACTCTGGTGATCGGTGACGTTGCAGCTCATAACCGGTTCTGCGGCTCGCAGATCAAGACTGAGCAATCGGCCCGCTGAAGCACCGCAGTGCCAGCCACTCCCAGCAGTTCTCCGATACCGTGGCCACCTTCGTGCGCCACCACCAGGAGCTGAATCGAAGTGCCCTGCGCGATCAAGTAACTCAGCGAGTTCCCGTGCACAGCGGCAGTGTTGACGTGGACATCGGGATAGTCACTGCGCCAGCACTTCAGGCGACGTTCCAACGCTGCCTTCGCATCTCGGTTTCCTGCGGCGACGGCGCGGTCGTCGTGGATGTCGGGATATCGCGACCGCCAGATGGTCAGGACTCGCAGTGGCGCCCGACGCGACCGCGCCTCGTCGAACCCGTGCCGCAGCACGGCATCACCCGTTGACCCGTCCAACTCGACGACCACCCATCGTTGCGCCGAGGGCACCGGGTCGTGCCCCCTGACGACGGCCACGGGGCAGTGTGCCGCTGCCGCCAATGCCGTGGCGGTCGAGCCGACGTGGCCGTCGCGGAAATGGTTCAGGCCAATGGCGCCGACGCACAACAGTGCGGCGCCTCTGGATGCGTCGAGCAGGGCGCGCAGCGCCGGTTGATGGACGATCTCCGCCTCGATCTTGACCGGTTTGTCGGTCGACTCGATGGCAGCGGCCGCACAGCGCACAGCTGTTTGAGCCGCGGCAAACCGGCGGGCGAGGTGCGCGGCATCATCGGTGCGGCCTTCTCCCGGGTCGAGGGCGTAGACCAACCGCAGCGGAATGTCGCGGCGAATCGCCTCATCGACGCCCCAACATGCCGCCTCGATCGCCCACCGTGAACCGTCCACGCCGACGACTACGGACGGCGCGACATATTCTGGTTCGGGCATGGCCGGCTCCTGTCAGGTTGCCGAGACGGTTTCGACGCTACCGTCAGAAAATGCCGGTACGCAGGGGCGAAAGTCCCTGCTTGCGGGCCCACTAGTCCCAGCGGCATGGAAGTGTCGGATTCGCATCGTCACCACACAGATGTCTCGGTTGTTCGTCGATGAGAAATCCGGATAAGGCCCGCAGACTACGGGTCATCAACTTTGATGACTTGCGGCTCTGGCCTGCTGTGCCGTGGCCGGGCATCGTCGGTTCGTCGGACTACAGCGAAGGCGGTGGGGTTGATGACGAACTTTCCTGACGACGCCACCCTGTGTGCGGCCCTGGAGTTGGCCGGTCGTGCGCCGTCGATTCACAACACGCAGCCGTGGGAGTGGCGGGCCGGTCGGCATAGCCTCAATCTGTATTCGCGCCCCGAGTTGCACCTGCCGCATACCGATCCGGACTGGCGCGACCTGATCGTCAGTTGCGGGGCCGCCCTGCATCACGCAACTGTCGCTCTGGCGGCGCTGGGTTGGCGGGCAACCGTGCATCGGGTCCCGAATCCCGATGATCCTGCCCACCTGGCGTCCGTCCAGGTGCACCGTGAGTCGCCGACGGAGGTCGATATCGCCATGGCAGCGGCCATACCCCGGCGTCGCACCGACCGGCGCATCTACAGCTCTTGGCCGGTTGCGATGGGAGACATCGCCTTGATGGGTGCTCGGGCGGCACGCCTCGGTGTCACCATGCGCCGGATCGAGACCACCGACGACTTTGTCGCACTTCTGGAACAGGCAGCGACGAGGCATAGCACAGATACCGGCTATCTTGGCGAGCTGATGGCGTGGAGCGGTCGCCACGCGGCGGCCGAAGGTGTACCCGCACATAATGTTCCGTTGGTCGATGGCGCCGTCATCGTGCCGGACCGGATGTTTTCCGGTGCCGTACTCGACCAGCCGGCCGAGACGCCCGCAGCGCCGGACAACGGCGTCCTGCTCGCCCTCGGGACGGCGGCCGACGACATTGGGTGCCGATTGCGCGCCGGTGAAGCCGCCAGCGCGGTCATGCTCACCGCGACCAGTCAGGGATTGGCCTCATGTGCGGTCTCGGAGGTACTCGAGATCACCGACACCCGGGAGGCGGTCCGCGAGGACGTTTTCGGCGGCGAGCAGTTCCCTCAGATAATGCTGCGGGTGGGGTGGGCACCGGTGAACGCCGACCCCTTGCCGTCGACCCCACGACGTTCACTGACCGACGCCCTTCACCGCATGGACGGCTCGGCTTTCCTGGTGTAGGCGACGGCAACAGGTTGAATGTCGTCTCCCCGACGGTCGGTGTATCGCCCCGAATGACGCGTCGAGTCACCCGGGCATGAGGGGCCGTGAGCGCGTCTGTCTCGCGGCATCGCGTGTTCAGGAATCGACACGGGTGATTGCTTGGCCATGAGCGTCCTCCGCGGCGAAGAGCGGGGTGGCAGACGATGGCAGCTGCGCGTGCTGAAGTTCGGTCAGGACGGACTCGATTGCCGCGGGCACCGCGGCGGCGACGGCAGCCGATAGCCCGACACCGTAGCTGACATCCTCGACCTCGATAGTGATGACCACCAATCTGCGGGGTACCCGACCGAGGGTCTGACCCAACGCGTAGATCTCTGGCAGCCCAAGCGAATGTGAGCTGATGACCGCGTTTTGCGGTTCTTCGCCGGGAGTCCAACGCCGAACGCGGCCCGCCACCGCTCCGGGTCCGGTGGCCGCATCCACCACGACGACGAGCGGTAGTCCTGTCCAAGCGTCGAGCATCAGTCCCGGGTCGGGTGGTGCCGAGCGCACGTCGACACCGCGGAGCTGCCGAGCGGCGACGTCGGCGGCGACCACCAGACCCACCCCGTCGTCGGATCGATAGTCGTTGCCGATGCCGACGACGAGAACGCCGCCTGTCATGTGCGGTCGATGGTCAGCGTCAGGAAGTGCGCCGAGCACGAGATACACGGGTCATGATTGCGGATCGCTTTCTCGCACAACGATGTCAACGGTGCGTCGTCGAGTGACAGATTCGCCGCGACGAGCGCGGCCATTTCATGCTCGATCGCGACCTGGTTCTGCGACGTCGGCGGCACGAGCAGCGCCGCCCGTATCAGACCGTCACCGTCGATTTCGTAACGGTGGTACAGCAGCCCTCGCGGGGCTTCGCTGACCCCGTGCCCGATGCCGGCGCGTACCGGCACATCGACAAACGGCTTCGACGGCCGATCATATTCAGCGATGATACGCAGTGACTCTTCGATGGCGTAGATCACCTCGACAATGCGAACCACGATGCTGCGGAACGGATTGCGGCAGATCGTTCCGAGCCCGGCGGTCGCGGCGGCCTCGGCGGCGACGGGGGACAGCGTCGAAGAGTTGAGTGAATAGCGCGCCAGCGGACCGGTCAGGTACCGCGTGCCGTTCAACGTGGCGTGCAGGGCGGTGGAATGTTTGACCTGCGTCTCGACAATGTGGTCGGTGAAATCGGAGACCTCAAAGGCTGGTCCGCTGCTGCGCGTGATCGCGCCGTTCTCGATGGGGTATCGGTCTCCGGCGGACAGCGAGAGAAATTCGTGGTCGAATTCGACATCGGGAAAGTCGAATTCGGTGATCACTCGCAGTGCGTCGAGGGCGTCGTCAAGCGAACGGCGCAGCATCTGCGTGAGCGGTTCGAGGTCGCGTGCGTGCGGCACCGAATAGAAGCCGCCCAGCCGCACGTTGATCGGATGAATGGCGCGGCCGCCGATCGCTTCCATCAGCCGGTTGCCGGCTTTCTTGATCTCCAGCCCGCACTCGACCAGATCGGGATGACTCCTGGCCATGCTGATGGCGTCCGGATAGCCCAGGAAGTCCGGCGCGTGCAACAGAAAGATATGCAAGGCGTGGCTGTGTATCCATTCGCCGCAGTAGAGCAAGCGGCGCAGGGCAGTCAATTCGGGTCCGACCGATACGCCGCAGGCGTCTTCGATCGCGTTGCACGCACTGATCTGATACGCGACCGGACAGATACCGCATACCCGTGCGGTGAGATCGGGTGGTTCGGTGTAGGCGCGGCCGCGCAGGAAAGCCTCGAAGAAGCGTGGCGCCTCGTAGATATTGAGCTCGACGCAATCGACCGCCCCGTCCACCAACGTGACGTGCAACGCCCCTTCGCCTTCGACGCGCGTCAAGGCACTCACTGTGAGCGTGCGGACCTGGGGAGTCATCGATCGTTCCGTTCGGCGGTGAAGGAGGTGACGTTGAAGGTCGAAAAGAACCGGTCCACACCGGTGTCCGACATCCCGTCGCGATGCAGCAGCGGGATCAGGGCAGCGGTGTTGGGTGTCGTGGCCGGACCAAAACACCCGTAGCAGCCGCGGTGGTGCGACGGGCACAGCGCCCCGCAGCCGGCGTGGGTGACCGGGCCCAGGCACGGAATACCTTCGGCCACAGCGACGCAGGTGACTCCCCGCATCTTGCATTCGGTGCACACCGTCTTGGCGGGCAGCCGGGGTCTACGCCCCACCAGGAGCGCGGCGAGGGTGTCGAGAAGCTGGCTGCGGTCGATCGGACAGCCCTGCAACTGGTAGTCGACCGTCACATGTGCCGACGCCGGTGTGGACGTCGCGAGCGCGTCGATGTACTCGGGCTTCGCGTAGACGACGGAGGCGAATTCTTCGACATCGGCGAAATTGCGCAGAGCCTGGATGCCGCCCGCGGTCGCGCACGCGCCGATCGCGACGAGGATCGTGGACTGCTCGCGAATCGCCTTGATGCGCCGCTCGTCGGCGGCTGTGCTGATCGAACCTTCCACGAGCGACACGTCGTAGGGTCCGGCGACGACATCGCTGGAGGCTTCCAGGAAGGTAACGATGCGCACCTGTCCGGCGAGGGTGAGCAATTCGTCCTCACAGTCCAGCAACGTGAGCTGGCATCCGTCGCAGGACGCGAACTTCCACACCGCCAAGGTGGGAGTGCTGCTCATCTACAGCTCCTTGACTGCGAGTAGCGCGGCGGCGACGTCATAGCCGACGACCGGTCCATCTCGGCACAACAGCAGTGACCCAAGTTGGCAGTGTCCGCACCAGCCGACCCCGCACTGCATATTGCGCTCGAGCGATATTCGGATAGAACTGGGCGAGATGCCTTTTCGCATCAGCTCGATGGCACTATTGCGCATCATCGACTCAGGACCGCACAGGAACGCCGACGTGCATTCCGCGCGAAGCGGCATCCTGCGCAGTGGTTCGGTGACAAATCCGATTTCGCCGGGCCACCCCTGCACCGGCACGTCGACAGTCAGATGCACGTCGATGGCGTCGGTGTCGGCCCACCCCTGTAGCTCGCCACCGAACAAGAAATCGTTGCGCGAGCGGGCCCCTACGATCAAGGTGACGGTGCCGTAGGCGGCGCGGTCGCCCAGCACGCCGAGGACGACGGGGCGAAGCGGCGCCAGCCCAACGCCCCCGGCGACGATCACGAGGTCGCGCCCAGTGGCGGCCTGCAGGCCCCAATCAGTGCCGAACGGCCCGCGGATTCCGATCACCGTTCCTGGTTGGGCGTTGTGCAAGGCACTGCTCACCGCGCCTACCGACCGGATCGTGTGGGTGATGGTGGTATCGGCGCCGACGGTGAGACCGCTGACAGAGATCGCAACCTCACCGACCCCGAACGCGTACAGCATCATGAATTGACCCGGCAGGGGGGCAGGCAACGACCGGCTCACCGGTTCCAGCTCCAGCGTCGACGAATCGCGATTCTCGGGCACGCGCCTGCGCACCCGATAGGGGACCGGGCT
>JAEZKH010000475.1 GCA_023415515.1 Actinomycetes bacterium
GCCGAGGATCGCGGCCTCCGGGTAGTTGATCACCGGAACACCGTCGTCCAGACCCAGCGCGCCATAATTCGACACCGTGAACGTCGAACCGCCCAACTGCGCGGGCGTCAGCGTGCCCGCCCGCGCCCGCTGCACGACGTCGTCCACGCCAGCGGCCAATTCCCTGGTGGAACATCCGCGGGTGTCGACGACCGGCACCACCAAACCTCGCTCGGTGGCCACCGCGATACCGAGGCGCACGTCGGGATGCAACCGAATCTGGTTTCCTGCATCGGATTTCACCCAAGTGGCATTGAGCATCGGGTGCCGCCCCAAGGCGAGCACCAGCAACCGCAATGTCAGCACGAACGGCGCTACGTCCAGCGTGTCCCGGAGCCGCAGCAGCGCGGCGCAATCCACCTGCACACTGGCGTGCGCGTCGGGGATCTCGCTGCGCGACAACGACATCTGCGCGGCCATCCGGGCCTGCACCCCGCGTACCTCCACCGTCTGCGGTGGCGCTTCCGGCGCCGACGTGCCCGCCGCGACCAAGACGTCGTCGCGGGTGATCACGCCGCCGGCGCCCGAGCCGGGCTGCAGCCCCTGCAGGTCGACCGCGAGGTCGGCGGCGAGCTTGCGGACCTTGGGCGCGGCTCGGGCCCGTCTGCTGCGGTCCAGACCGTCGTCGACGCCGTAACCCACCAGCACCGGCGCTCGCGCCTCGGATTCGATGCGCACCAGCAGCGCTCCCACTGCCAGCGTCTCCCCCTCCGCGCCACCGAGTTCGACGACGCGCCCGACGTAGGGACTCGGGATCTCCACCTCGGCCTTGTTGGTCTCGACGGTGCACAGCGTCTGGTTGAGTTCGACGACGTCCCCGACGGCGACGGCCCAACTGGTGATCGTCGCGTCCTGCAGGCCCTCCCCGAGGTCGGGCACCAAGAAGTCGCTCATGGCCGTCGCATCGCTTTCGCGACACAGTCGAGAAGGCGATCCACCCCGGGCAGCCAGAGTTTCTCCAGCCGGGCCGGTGGATACGGTGTGTCGAACCCGGTGGCCCGCAGCACCGGCGCTTCGAGGTCGTAGAACAGCTCTTCGGAGATCCGCGCCGCCAACTCGGCGCCGAATCCCAGTGTTCGCGGGCCTTCGTGCAGCACCACCGCACGTCCGGTCTTGGTGACCGACGCCGCGACGGTGTCGAAATCCAGCGGGCTCAGCGACCGAAGGTCGACCACTTCCAGGCTGCAGTCGGCGATCTCGGCGGCATGCAACGCGGTGCCGACCAGCCCGCCGTACGTCAAGACCGTGACATCGGCACCCACGCGGCGGATCGCCGCCGTGCCGATCGGCGGAGCGGGCACCGCGAGGTCGACCACCTCGCGCCCCCAGTAGCGACGTTTGGGCTCGAGGTAGATCACCGGATCCCGGCCGGCGATCGCATGCCGCAGCAGCCAGTAGGCGTCCGACGGGGTGGAGGGCACAACGACTTTCAGCCCGGCGGTGTGCACCCAATAGGTCTCGGTGGACTCCGAGTGGTGCTCGACAGCGCCGATACCGCCGAACGACGGGATTCGGACCGTGACCGGCATGTCGACCTGACCGCGGGTCCGCATCCGATACTTCGCTAGGTGGCTGACCATCTGGTCGAACGCGGGATAGGAGAACCCGTCGAACTGGATCTCCGGAACCGGCACGAATCCGCGGAGGGCCAGGCCCACCGCGATCCCGATGATCGCCGATTCGGCCAGCGGGGTGTCGAAACATCTTGGCGCACCGAAGGTCTCGGCCAGGCCGTCGGTCACCCGGAACACGCCACCCAGGGTGGCGACGTCCTCGCCGAACACCAAGACGCGCTCGTCGCCGGCCATCGCGTCGTGCAGCGCACGGTTGATCGCCTGAGCCATGGTCAGCGCCGTGACGTCGGGCAGCTCGGTCAGGGCGGGCCGGCTCGGTTCTCCTGTTCCGTCGCCGCGGGTCGGGGGTCGGTCGATGATCTGCGTCATCTCATGCCTCCTATGCCAATTCGGCGCGTAGTTGGGCGCGCTGGGCCGCCAGCACCGGGGTGATCTGGGCGTACACGTGGTCGAACACCTCGTCGACATCGACATCGGGCGCCCCGACCACCCCGTCGCGCAGTTCGGCGCGCAGCCGCGCCGAGCGTGCCTGCACCCGCGCCTCGAGCCGTTCGGTGAGAACCCCGCGGTGGCGCAGATGGGTGCGGTAGCGCGAGATCGGATCGCGGGCAGACCATTCCGCGAGTTCTCCAGTGGTGCGGTACCGGGTGGCGTCATCGGAGGTGGTGTGCGGTTCCATCCGGTAGGTGACCGCTTCGATCAGGGTCGGCCCGTCGCCGCTGCGGGCCCGCTCGGCGGCTTCGGTCATCACCGCGTAGCAGGCCAGGATGTCGTTGCCGTCCACCCTGATTCCCGGCATCCCATATCCCGCCGCCCGGTGCGCGATGGTGGGTGCGGCGTATTGGCGGCTGGCCGGCACCGAGATCGCCCACTGGTTGTTCTGGATGTAGAAGATGCACGGCGCCTTCTCGACGGCCGCCAGGTTCATCGCCTCGTGCGCGTCGCCTTCACTGGTGGCCCCGTCACCGAGGAAAGCCACGGTCAGCGAATCCTCGCCCAGCCGTTGGGCCGCCATCGCCGCGCCCACCGCGTGCAGCGCATGGGTGGCGATGGGGATGGCGATCGGTGCGCAGCACTTCGCGGTGAAATCCAGGCCGCCATGCCAGGCGCCGCGCCATACGGCGGCCAACTGTGTCGGCGCGATACCGCGGACCAGGAACACGCCGAGCTCACGAAACTGAGGGAACAACCAGTCGGTCTTGCGAAGGCAGGCTGCCGCGCCGACCTGGGCGGCTTCCTGCCCACGGCATGACGCGTAGAGCGCGAACTCACCCTGACGCTGCAAGTTGACGAATTCGATGTCGAGATCGCGGGTGACGACGAGATTCTCGTAGAGCCAGACAAGAGTTTCCGGCGGCAGGTCGCGACGATAGCGCGATTCCGCAGTCGCCGTTCCATCCTGCGCGACGAGTTGAACCGGTTGATCCATAACCGCCTCCTCTGCCGGTGCAGAGGCGGTCGGAGCAAACCTGTTGTGGCAGGCTCCAGCTAGCGGCCGGGGTCGGGCGCCAACTGGACGATGCGCTCTGCTCGCCGAAGCACCGGTGCATCCACCATTATGCCCTCGAATTGGAAGACACCGCGTTCATCGCGGGCCGCCTCGAGGACGTGTCGCGCCCAACCTACCTGTTCAGGGCTAGGAAGGTAGGCCTCCCTTAACACCGCGATCTGGCTAGGATGGATCGCCACTTTGGCGTCGAAACCGACCGCGACGGC
>JAEZKH010000052.1 GCA_023415515.1 Actinomycetes bacterium
GCCGCGGTCGACGCGTTGGTGGAGCACCCCGTATGGACGGCACGCGAATTCGCTGCGCTGCGCGACGACGTGGCGGCCAGGTTGGTGCCGATGACAGTCGACGTGGTCGGCCGCGCCGAGAAGGTGCTCTCGGCGCTGCAGGACGTGAACCTGCTGTTGCCCGCGCAGCCGTCGGCAGGCCAGGCCGATGCCGTCGACGACATCCGGTCGCAGCTCGACAGGTTGCTCCCGACGGGGTTCGTGACCGCAACGCGCCGAGCACACCTCGGCGATCTCGTCCGATATCTGACCGCGATTGTGCGACGTCTCGAACGGCTGCCCCACGGCATCGAAGCCGACCGCGCGCGCATGCAACAGGTGCACGCGGTCGAGGACGCCTACGACGAATTGGTGCGAGCGCTGCCGAGCGCGCGGCAGTCATCGGCGAGCGTGCGCGATATCGCATGGCAGATCGAGGAGTTCAGGGTGAGCCTGTGGGCCCAGCAATTGGGCACCCCGCGCCCGGTCAGCGCACAGCGGATCTACCGAGCGATCGATGCTGTCGCGGGCGGCGGCTGACGGGAGTATCAGCGGCCTGCGCCACCGTCACACCGATGGCATCGGCGACCGCCCGCACCGAGATCAACAGTTCGTTGTGCCCCATCCCGTGGACGTCGCCGGTGTCCAGCAGTGTGACCCCGGCCTCGAGTGGGGCGTGGATGGTGGCGAGGCTCTCGTCGCGATCGGTCTCGCCGTACGCGGCCGACATGGCCATGCATCCGAGGCCGACGGCTGAGCTGGCATGAGTTCCGAGTTTCTTGGTTCGCGTGGGCCAAGTCTTCGTCGGACGCGACGATCCCTTCAACGACGCGTCGAACCGGGGAGTCGGAGTCCCTGTATGCGCGAACCCGATCTCACCGACAATGGCTGAATGGACCGGAACGGGTTGGCGGACTTCCTGCGCCGCCGCCGCGAATCCATCCGGCCGCCGTCGCCGCAGATGCTTCGGGCACTGGCCCGCGCGCTGCGCCTCACCGAGGATGAAACCGACCACCTGTACCGGCTGGCGGGCCACGCCGTTCCCGACCGCGCAGCACATCCCCTTCATGTCCGCCCATCCTTGCTTTTCGTCCTCGATCAAATGCGGGATGCCGCCGCGTTCGTCTGTTCCGACACGTACGTCGCGCGCGCGCAGAACGAACTGGCGAAACGGTTGATGGGTGATCTATCGAGTTCCGAGCCCACGCTGGAGGACGGCATCGGCTGGCAGTGGTTCACCGATCCACAGGCCCGTGCGGGCGTCCCCGTCGATGGGCACGACGATCACTGCGAGGTGCTGGCGACGACTGACGGACAGACCATGGTCGTGCTCACACCACCCCCGGGGACGACAGCGGCCGAAGACCTCCGACTTCTCGCAGTCGTCGGGGAGCAGGCGATGGGTTAGCCCAGTGGGCGGAACGGACCTCACCGACGACGGCCACTACGTCGTCATCAAAGGTCGCCGCTGGCGTGCCACGGATCCGGACATTCCCGACGAGCGGCGGGCTGAACTCACCCGGATACTGATGGCCTGGCGCCGAGAAGTCCGCCGCGCGAAAGGCACACCGGGGGAGTCCGCGGCGCGTGCCGGTGTGCAGGCGGCGAAGGTTGCCCTCGGCGAGCGAGGATCGCCTCCATGGTGGGAGCAGTCCGACGACGAGCGCCGAGCGCGCTGGCAAGCCCAGGTGCAGGAGCCCGGATCGGGCTGATACTTGGGATCGGTAGCCCGCCGTGTCCTGTGCACTTTGCTCATCGAGGTCACATTTCGTGACGGATGAGCGAAGGAACAGACATGAACGCAAAGAAGACAATGGTCGGGGGACTGTTGTCGGCCGGCGTCGCACTCGCCGGTCTTGGCTTGGGCGGAGCCACCGCCCAGGCGCTGCCCGGCGGCTCACCGCCCCTCAGTTCGTGGCCGGGATGCCCCGAGGACAGCCCGGAAGGCCCGTGCCGGTGGTGCCCGGGCGACCCACCGGTCGAGACCGGCAACAAGGCTGTCTATCCCGTGGTCTGGGATGAAAGTGTCTGCCACACCTACTGGTACGTCTACAGCGGCCAGGGCAACGTGGCGCACAACATCTTCGAGGGCGAAACGCCTCCGCCCCCGCCGCCACCGCCGCCGAATCTGACCCCGCCGCTTCCGCCGGGGTGGTGCTGGTCGCTGTTCATCCCGACGACGAGTTGCCCGAACGGCTGAAGGCGAAAGTAGCTGTTCTGCGGCGAGAAAGGGCGCGCGATCGCACTAGCTCGCGGTAGAGCTCGTTGTCGACGGCGTACACGTCTGCGACAGGCTCGTGGAGGTGCTCTAGGTGTACTCGGCCATCAGGTTGGTTGCAGTCGGCTGATGGGTGGTAGTCCGTCGAGTGCGCTGTGGCGGCGTTGAGTGTTGTAGTACTTGACCCAGGGTGCAAGTGCTCGAGCACGGTCGGTGTTGGAAGCAAAGACGCGCCGGTAGGACCATTCGCTTTGCAGGGTGCGGTTATAGCGCTCTACCTTGCCGTTCTGCCAGGGGCAGTGCGGCTTGATGAACAGGTGTGTGGCATGCAGTTGCTCGATGACTGCAGCCACGTCCGCCGAGCGTCGATAGCTGAAATGGTTGTCGGTGATGATGCGTTCGATCCGCGAAATACCTTGGGTGTGAAAGTATTGCGCCGCCCGGGCGATAAACCCGGCGCACGTCTGCCCCTTCTCGTCGGCAAGGATCTCTGAGTACGCCAGCCGGCTGTGGTCATCAACCATCGAGTGCACGTAGTCATACCCGATACCGCGGCCGCGGACCTTTTCGCTGCGCCCATGAGCGCGCCACCCACCCCCGTCGGGGACGCGGCCGAGCTTTTTGACATCGACGTGCACCAGTTCGCCTGGGCGGGCGCGCTCGTAGCGCCGCGTGCTGGCTTTCGATGCCTTGATCACCGCACCCGTCATCGGATCGCAGTCCCGCAGGTACGGCGCGCCACGGCGCCGCAGAATCCGTCCCACGGTTCGGGCCGCAATGCCCAGTTCAGGACCGAGCCAGTCCTGGCCTCGGCGATGCCGGCCTCGCGCGGCGATCACCTGGCGCTCTACCCGCGCCGGGGTCCGGGTCGGGCTGCGGTGCGGCCGTGAGGAGCGGTCGAGTAATCCGGCCTCGCCTTCAGCGGTATAACGGCTGATCCAGGTGTGCACGCACTTGCGGGAGATGCCCATCGCCGCGGCGATATGGGCCTGTTTCCAGCCTTGCTGGTAGCGCTGCACGATCAGCTTTCGCCCGTGCAAGGTCGTGCGAGCATTACGGTGAGACACGAGAACCTCCGGGTTGGTGATGGGCC
>JAEZKH010000047.1 GCA_023415515.1 Actinomycetes bacterium
GTGGTTGCGTCAGTACAATCCGGGCAATCCGATCACCACTCGGGCCATCAAATCGGACTTGACCAAGGTGTACCGGATGGCCGACCGGTGGGGGCTGACCATCCACGTCGACACCGGCGAGATCTCCTACATGGATCCGGGTACCGCCGAGAAGCGCGCAGAGATGGAACGCCGCGCAGACATCGTGGAGGCGGAAATCCGTTCGCTGATCGCCAGGGCGAACGCCGCCGACGCCGACCTCGCCAGCGCGATCCGCGGCGCGGCAGGCATGGAGACACCGGAGCAGATCTACGACAAGCTCGATGACGGCGCCCCGCCGAAGGAGTCGCATCCCGGCGAGGCCGAGCCGGAGGCCAACCGCACCTACAACCAGATGAAGGCGTTCGAGCAGGTTTTCGGCCGCGCACCGCTGTCGTCGTCGGACTGGACGACCGCCGCTGCGCTCGACCCGCACAGCTACAACGCGAAGAACAAGGGCGTGCCGCCCAACATCGTCGTCGGCAAGATCGACAAGGTGCCGGGGCAGGGTGTGGTGCGCACGAACTTCTTCATCCCCGGCGACGATGTGGCCAGCCCGCAGGTTCTCCCGCCCGGCATCGAGATGAACCTGGGTGACAACCGGGGCTTCGACCCGACGGCAGGTCCGGAGAACTCGCGCGTGTCCGTCGTCGTCGACTACGAGAACGGCATCATCGTGGCGCGGCAGAACCCGTCGGTGAACGCCACCACCGGCGAGGTGCAGGCCGGCCACCCGGATATCTCCGCGACACAGAAGGGCGACGGCTCAGTCCTGTTGCGCTACAACGCTGCTGACCCGTTCGCGTTGGGCGGTGAAGGTGTGGGCAAGGGCGTCCCGATCTCGGTGAACGGCACGCTGGCCGTACAACCGACGGCGGACGGGCCCAAGATCGGCGGCGAGGTCACCACCTTCCCTGCGGTCGAGATCTACGGCCAACGCCAGGGCGCCGACCAGACGACGCTGCTGCAGTCGTGGCCGTCGTTCACCGACGGCGAATGGGGTCCCGTCGCCGGGTTGTGGGGACACAAGACCGTCGGAGACTACGGCATCGTGACGGGCTTCAACGACATCCTGCCCATGCCGCAACCGCCGAACTCGCCAGGACAGGACTTCACACCCGTCCCGACCGGACCGTCGATGACGTTCCTTCCGCCGTCGAACTTGACGACGTTGGGTCCGGTGACCGCGCCGCCGGAGGTGATCGTTCGCAATCCGACGTCGATCATGCCGAGCCCACCCCTACGCTGATGTCAACCCAGCAAGACAAGGAGCCGCCGATGACGCAGATCGACTGGGTTCGTGCGACGTTCACCGGCGCCGTCGTCGGCGGACTGGTGTGGGCGCTGATCGTCAGACTGGCCTCGTGGGAATTCGCGCCGATGGTGTGGCAGGCGCGCGCGGTCCTCGTCGCGGTCGTGGTGAACGCGATCCTGCTCGTTGTCAGCTGGCTGCTGTGGCGATCGGCCCCCGACGGGCGTGGCCGCACCCGGGCGGCATCGCTGTGGATCGTGCCGTTCTTGGGCATCGCGTTCTTCGCCGCGATGCTCACCATCGGGATCGGCTACGGGGCGCTGAGGGGATCGTGACAATGGACGACGAGGTAGCGCGATCGAAGGCGAAAACCAAGCCGCTCAAAGGATTTGAAGAAGCGCGCCGACAACCGGTGCCGCTCCTGTTGGGCCTGACCATCGGGTTGGTGCTTGCGTGGATCGCCGGAGCGCTCACGCCCGTGTTCGCGCCGCTGCTGCCGCTGGTCGCCGGCGGACCGCTGATCTTGTTCAAGCGCACGCAGGCCGTTTCTTTGGGGATGCTCTCGACAGCGGCCGGGGTTCTCGTCTTCCTGGTGACCGTGGTCGTACTGTTCTGGGTCTTTTAGGAGCCTGGGACGTCGCGCAGCCGCCGCGCGTTCTCCTCGTTGACGTCGGCCATCCGTACCCCCGCGTCGCCGACGTTGCGTCCGAAGGTGTCGATGCGCTCGGTGTGGCGCCGCCCCGCGGCCGCCCATCGGCCGCTGAGCTCGCTGAGCGCCTGCGCCGAACTGCCGACGTGCCCGCTTCCGCTGTCGTCGAGCGCGGCCTTGGTGCTCGTGTGCAGAATGTCGACCTCTTCGGCGGACGTCGCGATCTTGCGGGAGGTGATCGCCACCTGCTCCTCATCCATCCCGATATCCATCCCGATGTCCATCACGATCCTGCGGTCTGCGCCGGCCATGTCTCGACTGTACGACGCCGCGGCTAGTCGGCCGGGGTGAGTTCGAACACGGGAATGACGCGGTCGGTTCGCTTCTCGTATTCGGCGAAGCCGGGCGCCCGCTGCGTCACGATCTCGTAGATGCGGTCGCGATCGTCGCGGGGAAGCTCATGGGCGGTCACGCGGCGTGGCGGGTCCGAGCCGATCTCGACCGAGACGTCGGGATGCGCCCGGAGATTGAACACCCATCCAGGGCTGCTGTCCCGGCCTGCCGCCGAGCCGACGATGTAGATCTTGTCGTCGATGTCGAAGTAGGCGACGAGGTTGACACGCTCGGCACCGCTCTTCGCACCCTTGTTGGTCAGCAGCAGAAGCGGGAAGCCCTCGAACTGGCCGCCCACCTTGCCGCCGTTGCGTCTGAACTCCTCGATGTTGCGTTCGTTGAACTCGCGTTCCCCTGCCATGTCGTCGTCGGCCATGCCTCATCGTGGCACGGACAGACCCCGCGAGGTTTAGATCCACTCCAGAACAGGCACTCGGATTCACAGCATTTTGTGGTGTAGAACACAGCCGCGGGCGAACGGAGTGGGGCGTGACGACCGAGAACCAAGTCAAGCGAACCGACGTCGACAAGGCCCTGTTGGGCACGGCAACGTACCGCAGCCTTGGCGAGCAGCGGCTTTCTCCTCAGGAGGAGCGCTTCGAGAAGGGCAGGCGCACCGTCGGGCTGTTCCTGGCGCCGCTGCTCACGATCGCTTTCCTGGTGTTGCCCATCGACATCCCGCGCGAGCAACAGGTGCTCGCGGCGGTGCTGCTGGGCGTCATCGCACTGTGGATCAGCGAGGCGGTCCCGATCCCGATCGGCGGCCTGCTCGGCGTCGCCGTGGCGGTCTTCCTCGGCGTCGCGCCGGTCGACGACGTGCTCGGCCCGTTCGGTTCGTCGACGATCTTCACGTTCATCGGAGCGTTCATTCTGGCGCAGGCGATGCTCAAACACGGTGTCGCGCGGCGGTTTGCGTTCTGGATTCTGAACCTGCCCGCCGTCGGCCGGTCCACCACCGGCGTGATCCTCGCGTTCGGCGCGATCACCTGCCTGCTGTCGGCGTTCGTCTCCAACACCGCCACCGTCGCGATGTTGCTGCCGACGGCGATCGGCATCATCAGCGTCATCGCCAAACTGTTGCAGCACCGCGGCGACGTCGATCCCGACTTCGATCCGCAGCGGCTACGGGTCGGTGCGGCCATCATGCTGATGCTGGCCTACGGCGCGAGCGTGGGCGGCCTGTTGACGCCGGTCGGCAGTCCCCCCAACCTGATCGGTCGCGGCCTGATCGAGGAGGCCACCGGTGAGCGGATCAGCTTCTTCCAGTGGATGGTGCTGGCACTGCCCATCTGCCTGTTGATGTTCGTGCTGCTGGCGTTCATCCTGTTGCGGCTCAACAAGCCGGAGATCAAGAAGATCGAGGGCGTCGCCGAGTACGTCGCAGGCGAGCGCGAAAAGCTGGGCTCGCTGTCACGGGCGGAGAAGAACACGCTGATCGCGTTCGGCATCACTGTCGCGCTGTGGATCATGCCCGGTGTCGTCGCACTGATCGCGGGCACCGAATCGAGTGTGTACGAGTTCGTCAGCGACCGGTTCGACGAGGGTGTCGTCGCCGTCTTCGGTGCGGCGCTACTCTTCCTGCTGCCGACCGACTGGAAAGAGCGCGAGTTCACCCTGCGGTGGAGCGATGCCGCCAAGATCGACTGGGGCACGATCATTCTCTTCGGAACGGGCATCATCTTCGGTTCGCTGATCTCCGACACCGGGCTGGCCGAGACGATCGGCACGTCGGTCAACGACGCGCTCGGTCTGTCCAGCGTCGTGCCGATCACGATCTTCGCGGTGATACTCGCGATCCTCGTGTCCGAGACGACGAGCAACACGGCGTCGGCCGCCGTCGTCGTGCCGATCGTCATCCCGGTGGCGATCGCGGCTGGGGTCAACCCGTTCGTGCCCGCGCTGGCCGCGACGTTCGCGGCGTCGTTCGGGTTCATGTTGCCGGTGTCGACACCGCAGAACGCCATTGTCTACGGCTCGGGCGTCGTGAAAATCACCACGATGATCCGGTCCGGCATCGCGTTCGACATCGCGGGCGCGATCCTGATCATCATCCTGCTGCCCATCATGATCGGCCTCCTGGGATTGGGCGGGTGAGCGCGCAGAGGATAGCCGTCATTCCCGGGGACGGGATCGGCGGTGAGGTCATCGCGTCGGCCCGCGAGGTGCTGGACGCGGTGTGCGCGCGACACCGAATCGAGCTGTCCTACACCGAATTCGACTGGTCGTGTCAGCGTTACGAGCGCGAGGGCGCGATGATGCCCGCCGACGCGATCGACACGCTGCGCGGGTTCGACGCGATCTTCCTGGGCGCGGTGGGCTGGCCGGGGGTGCCCGACCACGTGTCGCTGTGGGGGCTGCTGATCCCGATCAGACGGGCGTTCCGGCAGTACGTCAATCTGCGGCCGATCAAGGTGTTCGACGGCGTGCAGAGCCCATTGCGGACGGCGGGCGAAGTCGACTTCGTGGTGGTGCGGGAGAACGTCGAAGGCGAGTACAGCGAGATCGGCGGCCGGATGAACCGGGGGTTCGCCGACGAGATGGCGGTGCAGGAGTCGGTGTTCACCCGCGTCGGGGTCAGTCGGATCGCGGACTTCGCGTTCGAGTTGGCGCGCACGCGGCGCAAGTACGTCACGTCGGCCACGAAGTCCAACGGCATCGTGCACACGCTGCCGTTCTGGGATGAGGTGGTCGCCGAGCGCGCGGCGACCTACCCCGACGTGCGGATGGATCAGGAGCACATCGACGCGCTCGCGGCGAAGTTCGTGCTGCAGCCGTCGAGGTTCGACGTCGTGGTGGGCTCGAACCTGTTCGGCGACATACTGTCTGACCTTGCTGCGGCGGTGGCCGGCTCGATCGGGATAGCGCCATCGGCGAACCTGGATCCGACGAAGGAATACCCATCGATGTTCGAGCCCGTGCACGGCTCGGCGCCCGACATCGCGGGCAAGGGGATCGCGAACCCGGTCGGCGCGGTGTGGTCGGCGTCGATGATGCTCGACCACTTGGGTCACCGCGAGGCGGCCGCCGACGTGCTGGCGGCCATGGCGGCCACGCTGGCGAAGCCGTCGACGCGCACGGGGGACCTCGGCGGCAGCGCGTCGACCGCGCAGGTGACAGAGGCGTTGGTCGCCCAGTTGAGCTGAGCGGGTTTGTCAGGTTTCGGCCGCGGTCCAGTCGTAGGACAGGAACTTCCCGTCGAACGTGACGACCACCATCATCGACCGGCTGCCGGGACATCCGGCTGTCGCCCCAAGGCCGTAGGGTGACCACCGATGGCGTTTCACATCCATCGCGCTGAACGCACCGACCTCCTCGCCGATGGGCTCGGTGCCCTACTGGCCGATCCCCTGCCCGACCCCTTTGCCGACGAACTGGTCATCGTCCCGGCCAAGGGCGTAGAACGGTGGCTCAGCCAGCGGCTGTCCCACGTCCTGGGCCGCGGCACCGGCCAGGGCGGCGACCGGACTGTCGGCACCGCCGACGGCATCTGCGCAGGTATCTCGTTCCGCAACCCGCGCTCGCTGATCGCCGAGATCACCGGAACCGACCACGACGACCCGTGGCATCCCGATGCCCTCGTCTGGCCGCTGCTCGAGGTCATCGACGCCAGCTGCGACGACGGCTGGTGCAAGACGCTGGCCACCAACCTCGGCCACTTCGAGACCGGCGAGGAACGCGAGCTGCGGATGGGCCGCCGCTACGCCGTCGCGCGCCGCCTTGCCGGGCTCTTCGCCTCCTACGCGCGGCAGCGCCCGCAGCTGCTCATCGACTGGGAGAACGGCGACGACAGCGGTGTCAGCGCCGACCTCGACTGGCAGCCGCACCTCTGGCGCGCCGTGCTGGACCGCGTCGACGCCGACCCGCCGCACATCCGGCACGCGAAAACGCTGGCAACCCTTCAAGAGTCCCCGACCGAGCTGCCCGAGCGGCTGTCCCTCTTCGGCCATACCCGGCTGCCGAGCACCGAAATCGAACTGCTCGACGCGCTGTCCACCCATCACGACCTTCACCTGTGGCTGCCGCACCCCAGCGACAGCTTGTGGCGGTCCTTAGCAGACGTCCGGGGCCAGGTCCCACGCCGCGACGACAACACCCACCGCGAGGTCGGCCATCCGCTGCTGGCCACTCTCGGCCGCGACCTCCGCGAACTGCAGCGCGGCCTGCCGGAAAACCCCAAGACCGACGAATACCTGGCCCATTCGACTGGCGACGGCGACCGTCCCGACACCCTCCTCGGCTGGCTGCAGTCCGACATCGCCGCCAACGCAGTCCGCCGCGACGGGCGCACGCTCCGCCCCGACGACCGCTCGGTACAGGTCCACAGCTGTCACGGCCCCGCCCGCCAAATCGACGTTCTCCGTGAGGTTTTGCTCGGACTACTCGCCGACGACGCCACGCTCGAACCCCGAGACATTCTCGTCATGTGCCCCGACATCGAGAGCTATGCGGCGCTGATCGTCGCGGGCTTCGGCCTCGGCGACATGATCTCCGGCGTGCACCCCGCCCACCAGCTGCGGGTGCGGCTGGCCGACCGGTCGCTGGTGCAGACCAATCCGTTGCTCGGCGTCGCATCGCAACTGCTCTCCCTCGCCGGCGGCCGTGTCACCTCCAGCGAGGTGCTCAACCTCGCGCAGGCGGCGCCGGTGCGGGCCCGATTCGGGTTCACCGACGACAACCTCGAGGACATCACCCGCTGGGTCCGCCAGGCCAACATCCGCTGGGGTTTCGACCGCGAACACCGCAAGCCCTACGGCGTCGACTTCGTGCAGAACACATGGCGTTTCGGCATCGACCGCGTGCTCGCGGGCGTCGCGATGTCCGACGACTCGCGCGCCTGGATCGACACCACGCTTCCGCTCGACGACGTCAGCAGCAACCGCGTCGAGCTCGCCGGTCAGCTGGCCGAATACGTCGACCGGCTCCAGCGTGTCGTCGACACACTCGGCGGTTCAAAGCCGTTGCGGGACTGGCTTTCTGCGGTGGAGAACGGCATCAACCTGCTGGCCCGCGTCGACGATGACGACGCCTGGCAGATCAGCCAGCTTCAGCGCGAGTTCGGTGACGTGCTCACCGACGCGGGGGCGCGCACCGGCACGTTGATGCGCCTCCCCGACGTGCGCGCCCTGCTGGACCGCCACCTCGCCGGACGCCCGACACGGGCCAACTTCCGCACCGGAACGCTGACCGTGTGCACGATGGTGCCGATGCGCTCTGTGCCGCATCGCGTCGTGTGTCTCGTCGGCCTCGACGACGGCGTCTTCCCGCGGATCGGCGTCATCGACGGCGACGACGCCCTCGCCCGTGACCCGATGACGGGAGAGCGCGACATCCGTTCCGAGGACCGGCAATTGCTTTTCGACGCCATCGGCGCCGCCACCGAGAAGCTCATCATCACCTACACGGGCGCCAACGAGTACTCCGGCCAGGAACGGCCGCCCGCGGTGCCGCTCGCCGAACTCCTCGACACCCTCGATGCGACGACCAAACAGACGGTGCGCAAGAAGATCGTCGTCAAACATCCGTTGCAGCCCTTCGATACTCGCAACGTCATCCCCGGCGAACTGATCCCAGGGCAACCGTTCACGTTCGACACCACGGTCCTCAACGCCGCACGGGCCCGTGCCGCCGACCGCGCCGAAAAGCCGCCGTTCATCTCCGGCCTGCTGCCCGCTCCGCCACCCGACGACGTCGTGCTCGCCGACCTCGCCGCGTTCTTCCGCGACCCGGTGAAGGGGTTCTACCGCGCGCTCGATTTCACGCTCCCGTGGGAGGTCGACGGTGTCGAGGATGCGATGCCCGTTGACATCAACGCGCTCGAGGAGTGGACCGTCGGCGACCGGATGCTCGACGACATGCTCCACGGTATGGCACCCGCGGAGGCGCGCGACGCCGAATGGCGGCGCGGGACGCTGCCCCCGGGCAGGCTCGGCTGGCGCAAGGCCACCGAGATCTGCGAACAGGCCGCGTTGCTCGCCGAGTCGGCACGCGGCTACCGCAGTGCGGACGCGGACGCCGTCGACGTCGACATCGATCTGGGTGGCCGGCGACTGACGGGCACGGTGTCGCCGGTGTTCGGGGAACGGCTCGTCTCGGTGACCTACTCCAAGCTCGACGGTCGACACCTGCTGCAGTCGTGGATTCCGTTGCTGGCGTTGCTCGCTCACGATCCGAACCAAGACTGGGCTGCGGTGTGCATCGGCCGCGCACGCAGGGGAACCACCCCGCAGCAGGACAGCCTGCGCCGCCCGGCCGTCCCCGCCGCCGAACTGCTCGCCGACCTCGTCGCGATGTACGACGAGGGCAGGCGTCGCCCGCTGCCGCTACCGGTGAAGACGTCGTATGCGTGGGCGCATGCCAGACACACCCACGGCGATCCGCAGCGGGCCGCGTTGTGGAAGTGGAAGACCGAGCGATATCCCGGTGAGGATGCCGAACCTGCCCACGTGCGCACGTGGGGCCACGGCGCCTGGCTGACGGTCCTCATCGACGACGGACTCGACGACTATTCCGGTCGGCTGTGGCTGCCGTTGCTGGGGGCGATGGACTGATGAAGGACTTCGATCTGCTCGGCCCGCTGCCCGTTGCGCGGTCCACCACCGTCCTGGAGGCCAGCGCGGGTACCGGCAAGACCTTCGCGCTCGCCGGCCTGGTCACGCGCTACGTCGCCGAGGGTGAGGCGACGCTCGACCAGATGCTGCTGATCACGTTCGGCCGGGCGGCGACCCAGGAACTCCGCGACCGGGTACGGCGCCAAATCGTCGACGCTGTAGCGGCTTTCGATGATCCGGAAGCAGACGGTGACAACGAGGTGATCGCACACCTGCTCGACTGCGACCATGACGAGCGCGCGCTGCGCAGGCAACGGCTCCGCGATTCGCTCGCGGCGTTCGACGCGGCGACGATCGCGACCACGCATCAGTTCTGCCAGATGGTGCTCAAGTCGCTCGGGGTGGCGGGCGACAGCGACTCCGGTGTGACGCTCGTCGAGAGCCTCGAGGACTTGGTCTCCGAGATCGTCGACGACCTCTACCTCCGCCACTTCGGCCCCGAGCGGGACGAACCGCTGCTGAGCCACGCCGACGCAGTCAAGTTGGCCCGCGAAGTCGTCAACCACCCGGCGACCGAGCTGCGGCCGAAGGAGCCACCGCCCGACTCGCGCGCCGCGGTTTGTGTCGCGTTCGCCAAAGACATTCTGGCCGAACTGGAAAGGCGGAAGCGGCAACGGGGGGTTCTTGGCTACGACGATCTGCTCACGCGGTTGGCCGACGCGCTCGACGCCGACGACTCCCCCGCCCAGCTGCGGATGCATCAACGATGGCCGATCGTGATGGTCGACGAGTTCCAGGACACCGACCCCGTGCAGTGGAAGGTGATCGACCGCGCATTCACCGGCCGGTCCACGCTGATTCTGATCGGCGACCCGAAGCAGGCGATCTACGCGTTCCGCGGCGGCGACATCGTCACCTATCTCAAGGCCGCCGAGACCGCGGGCGTGAAGATGACGCTCGGCAAGAACTGGCGCAGCGACGGAGCACTGGTCGACCGATTGCAGACACTGCTGCGCGGCACCGAGCTCGGTGACCCGCGAATCGTCGTCCACGACGTCGAGGCGCACCACCACGGCTCGCGACTGGTCGGGGCGCCGTGCAGCGACCCGGTGCGTCTGCGGGTGGTGTCACGAGAGTCGTTTGGGCTCAAAGGAACCAAAGGCCCCTCGATCGCGGACCTGCGCTCTCACATCCCGAAGGACCTGGCCGCCGACATCGGTGGCCTGCTGACCAGCGACGCCACGTTCGACGGCAGGCCGCTGAAGGCGGGCGACATCGCGGTGATCGTGGAGAGCCACAAGGACGCCCGCGCCTGCTTCGCGAAGTTGTGCGAGCACGGCATCCCCGCCGTGTACACCGGTGACTCCGACATCTTCAACTCCGACGCCGCCGAGGACTGGCTGTGCCTGCTCGAGGCGTTCGACCAGCCGCACCGGTCCGGCATGGTGCGGGCCGCCGCGGCGACGATGTTCTTCGGCAAGACGGCCGACGAACTGGTCGACGGCGGCGACGCGCTGACCGACGCGATCGCGGATACGTTGCGGGAGTGGGCAGGCCATGCCCGCGAACGCGGTGTGGCCGCGATCTTCGAGGCCGCGCAGCGAAACGGCATGGCCGACCGCGTGCTGTCCTGGCAGGACGGCGAGCGCCAGATGACCGACATGGCGCACATGACGCAGCTGCTGCAGGAAGCGGCCCACCGCGAGCACTTCAGCCTTCCCGCGCTGCGCGACTGGCTGCGCGAACAGCGCGAGGAACGCGGCGGCGCAATAGAACGCGCACGTCGCCTCGATCATGACGCGGCCGCGGTGCAGATCATGACCGTGTGGGTGGCCAAGGGTCTGCAGTTTCCCGTGGTGTATCTGCCCTTCGCGTTCAACCGCAACGTGCAGAGCCGCGATCTCGTGCTGTTTCACGACGGCGATCAGCGCTGCCTGCACGTCGGCGGGGCCGACAGCCCGGACTTCAACGCCATCTCCGTGCAGGGCAGGCTGGAGGATGCCAGCGACGACAGCCGGCTGATGTATGTCGCGATGACGCGGGCGCAGTCGCAGGTGGTGGCCTGGTGGGCGCCGTCGTGGGACGAGCCGAACGGCGGACTGTCGCGGCTGTTGCGCGGACGCCGCCCGGGTGAAACAGAGGTGCCGGTTCGTGTTGCGCCGGACAAGGTTTCCGATGACGACGCGATGGCACGCTTCCGCGAGTGGGAAGCCGCGGGCGGTCTGACCATCGAGGAGTCGGTGATGCGGCCGGTGCCCACGCTGCCTGCGCGCGGCGCGGGCGAGAACCTCGCCGCCAGGCATTTCGACCGGTCGATCGACGCCGCGTGGCGGCGCACGTCGTACTCGGGCCTGATTCGCTCGGCCGAGGCGACGCCGGTGAGCAGCGAACCCGAGGTCGTCGAGTTGGACGACGAGGCCGTCGACATCCCGGTGACGACGTCGGCTGTCGGCGCCGACGTGCCGTCGCCGATGGCGGACCTGCCGATGGGCGCCAAGTTCGGCACGCTGGTGCACGCGGTGTTGGAGACGGCCGACCCGTTCGCCGCCGATCTGACGGCGGAGTTACAGGCCCGCATCCGCGAGCACGCGGTGTGGTGGCCGGTCGACGTGTCCGCCGAGGAACTCGCGGCGGCGATGGTGCCCCTGCACGACACCCCGCTCGGTCCGCTTGGCGGCGGCCTCACCCTGCGGGAGATAGGGCTGCGCGACCGCATGCGGGAGATGGACTTCGAATTCCCTTTGGCAGGTGGCGATTTACGGGCCGCCGCACCGGATATCCGGCTGTCGCACGTGGGCGACCTGCTGCGGACCAACCTGCCGGACGACGACCCGCTCGCGTCGTACGCCGATCGGCTCACCGGTGCCGCGCTGGGCGGTCAGCAGCTGAAGGGCTATCTGTCTGGGTCAGTGGACGCCGTGCTCCGGATCGGCGACCGCTATGTCGTCGTCGACTACAAGACGAACTGGCTCGGCGATCCGTCGGAGCCGTTGACGGCGGCCGACTACGCGCAGCCACGCCTTGTCGATGCGATGTTGCATTCGGATTACCCGCTGCAGGCGCTGCTGTACAGCGTTGTGTTGCACCGCTTTCTGCGCTGGCGGCTGCCCGAATACACCCCCGACAAGCATCTCGGCGGCGTGATGTACCTGTTCCTGCGCGGCATGTGCGGCCGAGACACGCCCGTCGTCGACGGGCATCCGGCCGGGGTATTCACCTGGCAGCCGCCGGCGTCGCTGATCACCGCGATGTCAGACCTTCTGGACCGAGGGCGGGCGGCCGCATGACGTCGGTCGAGTGGCGACATGCCATCGGTGCAACCGGTCTGCTGCAGACCTTCACCGACGCAGAGGTACTCGAGTCGTCGGATGTCCATGTTGCGCAGCGACTCTCCGCACTGGCGAAGGAGTTCGACGAGACCGTCGCGCTGGCGGTTGCCGTCGCGGTGCGCGCACTGCGCAACGGGTCGGTGTGTGTGGACCTGCGGTCGGTCGAGGAACAAGTCGGTGTCGATGGCCTGCCGTGGCCGGATACCGACACCTGGCGGACAGCGATCGCGGCGAGCCCGCTGGCCGGCACACCCCCTGCTCTGCGCCTTGACGGCGACCTGCTGTATCTCGACCGGTATTGGCTGGAGGAACAGCAGGTCCGCGACGACGTCGTCACGATGATCGAGGCGAAACCCGAGGCTGTCACGCCGGACATCGAGCGGTTGTTCCCCGAAGGCTTCGACGAACAGCGCGCTGCAGCGAAAGTCGCTCTGTCACAGGGGTTGACGGTGCTGACCGGCGGACCTGGGACCGGCAAGACGACGACGGTGGCGCGGCTGCTCGCGCTGCTCGCGGGCGGCACCCGGCTGCGGATCGCGTTGGCCGCGCCGACGGGTAAGGCGGCTGCGCGTCTGCAAGAGGCGGTGCAGCTGGAGGTCGCCAAACTGGATGCCGCCGACCAGGATGCGTTGGCGGGCATGCACGCGACGACGCTGCACCGGCTGCTGGGCAGCAGGCCGGATACGTCGGCGCGGTTCCGGCACAACCGCGGCAACCGGTTGCCGCACGACGTCATCGTCGTCGACGAGACGTCGATGGTGTCGCTGACGATGATGGCGCGGCTGCTGGAGGCGGTGCGCCCGGATGCGCGGCTGATCCTCGTCGGTGACCCTGACCAGTTGGCCTCGGTGGAGGCGGGTGCGGTGCTGGCCGACCTGGTCGACGGGCTGGACGAGTCGAAGCTCGCAACGCTGAAGACCTCGCACCGCTTCGGCGAGTCGATCGGCGCGCTCGCCTCGGCGATCCGCGACGGTGACACCGACCGGGTGGTCGAGGTGCTGCGCGCAGGCGGTGACCACATCGAGTGGATCGACACCGCCGAGCCGGCCGAGCACCTGCGCAAAGTCGTTGTGCCACAGGCGCGCATGCTGCGTGAAGCCGCAATCCTCGGTGACAGCGCCGAGGCGTTGCGGACACTGGACGAGCACCGGTTGTTGTGCGCGCACCGACGTGGCCCGTACGGGGTGCGGTTCTGGAACAGGCAGACCGAGCGCTGGCTGGCGGAAGAGACGGGCGAGCCGATCTGGTCGGACTGGTATGCGGGCAGGCCGGTGCTCATGACGGCGAATGATTACGGTCTCGGGTTGTACAACGGCGACACCGGCGTGACGGTGGTGCGCGAAGGGGTGCTGCGGGCGGTGATCGCCGGGTCGGAGCAGAAGGAGTTCGCCACCAGCAGGCTGTCCGACGTCGACACGGTGCACGCGATGACCATCCACAAGAGCCAAGGCAGCCAGGCCGACGAGGTGACCGTGCTGTTGCCGCAGGAGGACTCGCGGCTGTTGATGCGCGAGCTCTTCTACACGGCCGTGACCCGCGCCAAGACCAAGGTGCGCATCGTCGGCGCGGAGTCGGCGGTGCGTGCCGCGGTGGAGCGTCGAGCGGTGCGCGCGTCGGGTCTGGCCCGTCGACTCCGCGGCCTACCTCACACCGTTATCGGCGCCGCGCCGGTGGCAAAGGAGTCCACGTAGTACTTGCCGTCTTCGTGGGTCGTGAGGACGTAGACACGGCTGCCGTCCTCGGTGAGCGCGGCGGAGTCAGCCGGTTGCCCGCTGAGGGCTTCGGTTTTGACGACCGTTCCGGTTGTGGTGTCGATGGTCAGCAGCACCGGGTTTCCGTCGGTGTCGACCGCGGCGGCGTACACACGGTCGCCGTGCGCCGAAAGAGCTGGACGGCCGACTGCGTTGGCCTGCAGCGACACCGCAACGTAGGTGTTGTCCGACGTGTCGAACACCAGCATTTTGAATTGGCCGTCGGAGGAGTCGTAACCCGGCGCGGCGGCACGGGTTCCGTCGGCGCTGATCCCGACACTGTTTCCCACTCCCACGCTTCCCACATCGATCGGCGCCGCGGCGCTGCCGGTGTGGAGATCGTAGATCGTCACGTAGCGACTCGGTCCATCCTGGGTGACCCGCACCGCGCGCGAGCCGTCGTCGCTCAGATAGAAGTCGGAGACGGGTGCACCCACCTCAGCGAACGGACCGGTCGTGGTGCCGGACTCGAGGTTGATCGGCACGGCCCAGAACTTCCTGGGAGTAGAGAGCTCCTGAATGCCGCCGATGGCACGCGTGCCGTCCTCGCTGACAAAAGGCCGCGCGAAGGGGACCTGAGGCGATGTCGTGTACGCAATCCGAGGACCGGCCGTGTTGGTCGTCGTGTCGACCACCGTTAGGTAGTACTTCGAATTACCAGGCGC
The DNA here is from genome assembly GCA_023415515.1 of Actinomycetes bacterium. GTDB lineage: Bacteria > Actinomycetota > Actinomycetes > Mycobacteriales > Mycobacteriaceae > Mycobacterium. The sequence continues at coordinate 14,606 of JAEZKH010000047.1, forward strand.
TACAGCGATATTGCTGGGTACGACGACCTTGGTGCCGTCATCGTTGATGATCGCCATGAGGTTGCCCTCGATCAGAACAGGGTCGGAGGCGACTCCTGTCGACGTGTCGATGACGCGCACCGCCGATGATCCTGTCTCGTCGTCGTACACGACTATTGCTGCTTTGGACGCGTCCTTGCTGAGACTCAGAGATTGACCGTCGTAACCGAGCGCATCCAGGTCGATCGTACGCGCGACAGAGTTGGTGTTCGTGTCGACAACGGCGATGTAGTGACGCCCGTCCTCGGTCGTGGTCGGCACCACGACCAGGGAACCGTCGTGGTTCACAACGGGGCCGTATTCTGCTGTGCCGGTCAGCGGAATTGGTTGGCCTGCAGACCCATTACGCCGCAGAACGGTCACGTAGTACTTGTCCTCGTCGTCCACCGTCACCACGGCGGCGTGTGAACCGTCTTCGCTCACGATGAGATAGTCGCCATGCCTGTTGTCGGGCACCGGCGTGCCGTAGAGCGGAGTTGTTGTGTCACTGGGAGACAGCGAAATGGTGACCGTTTGCACTGCAGTGTGTCCGTGACCCGGGGTGAACAAGCTCGCCAAGCCGTGAAAGTGAAGGCAATTCTTGTCGCTGGCGACCACGGTGAACGTGTCAGTGCCGCCAGTACTGGCGAACTCCGCGGTCGGTGTGTAGGTGAAGGTGCCGTCACTGTTCACCGCGACCGCACCCTTCGCCGGGTCGGGGCCGTCGACGACCCGATACCGCAGCCGATCGTGGTCGCGGTCAAAGATGTTGAGATCGCCGACGATTTCACCGTCTTCGTTGAGGCTCGTGCTCACCTCCGGTCGCCCAGCGATCGGGCGGTGATTGCAGAAAACCGACTCGAATCGCCGGTACAGGCCCCAGGCGAGTTCGACGAACGGCGCCGGGACGTGGGGCCCATTCAGCGGATTGGCCCCTGATGGAAGCGAGAAGGCAGCCGCCAGAGCGACCACCGCGCTCGCCATCGATGGTGCTGGCGGCACAGTCGGCGCGGCGGCCACCGCGTGCGAGGCCAGATGTTCAGGCAGGCCGGGAAAGACCGACCGGGTCGGGGACGCAGGCTGTCGGACCTGCGGAACGTCCTCCGGGTCAGAGCTCTCCCGCGATGTCGCGGCGTGGAATCCAGACACCGGCTTGGGCGTCCGCGCGGCAACCTCGGCCGTGCGGTGTGAGGGTGACGTGACGGGATCGACTACCGGCGGTGCGGATTCATCGCCGCGCGGGGGGCGCGTCACGTGTTCCGGCAGAAACGATTTCACGATGCTCACAACGGTGTTTCCCACATCGGTGCCCGACAGCGGGAAGCTGTGCTCGGCGCTCGGACGCCGCGGCGTGGTCGTTCGGGAGCCGCCGCTGTCGCCGATCATGCGAGGTACGCGCAAGAGCACCGATCGCGGACGATCGGGTGCGCTCGCGGGCGCTACGACCTCGGATGCGCCAGCTTGCGACTTGTTCTCGGTGGGTCCGTCATCGGTCGAAGCGTCTGGGCCGCTTGGGCTTTGGGTCTTGGTCCCGTCGGAGGGATCCTCAGCCCACGCGGTCGCTGTGCCGCCGCTCACCACCACTCCCACACCCAAAGCGACGGCCAGTGCGCCGACTCGCCCGATAGCGCACGCGTGGCGCGCAGCGACTCCCCGTTCATCCGTCCTGTGCACGATGCCTTCCCAACCCCTTCTCAGGTGACTCTCAGCCGAGCAAACCTACCGGGATGAAGCGAAGCGGCACCACCAAATCAAGCAAACACGCGATCGATTAGTTGTCGAAGCAAGTAAAACGGTCAGGCGAAATTTGTCACCATCGAAAAAATCCCTGTTCACAGGGCTTGACGAGCTGGGTTGGTGACTACAAGCAACCACAAACCATGAATTCAACCTCGGGTAGAGGTCGATATGATTCGATCCAGCAAATAGTCAAAGCGGCAGCGGCCCGACCCACCGACGTCAGGCTGAACCGACCCATCCACGCGTCCCGTCGCTCCGAATCCCCAATTAGCGTTTCACGGAGCGACCGACGAATCAGGCCCTGATCACGCCGGCCGGATACGCGTTCGGCGTGTGGGGGCTGATCACGCTCTGTTGCGCCGTGACGATGATCGCGGTCGTGCGGTACGGCCTCGGCGCATGGTGGGAAACGGCGGCGCTTGTCGATGCCAGCGTCGTGTTCGCCGGCTTCAGTGTCTGGCTGTTGGTGGCCGCGCAGGACTGGTATTGGGTCAGCGTCGTGGTGTTCGCCGTCATGGTGTTTGCGCTTATCCGCATCATGCGACTGCTGCTGTGGCGCACACACGATCTCGCCTGCCCGTCGTGGCTTGCGACGCTGGCGACGGCGACGTTCGGTCTCTACCTGGGGTGGAGCAGCATCGCGGTGTTCGCCAACATCGCCGTCGCGCTGATCGCCTGCGGCGCATCGCCGTCAACCGTGTGGTGGCAACTCGCGGTGTTGGTATCGGCGGCGATCTTCGCGGTCGCGGTGACGCGCATGGTGAAGGGCACGCTTGGTTACGTCGCGGGCGTGCTGTGGGCGCTGGTCGCGATCGCGATCGGCGCATCAGAGCGGGGCAGCGCCGCGCTGTCGGTGACCGCGGTCGTCGCCGTCATTGCGGTCGGCGGGGCGGCATCGATCTGGCCCCGTCGCGCAGCGAACGAACGCGTGCGTTCGACGACGCAGTCTCGACGCTGATCACCCGCGACGCGATCTCAGCGATGCACGAAAGTCGTTCGTCATCAGCGGTTCCGACGTGTTGCCGACCTCGCGCTGCGCGCTGGGTGGACCGATCTATTCGGCAATCAGCCGCGGCGGCAGCGGGTCACGACTTGAGCGCGTCTGCTTCCTGGCGCGCGTAGGCGGCTTCCATGCACGCCGCCGCGGCTTCTTCGACCGCGCTCTCGGCGAACCAGATTGCCTCCAGCGCATAGTCTTCGGCATCGTCGGCATTGCGTTCGGCGACCTTGAGGTCGTGTTCTTCCTTCTTCTCCTCGATGGTCGACCGCACCTTCGCCAGATGAGCCTTCCACTTGTCACGAATCTCGTCCCACTGGTCAGACGCCTTGTCGGAGGCCGCGCCGAGCTTTTCCTTGACGTGCTCCGCGGCCGATGCCGCATTCTGGTGTGCGGCGGCCGCGTCGGCTTTCAGCCGGTCCTTCTCGTATTCATTCGAGGCCTTGATCTTGTTCGCCGATTCCTTTGCCTTCGCAGAAAGCGAGTCGAACTTCTCGGAGAGACGGTGGTTCTCGGCCATGGATTGCTCCTCGATCCTTCGGTCGGCCCGTGAACGGGCCGGTATGGCTCCAGAGTGCCACCGCCGACCGTGCGCGAAACGGAAAGTCGCCAACCGAAAAGTGACGTTTTCGGTCGCAGCCGGCATCCGCTCGAAGGGCGATCGATCAGCGGTCGTCGCTGCGGGAAAGCGGTACCCATTTCTCCTGTGGCGCGGGCTGCTGCGACGACGGGAAGTCATGCAGAGATCCCGCCCCCGACGGCGTGGCATCCCATTCCGCGAAGGTCAGCGGCGAGCGGATCCATGCCAGGAGCAGAGCGAAGGTGGCCCTCAGCGAGTCGATGTGGGTCCGTTCCCAGCCGTGACTGCCGTCGACACCGAAGCCCACAAGCGCGGCCCGGGTGTTGGCACCGGCTTCGATCGCCGCGGCGACGTCGGATCTGTAGTAGCGGAACACATCACGGCTGAACGGAATGTCGTGCTCGTCGGCGAGTCGGCACAGTTTACGCGTCAGGTGGTAGTCGTAGGGACCGTGCAGATCGGACATCGGCACCGTCACAGTGTCCTCCCTCGACTGCTGTCCGGGCGCGCACACCGCGTTGTCCACCGAGATCATCTCGGCGATGTCATCGGCAAGACCGGTGCTGGCACCGTGACCGACCTCTTCGGAGATGGTCACCATGACCATGGTGCGGTGCGGCAACGGGACTGCGTTGTCGGTGAGGTGCTTGACGAGCGCGAGCACGACGGCGACGCCAGCCTTGTCATCGAGATGGCGGGAGACGACGAACTCGCCGTCGGTCAGTACCGGGTTGGCCATCAGCGCTGCGTAGTCGCCGACCCGGATGCCAAGACCGGCCAGGTCTTCGGCTGAGGACACCTTCCTGTCGACACGGATCTCGACGTGGTCCCAGTCGGTGATCTGGGTGTCCACGGCGTCACCGAAGGCGTGCCCACTGGCCTTGAGCGGCATGATCGTCCCGGTGAGGAACGTGCCGGGATCGTCGCTGAGGATCCGGACCCGGGCGCCGGCGGCGAATCGCGCCGAAAAGGTTCCGACGGGTATCACGTCCAGTCGCCCGTTGTCTTTGAGTCCCCTGACCATGCAACCGGTGGTGTCCGCGTGCACCACCAGCGCCCGGTCGGTGGTGGTTGACTCCCCGGGCAGTTCGACGATCAGCGCGCCGCGACGCGTCAACGAGTACGACAGGCCGAAGCCCTGGAAGATGTCACCGATGATCTGCATGACCGCGTCTGTGCGACCGGTCGGGCTGGGCGTCTGCAGCAACGTGAGCAGCGTATCGAGCATCCACCCGAGGTCATCGTCGGACATGACGACGTCTTGGCGCATGCTGTCCCCTCCCGATCGGCGACCCCCTGAGCTGGAGACTAACCAGGCCCACCCGGCGTGTGCATGGATTCGGGCCGGTCGTCATCTGCTTCACCTCCAGAAGGCGCGACGCCGCAGAGATCTCGTGTGCAGCCTCTTTGGCCGTGATCACGACGGGGGCGCCAGCGGGTGTGCCGGTGACCGGGTCAGAAGTGTGCGGCGGTCGATACTCAGATCGGCGCCGACGTGGACCATTTCACCGAACCCGAGCGGTTCCCAGTGCTCGTCGTTCATTCGCTCGGTGGCGAAGACCACCGAAGGTGCGGTGGCCAGATGATCGCTGTGCGCGCTGATTCGATTGCTGCGCAGCGCGAATCCTGCGCTGCGCGATGCGGTGCGGTCCAGGAGGTACAAGTCGTGGGTGTCGGGATATCGCACTGCCCAGATGTCGGTAGCGGTGGCGAGCAGAATGTTGACGGCGTAGATGGGGACGTTGTCGACCAGCCAGTCCAGCGTCGCGGCGATACCGGCCGCGACGTCACCGCCGTTTCTGCGCACCGCACCGGTGATGAGCGCGAACACTCGTTCGGAATCGGTGTCGCCGTGGACCAGATCGGACACGCCGAGCGCGGCGAGTCTGGCGTCGAGCGCCGCGAGATCTCCGACCACCCCGTTGTGCGCGAATATCCGCCCGTCCTGCAGGAACGGATGGGTGTTCTCGAGCGTCGTTGCGCCGGTGGTGGCGTAGCGCACGTGGGCGATGAACGTTCGCCCTGTGGTCTCGCGCGCCTCGGCCGCGAAGGCGCGGTCCCGCCAGGCGGCCATCGGCTGCTTGCGCACCACGGGGGTCCCGTCGGCTTGGAATACCCCCAATCCGGTGCCGTCGGGATTGCGCCGACTCTGCGCGGCCAGGCTGTCGGGCGCGTTCAGGAGCCAGAAGGTCGCGGCGACCGATTGACCGGCGTGCAGCCCGAACAGCCGACACATCAGCTCAGTTGACCCGACTGCGACCGGCCAGTTCCCATGGCGACCTGTCTACTCTTCCGCCCGGCCTTGGGACGCAGATTCGCGAGCAGGAAGGTGAGGTGCCGCGTTCACCGTCGACGGGCTCGCTCAGGCGTTGAGCGCGCTGCCTTTACGCCACTCGTTCCACGGCACGCTCCAGTCGCCGTTCTGCTCGAGTGTCAGCGGCGGGCCGCCGGTGTTCTTCACCTCGACGACATCGCCTGGGACGGAGAAGTCGTAGAACCATCGGGCGTTCTCGCCGCTGAGGTTGAGACAACCGTGGGAGACGTTGGTGTTGCCCTGTGCCCAGATCGTTTCGTTGAGCTGGTGCAAGTAGATGCCGTCGATGCTGATGCGGGTGGCGTACGGGACGGTGGTGCGGTAGCCGCCGGAACCGGTCAGCCCGTATGTCGTGGAGTCCATCACCACCGGGTTGGCCTTGTCCAGCACGGTGTAGGTGCCCGGCGGTGTCCAGAAGTGCAGCGTCTTTCCACCGACGTTCTGGGTGCCGCCCATCCCCATTGACGTCGGCATGGTGCGGACCAGCTTGCCGTTGTCGTACACGCTGACCTGTTTGGTGACGTCGTCGGCGATCGACACGTGCGCGTTGCCGATCTTGAACGAGACGTGTTTGTCCTCGTCGCCGTACACGCCGTCGCCGAGCCCGACGCCGTAGATGTCGGCGCTGACGTCGACGGTGGTGCCCGGCTTGTAGTACTTCTCGGGCCGCCAGTGGGCCTCGTAGTCGCTGACCCAGTTCCAGGACCCTGCGACGGCGGGCTTGGTCGTCACGTGCAGCCGCTTCTCGGCGGCGGCCCGGTCGGTGATCGACGAGTCGAAGTAGGCGACGACCACCATGCCGACGCCGTAGGTGTTGCCGTCGACGATCGAGACGCCGGCCGTCGTGTTCAGGTTGACCCCGGTGACCGCGTCCGGCGACAGCGTGGTGAACGTCGACGTCTGGCGCGACGGCATCCCGCGGGGCCCGCGCGCCGCGATCGTCATCGTGTAGGTGCGCCCGTAGTCGAGATGTTCGGCGGGATGCCAATTCTTCTTGTCGGGCGCCAACACGCCGGGCACCGTCTGCCCCCAGTCGTCGACCATGTCGACCTTGTCGACGATCCCGGAGAACGCGGTGACCGACACCGGGGCGGCAGGGTTCACGTCGTCTGCGCGCGGTGCGGGGAACACGCCCAGTGCGGCAGGTGTCGGCGGTGCCGGGACGGGCGCACTGACGGCCTTGGCGGCGGTGGCCACCTGACACTGCGTATGACACGCCTTACTGGTGGAGGCCATGTCGCCGCCGAGCAACACCAATGCCACCGCGGCGATGACGGCGACGGTGGCGCGGGCACGACGAGACTTCAACAACAACACTCCAATGTGGGTCGGCATGGGCCGGGATGAGTGATCGGTGAACCGATGCACCGTCCATCGTAGGGCCTCCGCGTGAGTGCCGCGTGCGAGCGGGTCGCGGCCGTGCGGATCGGTGACCAACCCGTATCACGCCGTAGACTTCCGCTGTGAAAGTCTTTGCTATCCATATTGCGAAGGCACGGCGGCTGCCGACGCGGAGCGTCGCGACCGTCGATGCGGAGGCGGGTAAGGGACTCGTCGGCGACCGCTACCACGGCACCCGTCACCGGCACGTGACCATCCAGTCGCAACAGAATCTCGACGAAGCGGCCGAGGCGCTCGGCTACGCGTTCGACGCAGGCGCGACCCGTCGCAACATCACCGTCGACGAGGGCCCGATCCCGACGAAGCCGGGCACCCGACTGCGAATCGACGGCGTCGAACTCGAAGTCGTCCGGCTCGCGGCGCCGTGCCGACTGCTCGACGACTGGATCGGCCCCGGCGCGATGGCGGCCATGCACGGGCGCGGCGGGTCGGTCTGCAGGCTGCTCGGCTCGGGAACGATCAGCGTCGGCGACGTCGTCAAGGTCGTCGAGGCCGTCGAGGCCGTCGAGGTCGAACCGACGCTGATCACGACAGGCAGCGCAGACCCGACGCACTAGGTGCGCGGCGGTCGTTACCCGGTGTCGCCGCTCGGTGCGCCGGACCCGCCGCCGGAGTCGAGGTTGCCGCCGCCGCCTTCGGTGCCGCCCTCTTCGCCGCCGGTCTCACCGCCGGACGTGTTCGGGCTGGCCTGGTCGGGACCGGTCGAACCCGCCGATCCCTCGTCGCCGCCGCCGGAGCCGCCGCTGGCGGGTGGCGCGATCTCGGCAGGGGCGATGCCCGGCGGCGAAACCCATCCCAGGATGTCCTCGGCGCCGTCGTTGAGGACCACGCTGTTGGGCACGTCGCCGACCACGTCGAAGTAGATCTTGCCGGTGGTGCTGCCGCCCTGCCCGATCGGACCGCCGATGTTGGAGACGCCTTCGAGCACGCGGTAGTTCTGACCGCTCTCGGCGCGCGCGTTGAAGAACGGCACGAACGGGACGACCGTTCCTTCTAGCGCGTCGGCCTTCACCGTGGCCTCATACAAACTGCCTGCCACCGGGTAGGCGACGGGATCCCCGCTCGGCATCAATCCGGTGACCGTGTAGCCGATCAGCGGGCCGTTCAGATTACGCAGCGTCTCCTGCACGCCGAAGAGTTGGAGATTGCTGGTCGCCCACGCGTGCGGCACACCGCCGAAACCGACGAGCGCGGCAGAAACCGCAACCGCCCCCGCGAATGCTTTCGTCTTCACTTTCGAACCCACCCCTTTGCTGAGTTGCTGACGTGGCGAGCGGTACCCCGCCCGTCAGGCGCCGAAACCCGGGTGGGCGCCGCTCAGCCTTCGTCCCCGGCGGTCGCGGCGTCGGCGTTGGCCTCGGTGTCGGCGGCGCCCGCCTCGGGAGCGGCCTTCTCTTCGGGTGCCGCCGCATCAGCCGGTGCCTTCTCCTCCGCAGGTGCGCTCTTTTCTTCTGCGGCGGTCCCTCCCTCGGTGCCCTCGGCCGGCGCCTCAGTCCACGTCAGCGTGGTGCCTGCGTTGTTGTAGACGACGCTTGTCGGGGCTTCGCCGACGGCGTCGAAATAGACCTTGCCGGTCGAATGCCCGCCCGGCAGAAGGGTTGCGGTGCTGAGGGTCTGGGGTGTCCAAACGCCGGCAAGGGCGGGGTAGCTCTGTCCGCTGGGGCCCGTGGCGCTGAACGCCGGGATCACCGGTGTGGGCATCCCGTTGAGCGCATCGGCGCGCACGGTGACTTCGTACAGCCGGCCGGTGACGGCGTAGGGGATGGCGTCGGAGCTCGGCACGAATTTCGTGACCGTGTAACCGATCTCGCCGCCGCCCGCGTCGGTGACCGTCTGCTGAAGGCCGAACACCTCGCCGTCCGCGGCGGCCGCCGGGGCGAGGCCGCAAACGCCTGCCATGAGGGCTACGGCCGAGACCGCGCCTGCGAGTTTCTTGATTTCCACCGTGCTTCACCTCTTGGGGTTGACCTGGTGTGACACGCGCAGAGTACTCGTCAACGTCACCGGCGGAAAGACACGCGGGCGTACTGTTCTGCGCGTGAAGGTCGACGCGATGACGGTGCCGCAGCCGCTCGGCAGAATCGGCGAGTCAGCTCGCAACGTGCAGTCCGCGGGGTTCTCGGGTTTGCTCTTCACCGAGACGGGGCGATCGGCGTATCTGAACGCGGCGGTGGCGTCGCAGTCGGCGCCGGGCCTGGAGTTGTCGACGGGCGTGGCGGTGGCGTTTCCGCGCAGCCCGTTCGTGACGGCGGCCGAGGCTTGGGAGCTGCAGGAGGCTACGGGCGGCAACTTCCGGCTCGGTCTGGGAACGCAGGTGCGCACGCATGTGGTGCGGCGCTACGGGGTGGATTTCGAGCGGCCGGGGCCGCGGCTGCGCGACTATGTGCAAGCGGTCAAGGCCTGCTTTGCGGCGTTTCGCACCGGGAAGCTCGACCACCACGGCGAGTTCTACGACCTCGACTTCATCACGCCGCAGTGGAGCGCGGGCCCCATCGACGCGCCGGATCCGAAGGTGGACATCGCCGCGGTGAATCCGTGGATGTTGCGGATGGCCGGTGAGGTGGGCGACGGCGTGCATGTGCATCCCCTCGGCGAGCCGGGTTACATCGCCAGGCACGTGGTGCCGAATGTGGCTGCCGGAGCGGCGAAGTCGGGGCGGTCGGTGTCAGACGTCGCGGTGATCGTTCCGGTGATGACGATCGTCGGCGACACCGATGAGGAGCGCGAGAAGGAGCGCGAAAGCGTCCGGTTCAGCATGAGCTTCTACGGAAGTACACCGAACTACGCGTTCATCTGGGACGAGGCCGGCTTCGAGGGGACGACGGCACGCATCCGGGAGAAGCAGAAGGCGGGTGACATCGCAGGGATGGCAGCGCAGATCACCGACGAGCACATCGCGACGTTCGCCACGGAGTCGACGTGGGGCGGGCTGGCCGGCGCGCTGATCGACAAGTACGGCGCGGTGGCGACTCGCATCGTGCTGTACAACTCGCTGGGTGATCCGGACCGTGTCGGGGCATACGGCGCTGTCGCGCGCGACATCGCGCAGCTGAAACCGCCGCATAGGGGGTAGTAGGAAGCTGTGGCGGTTTTTCTCAGCTATCACAACAGCCGACTGGAGACGGTCGAGCACGTCGCCAACTACTTGTCACGCCACCAGATCGACGCTTGGTACGCGCCGCGCGACATTCCTCCCGGCGCCATGTGGGACGAAGCCATCGCCAAGGCGATCCGTGACAGCGACGCTCTGGTGCTGCTGTTCGACTCCTCCGCCGATACGAGCAGACACGTCAAGAGAGAAGTCGCGCTCGCCGACAACCACGACATTCCGATCCGCTGGCTGCGACTGGAAGACGTCGAACCCGACAAGTTGAGCTACTACCTCAACACCACCCAGTGGATCGACTGGCTGGACAAGCGCGACGAGGCGCTCAGCCGACTGGTGCGTTCGCTTTCGTCGCAAGACCGTTCGGCGGTCGCACCCGCCGCTGCGGCGCCGCAGACGTTCACCCCCGCGGCCGACCCGCGGCCCACCGTGCGCGGCGGCGAAGACAAGGCGGACCTCACAAGCTGCGGCACCGACGAGGAACGCCGCCGCGGTCGCCTTCGCGCGGTGCTGACGGAAGCAACCGGTCTGGCCACAGAGCATGACCCCGACGGGGCGATCGTCATGTTCCCGGACGGTCGAGTCATCTCCATGCAACGAGCGAGCCTGTTGGTGCATGGTCAGCAGGTCTGGCTGGGCATGTGGCCATGCGAACTCGCGCCGCAGTACAAGCGCGTCTATGGTGACGAGAAGATGGTCGAAGCGCTGATCGACCTTGGTGCGCAACCCAATTGGGAGGTGAACGCGAACTTTCATCTTGCGTTTCGGTTCGCCCGACTCAACCAGAGGTGGTATCCACGCAGGCATCTGTCAGGTCCTCAATATGTGCGCCAGTGGATGGACGACCTGCGGGCGAACAGGGCAGGCGGCCGGACGAACGAGCAATTGCGCGATCCCGAGTTCAGGCGGTGGCTTGTCGACCGCGGATACGCCATCGATCGTGAGATGCCGTCGCTCGACCAATGGTTGGACGAGCGCCCGCCGGGCACCCAGCTTCACATCCGCCCGAGCGTCGAGATCCGCCGCAATTGGAGCCTCGCCGAAGCGACCGCCCTTGACGCAACCGGCGAGTTCGCGGCGCAGGTACGCGATGCGATCGGCCGTGCTCTCGGGGCACTACGGGAGCCGAACCTCGAAAGCCTCGGTCGTTAGCCGCTATCGACCCGCCTTGACGCCTCAGCGCTCTCAGAACGGCCTGACGCCGTCGATGCTGACGAACATGCCACGGCCGCTCGCGTCATTGGTGAAGTGTGTTCCGTCGAAGGACGGCACCACGGTCCAGCCGTTGATCTCGACGGCGCGGCCATAGTCCAAGGTCATTTCCGCGCTGTCCACGCCGCCGATGTTGCCTTCGCCGTAGTCGAAGGTGCCGTCGGCGTCGACGCCTGCGATGTTGAAGTTGCCCGGTCCGCTCTGGCTGCGCGGCGCGCCGGGGAAGCCGTCGATGCTCGTGCGTTCACAGCCGACATGGTCGGCGCTGATGACGCATCGCACGGCGCCTGACACCGTCCGGACGTACTGGTATTCCTCGGCCGCTTCCGCCTGCGGCGTGGCGGCGAACGCCGATGCCGCCGCGATCGCGCCGACGAAGAGCGTCCATTTCGCCGCCATGACGACCTCCCCGCTGGTGGGCTGCCCCGATTATCGGCGCACGCCCGCGCGGCCGCGGCAAAATCGGGGCGACGGTGGCCGCAGCTGGCCCGGCCCTCGCGGAATGCGCCGAGCGTGGTACGGGTTGTGTGGTGCGGTACCGTGTCGTACTGTCAACAAGGTTGATATTGACCGCTTGTTGAAATAGTCGTCGTATCGCTTGTCAACGCGTCTGCCTGTCGAGAGGGTCACGGATGCCGCGGGTCTCAATCGGTTCCCGATTGGCGCGGCATTGGACGATCCTCGTGGCGGTGTTCGTCGTGGTCGTGGCCGCGTTCGCGGTGTACCGCCTCAACGGCATCTTCGGCTCGCAGGACGTCGTCTCCACACCTGACAATTCCGCGAACGACATCGTTCCGTTCAACCCCAAGCACGTCGTGATGGAGGTGTTCGGTCCGCCCGGCACGGTCGCGACGATCACCTACACCGACGTCGACGCCCAGCCGCAGCGGGTGGACGACGCGACGCTGCCGTGGTCCTACGACACCACCACCACGCAGCCGGCCGTCTTCGTCAACGTCTCCGCGCAGGGCGACAGCGACTCCATCGGCTGCCGCATCAAAATCGACGACGCCGTCAAGGACGAACGGACCGTCAACACACTCAACGCGTTCACCTACTGCCTGGACAAGTCCGGATGAGCCACCAGCTCGTCGAACGCCCGACGGTGACCGACCGGGTGGCCAGGTGGATACGGTGGCTGTGCGTGCCGATCGTATTGTTCTGGCTCGCGGTCGCAGCACTGACGAATGTCTTTGTGCCCCAGCTCGAGGTGGTGGGCGAGGCACACAACGTGGGGCTGGCCTCGCCCGACGCACCGTCTCTGCAGGCGTTCGAGCGCATCGGCGAGGTCTTCCACGAATTCGATTCCGACAGTGCGGCGATGGTCGTCCTCGAAGGCGACCAGCCGCTGGGCGCTGACGCGCACGCCTACTACGACGAACTCGTCAAGAGGTTCAACGAGGACACCAAGCACGTCCAGCATGTGCAGGATTTCTGGGGCGACCCGCTGACCGCGGCCGGTTCGCAGAGTCCCGACGGCAAGGCCGCCTACGTCCAGGTGTTCCTCTCCGGCAACCAGGGTGAGGCGCTGTCGCTGGAGTCGGTCGACGCGCTACGCGACATCGTCGCCAAGACGCCTGCCCCGCCGGGCATTCACGCCTATGTCGCCGGTTCCGCAGCGCAGATCGCCGACCAGTTCGAGGTGGGCAACGAAGGGACCCTGCTCGTCACCGCGTTGACCGTCGGTGTGATCGCGGTGATGCTGCTGATCGTCTACCGATCCTTCGTCACCATGCTCATCGCACTGGTCACGGTGCTCGTCGAGATGTCGGCGGCGCGCGGGGTCGTCTCGTTTCTGGCCAACGAGGGTTTCATCGGCCTGTCGACGTATTCGACGAACATCCTGACGCTGCTGGTGATCGCGGCGGGGACCGACTACATCATCTTCCTTCTCGGCCGCTATCACGAGCGCCGCAACGACGAGATGGACCGCGAAGCGTCGTTCTACGACATGTACCGCGGGACGTCGCACGTCATCCTCGGCTCGGGGCTGACGATCGCGGGCGCGGTGGCGTGCCTGTACTTCACCCGCAACCCGTACTTCCAGAGCCTCGGCATCCCGGCGGCGCTCGGCGTCCTCATCTCGCTGGCGGCCTCGCTGACCCTGGCGCCTGCCGTCATCGTGATCGCGGGCCGGTTCGGGCTGCTCGACCCGCGACGCAAGACGGCCAAGCGGGGATGGCGACGCATCGGCACCGCGATCGTGCGGTGGCCGGGGCCGATCCTGTTCGCGACGATGGCACTGGCATTGGTCGGCATCCTCGGGCTGTCGGGTTACAAGGTGTCCTACGACATCAGCAGGTACATGCCGGACGACACCCCGTCGAATGTGGGGTACACGGCCGCGGAACGCCACTTCTCGAAGGCGCGGCTGAACCCGGAGCTGCTGATGATCGAGGCCGACCACGACCTGCGTAACCCGACCGACATGATCCTGCTGGAGCGGGTGGCCAAGGGCGTCTTCCACACCGACGGCATCGCGCAGGTGCAGTCGATCACGCGGCCGCTGGGCACGCCGCTGGACCACACGTCGATCCCGTTCCAGATCAGCGCGCAGAGCGCGTCGCAGATCAACAACCTGCCCTTCCAAAAGGACCGCGCCGACGACTTGCTCAAGCAGGTCGCCGAGATCAACAAGTCGATCGACACGTTGCGGCAGCAGTATGCGTTGCAGCAGCAGTCCGCCGACATCACGCACGAACAGAGCGAGGCGTTCAACCGGACCGTTGTCGTCGCGCAGGATCTCCGGGACAAGATCGCCGACTTCGACGACTTCTTCCGGCCGATCCGCAACTATTTCTATTGGGAGCCACACTGTTTCGACATCCCGCTGTGCCACGCGATGCGCTCGCTGTTCGACGCGCTGGACGGGATCGCCGATTTGACCGACCAGCTGTCGAGCGTGTCGGGCAGCATCGCGAAGCTCGACGAGCTGCAGCCGAAGCTGGTTTCGCTGATCCCGCCGCAGATCGCGGTGCAGGAGACCAATCGCGATCTGACGATGACGAACTACGCGACGAATTCAGGCATCAACGATCAGTCGTCCAAGGCGCTGGAGAACTCGACGCAGCTGGGAGCGGCCTATGACGAGTCGAAGACCGACGACTCGTTCTATCTACCGCCGGAGGCGTTCAGCAACCCGGAGTTCATCCGCGGCCTGAAGCTGTTCCTGTCGCCGGACGGCAAGGCCGCGCGGATGATCGTCACGCATGAAGGCAATCCCGAGACCCCCGAGGGTATTTCGCACATCGACGCGATGAGGGATTCGGCGATGGCAGCGATCAAGGGGACACCGCTGGCTGGGTCGAAGGTCTACATCGGCGGGACGGCGTCCACGTACAAGGACATCTCGGAGATGGCGCACTACGACCTGATCATCGCCGGCATCGCGTCGATGAGCCTGATCATGCTGATCATGATGTTCATCACGCGCAGCATCGTGGCGGCGTTGGTGATCGTCGGCACGGTGGCGATCTCGTTGGGTGCGTCGATCGGATTGTCGGTGTTGGTGTGGCAACACCTGCTCGGCATCCCGCTGTATTGGGTGATCATGCCGCTGGCGGTGATCCTGCTCCTGGCGGTCGGGTCGGACTACAACCTGCTGCTGGTGTCGCGGTTCAAGGAGGAGATCCACGCGGGCATCAACACCGGCATCATCCGCTCGATGGCGGGCAGCGGGTCGGTGGTGACGGCGGCGGGGCTGGTGTTCGCGTTCACGATGGCGTCGTTCGTCGTCAGCGACCTGGTCGTGCTCGGCCAGATCGGCACGACGATCGCGCTGGGCCTGCTGTTCGACACGTTGATCGTGCGGTCGTTCATGACGCCGTCGATCGCCGCGCTGCTCGGTCGCTGGTTCTGGTGGCCTGTGCGGGTGCGGCAGCGGCCGGTGCCGCAGAAGTTCGGCGGCGAGGACACCCGACAGCTGACGTTGTTCTGATTCCGCCGGGGCCTCTGCGATGCTGGTGCCACCGAGCCGAGGAGGTCGTCGTGGCCGAGAATGCGTGGCCGAAGCTGCCCGTCGCCGAGTGGGTCGACACCAGGGACACCCTGCAGTTGATGACCCAGGTCGTCGGCAAGGTGCGCATGGTGAACACGCCGCTGATGAGCCACTGGTGGAACGTCGTGCTGTACGTCTCGGCGCGTGGCCTGACGACGGGCCTGATCCCCCACGGTGACCGGGCATTCTCGTTGGAGTTCGACTTCATCGACCACCAACTGGTCGTGCTCACGACCAACGGCGAACGGCGGACGGTGCCGCTGCGGCCGGGCCCGGTCGCCGACTTCTACCGCGACGTCATGGCGGTGCTCGACGAACTGGGGTTGTCCACCGAGATCTGGCCGATGCCGGTCGAGATCCCCGACGCGATCCCGTTCGACACCGACCGCCGCCACGTCGCCTACGACGGCGAGCAGGCCCATCGGTTCTGGCTGGCGCTGGTGCAGATGAACCGCGTCTTCGAGCAATTCCGCTCGCGCTACATCGGCAAGGTCAGCCCGGTGCACTTCTTCTGGGGTGCGCTGGACCTGGCGGTGACCCGGTTCTCCGGACGCACGGCTCCCAAACATCCCGGCGGCGCGCCGAATTGCGGTCCGCACGTGATGTGGGAGGCGTACTCGCATGAGGTGAGCAGCGCTGGATACTGGCCGGGCCCCGACGGCGAAGGGGTCTTCTACTCCTACGCCTACCCCGAGCCGACGGGGTATCGCGACGGGTCCGTGTCGCCGGAGCAGGCGACGTTCGACGAGACGCTCGGCGAGTTCACCTTGCCCTACACCGCCGTGCGCGAGGCCGACGACCCCGACGCCGTACTGCTCGACTTCCTTCAGAGCACCTACGTCGTGGCCGCCGATCTCGGCGGCTGGGACAGGGACGCGCTCGAGCGCTGAACCCGCGTGTTGACCGTGGCGAGGACAGGCGTTGCGGCGACCATCGTGAAGGGCAGCGCGACCGGGAAATCCTCGCTGAGCGAATGGATTTCGGTTCGCCGAATGATGGTGGCCAGGGCGAGCGTGGCCTCGAGCATGGCGAAGTGGTCGCCGATGCAGGTGCGCGGACCCGCGCTGAAGGGAATGTATTGCCAGCGGTCGCGGCC
Organism: Actinomycetes bacterium; assembly: GCA_023415515.1. Classification (GTDB taxonomy): domain Bacteria; phylum Actinomycetota; class Actinomycetes; order Mycobacteriales; family Mycobacteriaceae; genus Mycobacterium. Next base: position 31,067 of record JAEZKH010000047.1, read on the forward strand.
GGCGGCAGTGTCCGGGCCGAACCGGTCGGGGTCGAACCGCAGTGGGTTTTCCCACAGGTCGGGGTCGCGGTGCATCGCGTACACCCCGACCGTGCACAGGGTGCCCGCCTTCACGCGGTGTCCGTCGACGGCGATGTCGCGGGTGATCAGCCGCGGAATCGACGGGGCAGGTGGGCACAGCCGCAGCGCCTCGTGCAGTACCTGGACCGTGAAACGCAGGCCGGCGACATCCTCGGGGGTCAGCTCACGATCACCGATGGCGTCGGTCTCGCAGCGCACCCTGCTCTGCATGTCGGGGTTGTTCCCGAGCGCCCACAGCGCGTAGGTCAGCGTGGTGGCGGTGGTGTCGTGTCCGGCCATCATGAACACGATGAGTTCACTGCAGATCTCGTCGTCGGTCAGGGGCCGACCGGTGTCGGGGTCGGTGGCGGCGATCATCGCCCGCACCAGAGGAGCGTCGTGGGTGGGGTCGTCGCGGCAGGCCTGCAGGACCTCGACGGCCAGCGCGCGCATGGTGGCGGCCGCCGCGCGCGCTCGCCTGCGGGCAGGGGTGGGCAGCCAGCGAGGTGGATTCACGTAACTGGTGATGCGGGCCGTGACATAGCCGAGGGCTGTTCGCAGCAGTTCGGCGAACACGTCGGACCGCTGGTCGAGATCGATCCCGAGAACTGAGCGGCCCAGGGCCCGCAGCGTGAGGCGGCGGCACTCGACGTCGAGGTCGACCTGTTGGCCGTCGCGCCAGGCGGCGGTGACCGTGGCGGCGGCCTGGGTGATCTGCCCGCCGAAGGCGCGAACGTTCTGCTTGGTGAACACGGGCTGCAGGGCGCGCCGCCGGGGCACCCATCGATCGTGTTCGAGCGTGAACAGGCTCGCCCCCAACAGGGCGCTGACCTCGGCGTGGGCGGGCGTCCGCTCGGCGGAGCCGGTCGAACCGAGGATGTCGCGGGCCGCGCGGGGTGACGTCGCGAGCACCGCCTCCGGGGTCAACCAGGCCGGGCCGTTCTTCAACCGGGTCACATGCCCGCCCGCGTCACGCAGCATTTCCTGGCCGGTGTGAAACTCCTTGACGGCGCGGATCTGCTGCCGCAGCGGCAGGGGATTTGTCGGCGGCGACGAAAGTTCGCGGATCTCATCGGGTGCGGTTGTCTGGACCATCGCGGCCTCCTCGTGGGTGATCGCTTCAGCATCCGGTGTCCGCCCGCTGACATCATCGGCCAACGCGCGTAGATCCAGGGCTGGTCGGCCGCGTAGATCTGCACATGAATTCGTAATCTGCAATTTATAAAAAGTGCCGCTGGCGACGTTAAGCCGTTACCGAAAAGGGAAGTCCTTCGTTATCCGGAAACACCGTCAATTTCACACGATCATGGCCGAACTGCTGCACCCTTTGTTTATCGGCTGCGCGTCTGGGGAGGGCGCGCCTGGCTGACGAGTTGGGCCCTACTGGCACGGGGAGGGATACATGCGCCAGCTGACGACCGCGCTAGCGGCACTCATCTGCATTTCGATCGCCGGCTGCGCCAGTTCGATAGGCAACGCCGAGTCGCCCACCACCACCAAAACGCTGATTCCCCGCCCGCTCGTGGAGCGGGAGCTGGTCGGGCTGCTGCTGAACCCCGATCAGGTGAACGCCGCGATGGGAACCACCGGGATGGCGGTGACAGGTCAGCAATCCGAGATGTCAAACGACAGCTCGACGATGGCGCCGCCGGAGTGTCTGGCCATCGACGGCGCGGCGGAGGCGCCGGTCTATGCCGACAGCGGTTTCTGGGCGGAGCGCGATCAGAGCATGAACAACGGCGACAAGTTCACGCACTATCTCAAGCAGGCACTGGTGCTGTTCCCGACCGTCGAAAAGGCGGCCGAGTTCGTCGACGTGTCGGCGCAGCGATGGCCGGCCTGCCACGAATTCACCCACACGCAGAGCGGGACGAATTGGACCGTCGGCCAGATCTCCAATGTGGACGATGCGTTGAGCGTCACCGCGACCGAACAGGACGCCGCTGCGCCGGGTTGGGGCTGCGGGCGCGCGCTGACGCATCAGAACAACATCGTCATCGACGTGAACACGTGTAGCGCTGACCCCGCCGATTCGGCGGTGCGGATCGCCAGGCAACTCGCCGACAACGTCAAGGCGCGTTGGTGAGGGCGGCGCGAATCAACCTCGATCACACCGCCTGTCATCGAGAGCCGGCCCTTCAACAGGTTGGCCGGCCCGCGTGCCGATGACTTTCCGTTGGACCGGAGGTCTCTAGGCGGTAGACACCTTGGTACTGAACCGACCGAACGGACCGTGGCATGGCGCGCACCAACCTCTCGATGTCGATCTCCGCCGACGGCTATGTCGCCGGACCCGATCAGAGCGAGGAACATCCGCTCGGTGTCGGAGGAATCCGCCTGCACGACTGGCATCTCGGCCCGTCGGAGGATCATCCGGTCAACCGGCAGGTGCAGGCCGAGATGCTGATCGGCATGGGCGCAACCATCATGGGCCGCAACATGTTCGGACCCATTCGCGGAGAATGGGGCGATTCGGATTGGCGGGGCTGGTGGGGTGAGGAGCCGCCGTACCACTGCCCCGTGTTCGTCCTCACCCATCACGCGCACACCCCGATCGAGATGAAGGGCGGGACGACCTTCCACTTCGTCACCGACGGCATCGAATCGGCGTTCGCGCAGGCGAAGGAGGCCGCGGCCGGGAGCGACATCTCCATCGCCGGGGGCGCCTCGTGCGCGCGGCAGGCGATCAAGGCCGGGGTCGTCGACGAGATCGATCTGCAGATTTCGCCGGTGATCCTCGGCTCTGGTGAGCGATTGTTCGACGGCTTCGCGGCAGGTTCTCCCGAGCTCGAACTCGTCCGCGTTCTACAGGCTCCAGGGGTGGCTCATCTCCGCTACCGAATAATGCGGTGACCCGCATCGACGCATGACACCTAGGGCTCACTCGGTGTCGACACCGTGAGAATGGGAATGCTCGTCCACGTCCGGCGCACAGTGCACCTACATTGACCACGTAGGTCGACATCGGATGTGGAGGCCATGACTACGGCTAAGGCAGCTGCGCAGGCGACGTCTACCTGGGCCCCGTTGCGGTCACCGATGTTCCGGGCATTGTGGATCGCGCAGTTCGTCTCCAACCTGGGCACCTGGATGCAGACGGTCGGTGCGCAGTGGATGCTCGTCGGCGATCCGCGCGCCGCGGTGCTGGTGCCGCTGGTGCAGACCGCGACGACGCTGCCCGTGATGCTGCTGGCGCTGCCGTCGGGAGTTCTCGCCGACCTCGTGGACCGGCGCCGACTTCTCATCGCGACCCAGGCCGCGATGGCCGCGGGGGTGGCGCTGCTGGCTTCGCTGACGGGTGCAGGTCTGACGACGCCGACGGTGCTGTTGTTGCTGCTGTTCTTCATCGGTTGCGGGCAGGCGCTGACCGCACCGGCATGGCAGGCGATTCAACCGGACCTTGTCCCGTCGCAACAGATCCCGGCTGCCGCGGCGTTGGGCAGCATGAGCATGAACGGCGCGCGGGCGATCGGGCCCGCCATCGCCGGTGCGCTGGTGTCGCTGTCCGGGCCGACGGTGGTCTTCGCCCTCAACGCGGCGTCGTTCGTCGGCATCGTGATCGTGCTGCTCGCCTGGCGGAAACCCGCGACCGAGAACAACTTTCCCGCCGAACGCGCGCTGGCGGCCCTGAACGCGGGCGGGCGCTTCATTCGCCGCTCCCCCATCGTGCGGCGCATCCTGCTTCGCACCGCGTTGTTCATCGCGCCGGGCAGTGCGCTGTGGGGTCTGCTGCCGGTGATCGCCAAGCACCAACTGGGGCTGTCGTCGTCGGGGTACGGCTTGTTGCTTGGGGCGCTGGGCGTCGGCGCGGTGGTCGGCGCGTTGGTGTTGTCCCGGCTTCGCGCTCGATTCGGCCAGAACGCGTTGCTCACTGTGGCCGCGGTGGGGTTCGCCGCGTCGACCGTGGTGCTCGCGCTGGTGCACAACGTCGCGGTGGTGATCGTCGGACTGGTGTTCGGCGGCGCGTCGTGGCTGTTGTGCCTGTCGACGCTCAACGCGTCGATGCAGCTGAGCCTGCCCGGCTGGGTGCGCGCCCGTGGGCTCTCGGTGTACCAGTTGATCTTCATGGGCGGCCAGGCGCTCGGGTCGCTGGCGTGGGGTGTGCTCGCCGGCGCGACGTCGAGTGTGATCAGCCTGCTCGTAAGCGCCGGGCTGCTGGTGGTGTGCGCGTTGTCGACGCTGTGGTGGCCGCTGCACGCCGGCACCGGGACCCTGGATCTGACGCCGTCGTCGCACTGGCCGGAGCCGACGCTGGTGATGGATCCGGAGCCGCTGGACGGCCCGGTGCTGGTGATGACGACGTACCGGGTCGAGCCGAAGGACGAGGAGGCGTTCTTGAAGGCCATCGCGGCAATGGGCCGCTCGCGGCAACGTACCGGTGCGGCGCGGTGGCGGTTGTACCGCAGCATGGAGCGCGAGCACACCTTCGTCGAGACGTTCGTCGTGCGGTCGTGGGGTGAGCACCTGCACCAGCACTACACCCGGCTGACCGGTCAGGACCTGGTGATCGAGCAGAGGGTCGAGCAGTTCCTCGACCACAACCCCGTGTCACACCATCTGATCGCGGTTCACGACGTGCGGTGACGAAGAAGTCGTGCGAGATAACCCTGATGGATACGAGGGCCCGCGAAAGGACGAGATCGCTGGCTGGCTGATCCGCGAAACCGGTTCGGCGGTCGCTGGACAAGCGACGAATTCACCGCGGATCACTGGATTTCGGTGCAGCGTCAACCAACCTAGTTGTTCGACGGTGGTGGTTGGGGTTGGAAGGGGTCGTACCACCACCAGTTGCAGCGTTCGCCGCTGGTGCCGGGGCTGGGTGGCACGTCGGGTGGGGGTGTGGTGGGTGGTCGGGCCAGCGAGCCGTGGGTCAGCGTTCTTCCTTGGCTGTCAGTGACTTTCAGGCTCTGCGCGGGTCCGGTGATGGTGATGACACCTTTGTGGTGGAGCCGGTGGTGATACGGGCACAGCAGCACCAGGTTGTGTAGTTCGGTTTCGCCGCCGTGTTCCCAGTGTTGAATGTGGTGGGCGTGTAGCCCGCGGGTGGCCCCGCAGCCGGGCACCGCGCAGGTGGGGTGGCGCTGTTCGAGGGCGCGGCGCAATCTGCGGTTGATAAGGCGGGTGGTCCGCCCGGCGCCGAGGGGTTGGCCATGGCGTTGGAACCACACTTCGCAGGTGGCGTCGCAGGTCAGATATTGGCGCTCGGCATCAGACAGCAGCGGGCCCAGATGCAGTTGGGCGACGCGGTCGGCGACATCGACGTGCACCACCACGGTGGTGTGCTGGCCGTGGGGGCGGCGGGTGGCCTCGGCGTCCCAGCCGGCTTCGACGAGGTTCATGAACGCCGCGAGGTTGCCCGGCATCGGCGGCCGCTGCCCGGACTCACGACGGTCCGCGTCGCGTTCGCGTTCGCTGTCGGTGTCGGTGTCGGTGTCGTCGGTGTGGTCGCGTTTCCATTCGGCGATCAACGCCTCCCGGTGGGAGTTCAGGGCGGCGTCGAAGGTTGCGGCGTCGAGGTGGCCCAGCCGGATGCGCCAGTAGGTGCCGTGTTCGTCGCTGGTCTTGGTGATCGAAGGTTCGGGTTGCGGACGCGGGCTGCGGTCGGGGCGGGGTTCGAGTTTGACCGCGGTGCGTAACTGGGTGACCGAGGCGTTGCGCGCCAGCTGCGCGTAGTGGGCATCAGAGCCCTGCCCGGCGCGCGCGGCGATCACGCCGACCTGATCCAACGACAGCCGGCCCTCGCGCATCCCCTGGGCGCAGCGGGGAAACTCCTCGACACGCTCGGCGATGGTGGTGAACGTCTTGGCCGTCGCCGACGAGCAGCCGGTCTTCCAGGCCACCAGCGCGGCCACCGACCGGGCACCGGTGGCGCCCCAAAGCCCCTCGCGGTCGATCTCGGCGGCGATCTCGACGATGCGGGCATCGATGGCATTGCGCTGACCCGCCAACTCGCTCAACTCGTCGAACAACTCCCCCAGCCGCACCTGACGGGGCGGCGAGGGAACAAACGACGGCAGCCGCGTGGACATAACCCCATCAAAGCAGCGGGGTCTGACATTCAGCGTCGACGAGCGACTCGACCGGCACGGCGTGCGAGCCCGAGCGTGGCTGTCAGCTGGGAATATTTTCCCGCTGAACGACGCTACACCTACCGTAGCGCTACGATACGCGTAGCGTTCTGGATTGAGAGTTACACGAGGTGATCGTCATGTTGAAGGCAATGAGGAACGTGTCGATGACGTATGTGGCATATGTGCTGTTGCTGCTGGCGTTCATCGCGCTCGGACTGTTCGTGTTCGCCTTGGCGGCCGAAAGCCCGTTGGCCGGGATCTTCGGCATCAGCACGGCCGTATTGATGGCTGTGGCGGTCGTGGGATTCCGCACGGGTGCGCGTATCCGCGCGAAGTCGAACGACAGCGGTATAGACATCCCCGGCGAGAACATCTGGGCGCAGCCGCTGCGTCGTGCGCAGATCGACCGGTACATGCGAAGCTACCGCGACGTGCGAGACAACCATGATCAGCTTCTCCAGGAGGTCGCCGTCCCCGGCACCGAACCGACCAGGTTGGTCGATCGCCAGGCAGCCTGAGATCGACCGCTCGATTATCGGTTTGCGGTAACGGGCCAATACGATCGCTGGCGCTATGACCGATAACGCCCTGGCTGCAGCGCCCTCCGTTGATTCCTCCCCACGTGGCCGGGTATCGGCTGAGGCCGCCCGACGGCGAACCTTCGCTGTGATCAGCCATCCCGACGCGGGCAAGTCGACGTTGACCGAGGCGCTGGTGCTGCATGCCAGGGCGATCACCGAGGCCGGCGCGGTGCACGGCAAGGCGGGGCGTCGAGCGACGGTGTCGGACTGGATGGAGATGGAGAAGGCGAGGGGCATCTCGATCACGTCGACGGCGTTGCAGTTCCCGTACCGAGACTGTGTGATCAACCTGCTCGACACACCTGGGCACGCGGACTTCTCCGAGGACACCTACCGGGTGCTGACGGCCGTGGACTCGGCGGTGATGCTCATCGACGCCGCGAAAGGCCTCGAGCCGCAGACGTTGAAGCTGTTCCAGGTGTGTAAGCACCGCGGGATCCCGATCATCACGGTGATCAACAAGTGGGACCGGCCCGGGCGGCACGCGCTGGAGTTGATGGACGAGATCCAGGCTCGAATCGGTTTGCGGCCAACACCGTTGACGTGGCCGGTGGGTATCGCCGGAGAGTTCACCGGGGTGCTCGATCGCAGGACGGGCGACTTCATCCGGTTCACCCGGACGGCGGGCGGCGCGACGGTTGCGCCTGAAGAGCACATCGCGGCGTCCGACGCGCCTGCCGCTGCGGGCGACGACTGGGATACCGCGGTCGAGGAGTCCGAGCTGCTGTCGGCCGACGGAGCCGACTACGACCGGTCGGAGTTCCTGGGCGGCGTGGCCACGCCGGTCTTGTTCACGTCGGCGGCGTTGAACTTCGGGGTGAACCAGCTGCTCGACGTGTTGGTCGGCTTGGCGCCGTCGCCGAGTGGAGCGGTCGACGTGAGCGGCTCACGGCGTGACGTCGAAACACCGTTCAGCGCCTTCGTATTCAAGGTCCAGGCGGGGATGGATTCCGCACACCGCGACCGGATTGCGTATGCGCGCGTGGTGTCGGGAACGTTCGAGCGCGGGGACGTGTTGACGCATGCGGCGACGGGTAAGCCCTTCGTCACCAAGTACGCGCAGTCGGTGTTCGGGCAGCAGCGGGCGACCCTGGACACGGCGTGGCCGGGCGATGTGATCGGGCTGGCGAACGCGGCGGCGCTGCGCCCGGGTGACACGCTGTATCGCGATGTGGCGGTGCAGTATCCGCCGATACCGAGCTTCTCGCCGGAGCATTTCTCGGTGGCGCGCAACGTCGATCCGAGTAAGCACAAGCAGTTTCGGCGCGGGATCGAGCAGTTGGAGCAGGAAGGCGTTGTCCAAGTGCTGCGGTCGGACCGTCGCGGCGAGCAGGCGCCGGTGCTCGCGGCGGTCGGGCCGATGCAGTTCGAGGTGGCCACCCACCGGATGGCGAAAGAGATCGGCGCGCCGATCGCGTTGGAGTCGTTGCCGTATCAGGTCGCGCGGATCGTCGATCCCGCTGACGCCGAGTTCATGAGCCGACAGGTGTCGGCGGAGGTGCTGACGCGCACCGACGGAGTCATGCTGGTGTTGTTCTCCACCCCGTGGCGGCTGCAGGGCTTCCAACGCGACAACCCCGATATCAAGCTGGGATCGCTGGTCGCAGCGGAGAGCTGAGGAGATCTCGCCAGCTCTTAGATTGCGTCCCTCAGCACCTCCCTTCGGAATCCGCGTGCCTTTCGATCGATGGCGGCGATTACCTCCGCGGTGAGTTCGTCTCGGACGCCGCTCTGCGCGTGCGCGAACGGGACGAAAGCGCGCAAGAGGTCCGGAACGGCCAATGTGCTCTCCATATCGAAGTTGTGGGTATAGGACCACGGCCCAAGTACCTGTTCGATACGCGTGACGCTCCACCGCAGAGGGTCGCCTGTTCCCGACTCGACCAGCTCCTCCAGCAGCCATCGACATTCGTAGTCGTTGAACGGGGCGCCAGCGGGAGTCGCGAAGAATGTGCCAAAAAGCTCGGAAAGTTGCGACCAGTCCCATTCGGGGCGCTGGTATTCCGCTCCGCCGTCGGGCAGGTGCGCGGACAGCCAACGAACCAGGGGCAGGACCTCCTGGAAGCGGTCGGACGCACGCGGAAACATCGGTTGATCGAGCCCATGCCTGAGCCACGCTCCCGCATCGGCCGCGCTCATGTCGGTGAAGGTGAAGTCGGGATTGTTCTCAACCGCACCCGAAAGCAGTCCGTCCATGGAGCCCGACGTGATGTCGACGCCATCGATTTCGAAGAATGTGTTGTGGTCGAAGCGAACCGTGCACGTCATGTCGTAACGGCCTGCGAGCTGCGCGCCGATGATCAGCTCGTCGGTGTCGCCGAGCACGTGCGTCGCTCTGACGACGCGGCGGGCATCAATGTCGGGAAGGGCTGAGATCCACTTGGGGAGAGCGTGTTTGCGCTTGGACACCTCTGCACGACAGCGGGCTTGGCGATCTTGCTCGTTGACCAGCAGTTCGGCGAGCACGGCGAGCATCGCCGTGGTTTCACGACAATTCTCGGTGACGAGGTTGGCGATGAATACGTCGAGGTCGAGCGGCTCGGGCGGAGCCGACAGTTTGGCCAGTGGGTCCGGCTGTGACCTGAAGATGAGGTAGCTGACGACGGCGAGCAGGCCGAGAGGATGTCCTTTAGCCAGCGCACCGCGTATGTGGCTGACGAGGTCTTCGTCGGAGGGTTTGCGCTTGTAAGCCGCCAATCGGCGGGCGTCGCGCCGCGCTTGCTTCGCTCGGCGTCTAAGGCGTTTGTCGCTCATGGGCGCACGCTACGACCGCCTACCGACATCGGCGTCGAAGTCAGCGACCTACAGCTGCGCGGCCACTCGCTCACCTTCAGGGGTGAGCTCGAACCACGTGGTCCAGCCCCACTTGACTTCATCGTCGTAATTGGTGACATAGAGCTCGCGCAGGCGAGCGATGGCGTCGTCCGTCGACAATTGGCACGACTCGACCGGCTCTTCCGCGTGACCGGGGAACGTCGGGTTCTGTCACGATGATTCGTCCATCTTCGTTGTCTAGCGGCGGGCTGTAGACCGGTTGGACGCCGCGCGGGTGACTGAGCGACGCGTGCGCACGGATAGTCGACGACTGTGCGGTTTTGGACAGAAGCCGGCGCCAAATCGTCCGAGATCGCACACTCGGTGAGCATCGGAACGCCATCGCCTCGCGCGAGCCTGCTCGATAGGCCGCCAGTCGAGTCGCGGAGTGCCGCCGAACAGCATCGAGCACGGCAATGGGTGGTGCATTTCGTGCCGCCCTATGGGATCTCACTGGCGACTCGCTTGCCTTCCGGGGTGAGCCCGAACCAGATTGTCCAACCCCAGCCAGGTTCGTTGTCGTAATTCGTGACATATAGACCACGCACTCGGGCTAAGGCGTCCTCCGTCGACAGCTTCCACGGATCTACATACGCATCCGTGCCTCCGATGATCTCGCCGACGACCGCCGAGCCCTCAGTGAGGAGTGACGACAGCGTCGTCATGACCCGCGATTGACGCGAAGAGAGCGGCTCATTTCGGTAGTCGTATTGAATTATCGAGTCAATGTCGCTGAGAGACAGACACTCTCCGTCCGACATGTCACGAAGCAATTCCTCCCTGAAGGCTTGCGCGCCGTGTCTCGGCTGAGGGCTTCTCTGCGCCTCTCGGTCAGGAGGTTCGGTCACGATGGGACATCCTTCATCATTGATGGATCGCGAAGCGTCATGAGGCACTGCATTCCACGTCCCCTAAACGATTTCACTGGCGGCTCGCTCACCTTCCGGGGTTAGGGCGAACCAGATTCTCCAGCTCCAGCCGACCTCGTCGTCGTAGTGCGTGACATATAGCTCCCGCAAACGAGATAGTGCGTCGTCTTGCGAGAGTTTCCACGGCTCTACATATTCTTCTGTTCCGCCCACGACGTCGCCGATGACCAGTAGCCCCGCCGAAAGCATCGATTCGATCGTGGTGACCACGTCGGATTGGCGTGCGGCGAGTGCTTCATCCGGCTGGTTCTGCGAAGCGGCAAAATCGATGTGGCTCATCGGCACACAATCGCCGCCCGAAAGGTCGCGAAGTAATTGCTCTCGCAGATTGCCGCCGATCGATGACGACTCGACTGGCTCGAATGGCCCCTCCTGCCGTGGCTCCGTCACAAGGTGCCGCCGTCCATCACTGCCCTCCTCAGTTGTCATCGATTGGTGACAAGTTTGAGGGACAGGCGTCCTCAATTGCGCTCGCTTGCCAAGCGTTCGCCCGCCGGAGTAAGCGCGAACCAGATTGTCCAGCCCCAGCCAGGTTCGTTGTCGTAATCCGTGACATAGAGATCACGCACTCGGGCTAAGGCGTCCTCTGTCGAGAGCTTCCACGGATTCACATAGTCATCGCCACCGCCGACAATGTCACCGACGACCAGAAGCCCTTCGGTGAGCAACGACCCGATTGTGGTCATGACTCGCGATTGGCGCGCGGCGAGCTTCTCATCCGGATGGTCGTAAGCGACGACGGAGTCGATATGACCGAGCGACAAGCACTCGCCGCCCGACAAGTCACGAAGCAGTTCCTCTCGCAACGCGCTGTCACTGGAACTTGTCCGATGAACGTCCGGCCGACTTTCATCCGGTTGTTTCGTCACGATAGTTTTCACTTTCGTCATCTGTCATCGGCCCGGATAGTCGGGAATACCATCACCGACGACCGGCAAGTCAGGATCTCCCGCCTCCGGCACGTGCACAGGGTACGGCAGCATGCCGTCGGGTATCGGTCCACCGACAGGTCCACCACTCCGCTTTTGGGGTGCCTCGATAGGCCCAGGTGATGGCGCATCCAAAATGGGTGGCCGCAGAATCGACGGGATATCCGGGACACCGCCACGCGGATTTATGTGGACTTCAGGGCACCTCGCTCGCCGGGAATCTTCACGTTAAGCGCTGGATCACCGGTGGACTTGGCCTCGAATCGCTTTCCAATCCATGTCTTATCGGGCAGCAAGAGCGCTGAACCTTGCGTCGGAAATTTGAAGGGATTAGGCAGTTCCACTCCATCCTGGCGCATCCATTTCCAGAGGTTCTCCAGATCCTGCACACTTCGGATCTCACGTATCCACGGCTTACTTCCCTGCGGCAGATCCATGATCACCCTGCGAATCTCGGCAGCGGTCGGGCCGCTGGTCTTCACACCTGGGTCGTCCGGTGTGCCCGGGACAGGTATCGGCGGGCCCTCTTTGAACGTGCGATTGTCGACCAATTGGATCGGCGACTCCGTGAAGCGCACGTCATCCAAAGGTGCGGTAGCGCTGGCGATTGCGCTCGCAATCCGCTCGTCTACCGCACTGAGCTCCTTCACGCGGGCAGCTATCTCGTCCGCTCGCTGTTGAGCATCCGCCAGCTGCCGCGACTGCTCGGCCGCGCTCCCACCGGCCAGCGCGACTGTCACCGAAAGGTCCTCGCCCACAGACAAAGCCGCACGTTGTGCTGCGGCCACCGCGCGAAGGACATTCGATCGCGCGTGAAGCAAGTCCTCGGCCCCACGGCGCGCGACACCCGCAGCGTTTCGCAGATCATCCGCGGCGTGTCTGACCTTCACCAGGTCCGTGTACGTCCGGCGCTGGGCGGCATCGGCCGCATTGCCGTCCCACCCCGCACCTCCGTGGGCCATCACCTGCCGGTGCAGTTCGCCGAAGTGGGTCTCCCACAGACTCGCACTACGTGTCCAATCCGACGACGCCTGTTCCAGATGCCCGACGTCCCAATTGGCGATCTCGGACAGGCTCGGCAGCCTTGCGGCAACAAGTGCGGACATGTCAGGGACTGACCGAAGCGTTTACCGCGGCGACCTCGGCCGCCGAGCGACCCTCCTCAGCCGCGAACCTCTGCCCGGCTGAGCCGAGCTTCGATCCAGTGGCTTCCAACCTTGCAGCAAGCACACGCGAAACAGACCTCAGCGCCTCATATCCGCCGGCCACCGCTGCGGACGTGGACTGCGCAGTCGGCCCATTGCCGGTGCTCGGCACGCTTCCGGAGATATCTGACGACATCTCGACGCACTGCTCGCTCAGCCGCTGCAGACCTGCGCCACTGACCCTGATGACTCCCACACGCAAATTTTATTAGGCACCTCGAGGGCTCAATGCAGAGATTTCAGCACCCCGCCCCGCCTCTAAAACTTCACCCTTAGGGGTGTAGCAGTACCTCCCAAACCGGCGTGAACTGGTGTCAGCGTCGAGTACCCACTCGGCCGGAAGCGCTCACACAGCGCTGATCAGAAAGGCACTCCCATGCTCGGACTCATCATCACCATGATCGTCGTCGGGCTCATCGCCGGCGCGCTGGCTCGCCTTCTCGTCCCCGGGAAGCAGTCGATGTCGATCCTGATGACCATGGTCCTCGGAATCGTCGGCTCGTTCGTCGGCGGTTTCCTGGGCTATCTGCTGTTCCACAAAGACGCCTCCGAAGGGTTCTTCCAACCGTCCGGTCTCATCGGTTCGGTGATCGGCGCCGTCATCGTGTTGCTGATCTGGACCCGCGTCGGCGGCCGCAACTCGGTCCGCACCAGGTAACTCAAGCCATCCCGAAGATCGGCCCGGGCAGCGTCGCCCGGGCCGATCGCCTTGCACCAATCATGGTTTCGGGATCGGATCGAGCGGATTGCCCGGCGCGATCGACGAGCAGTTCTGCGGCGCGGCCTGCCCGTCGAGGCGGTCGGTGATCCAGTCGACCGCGCGCACCAGCCACAAGGGAACGATGGTGATGTGACTCCACGCGTCGTACTGCTCGTAGAGGACCGCCACCCCGCGATGGCAGTACTCACGGGCCAGGGTGCGAACGTCCCCGGCGATCATCACCCCGTCGCCGGGTCCGATCCCCGGCTTGTCGCCGGGCGTCCACTCCAGGTCGCCGTTGGCGCCCTGCCCGATGAACAGGGGGATCGTCGGCGTACCGCCGGTCCCCATGATGAGCTGATTGGCCACCGCGACGAACACCGGCAGGCTCTCCGGCGTCGGGTACTCAGCGCGCACCAGGTCAGACCACTTCAGCCGCCAAAACATCGGCTTGCCAAGCACATTGACGATCGACGTATCCTGCATACCGCTGAAGATCCGCATGCCGCGCTCGGTGAGAAACGGCGTCAGGTCGACCTCGAACGCCCGCGCGATTCCGATCAGCGCCATCGGCATCACACCTGCCCAGAAGTACGTGTCCGCCACGTAGTGCAGGTTGTGCGCGGGGTGGACGAGCAGGCCCCCGATCGCCGCGCCGACCATCCGCTCGTTGATCTCCGGTGCGTATGTCGGCGCCAACTCCGCAGCCCACTCGCCGGCGATAGCGCCTCCCGAGTAGCCGATCATCCCGATCCGCGCGCCGTCGGGCAGACCCACCGCCGGTGACGCGAGCGCGGCGCGCATCGAGTCCAGCGTGTTCATGCCGTACTCCGGTCCGGCGGCGAAGTCGGCGCGTTGCCCTTCGGTGTCGGGCACCACCACGACGCAACCCCGCGCCAACAGCGGAGCGAACACCGCCAACTCGACGTTGGAGACCACACCCCCCAGGGTCAGCCCACCCGAGATCGCATGCGACGGCTGGTCATTGCGACTCAGCGAGTCGTACGCCGACTGGAACGAGACCACCTTCGTGCCGTCGCCTCCGCCCAGCGGCTGAATCACCGACGTCGCATTGGCGGTCGCCTTACCGACCTGACTCGTCGAGCGGTACAGCAACTGGGTGACTTTCAGCGCCGTCGGTATCCCGAGGATGTGGTATGGCACGCTGCGGGTCGCCAGCACCGTGCCCGGCGCCAACTGATCCAGCGGGGTGCTGCCGCTGTAGGTGTAGAACGGATCGTCGGCCGGTAGCGGCACGCCCAGCGGGACCGGCGCAGCCTCGGGTCGCGCTGCCAGATCCGGATACCAGCCTGTCGGTGGCGGCGGTATTGCCATCGGCTCCCCCTCGTACGCTCGCCCTGGGAAGACCCTAGGCGTTCGAGGACTCATAGGATCTGGTCATGACCTTTTCTTTGCAGCCAAGCGATGACGTGATCGAGGTCCGCGACTGGGTTCATCAATTCGCCGCGGAAGTCGTGCGTCCAGCGGCGGCGGAATGGGATGAACGCGAGGAAACCCCGTGGCCGGTCATCCAGGAGGCCGCCAAGGTGGGCCTGTACTCCCCCGAGTTGTTCGCCCAGCAGGCCGCCGAACCAAGCGGGCTCGGCATGCTCACGGTCTTCGAAGAGCTGTTCTGGGGTGACGCGGGCATCGCGCTGTCGATCCTCGGTACCGGCCTCGCCGCGGCTGCGCTGGCGGGCAACGGGACACCGGAGCAGGTCGGTCGGTGGCTGCCCGAGATGTTCGGTTCGGCCGAGGATCCCAAGCTGGGAGCGTTTTGTTCGTCAGAGCCCGACGCCGGGTCCGACGTCGGCGCGATACGTACCAGGGCCCGCTATGACGAGGCCTCCAACGAGTGGGTCCTCAACGGGACGAAGACGTGGGCGACCAACGGCGGTATCGCCAACGTTCACGTTGTCGTCGCCTCGGTGTATCCCGACCTCGGGTCGCGGGGGCAGGCGACGTTTGTCATCCCACCCGACACGGCAGGCTTGTCCCAGGGCCAGAAGTTCAAGAAACACGGCATCCGTGCGTCACACACCGCCGAGGTGGTTCTCGACAACGTCCGCCTGGCCGACGACATGATTCTCGGCGGCCGGGAGAAGTTCGAAGAGCGCATTTCACGGGCGAAGTCCGGTGGCTCCACGCGCGGACAGGCCGCGATGAAGACATTCGAACGGACCAGACCCACGGTCGGCGCGATGGCCGTCGGTGTTGCGCGCGCGGCATACGAGTACGCACTCGACTACGCGAGCCAGCGCGAGCAGTTCGGCCGCAAGATCGGCGAATTCCAGGCGATTGCATTCAAACTCGCCGACATGAAGAGCCGGATCGACGCGGCGCGACTGCTGGTGTGGCGGGCAGGTTGGATGGCGCGCAACAACATGAACTTCGACTCGGCCGAAGGCTCGATGGCCAAGCTGGTCGCCAGCGAAACCGCCGTCTATGTCACCGATGAGGCGATTCAGATCCTCGGCGGCAACGGTTACACACGCGATTATCCGGTTGAGCGAATGCACCGTGACGCCAAGATCTTCACCATCTTCGAAGGCACCAGCGAGATACAGCGGTTGGTGATCGGTCGCGCGCTGACCGGTCTGCCCATCCGGTAGCGACGGCCGTCCGCTAGACGGTGAGCAGTCGGTCGAAGAATTCCCGGTAGCGCATCAGGGTGATCCGCAGGTCCTCGGTCGAGGCGTCTTCGCCGCGGCTCCATTGCTGCTCGAGTCGCGAGCGCGCTTCAGCGAAGTCTCTGCTGAGCTGTTCGACGACGGCCGACACCAGCCCGTCTGCCTGTTCGACGCAGCGCTTGGGGTCGTCGACGAACCCGGCTTGGACGTCGACCCACTGTCCGCGGAACTCCTCGAGATGAGCGCCGGCGAAAAGCCCTGTCTCGGACGAAGGTTGGTCATCAACGACAGAATGGTCGACGAGATTCGACGGCCCGGCCTCGTCGCGTCGGTGCCGGGTCGCTGCGAACCGGTCAGCGTGCCGCTGCCAACTCGGCTCGGTTGCCGTGTCGGGTGATTGCGGTGTATCGGCACTCGACGATTCGACCAAACGCTCGGCGCGCGGGTCGGCGGTGACGGTCGCGGCGTCGGCGTGAGCGGGGACGTTGGCTTCACCGGGATAGTCGTGAGTGGTCATGCGCGTGCCTCCTGTGCTGGATCGTTGTCGTTTGGGTTGTGGTCGTTTTCGTGGTGGTCGAGGAGCTTGTCGAAGAGCACCCGATATTGGACGAACGCCTGCCGCTGCTCCTCGGTGCTGACGTCCGCTTCTCGGTCGGAGCGATGGACGGCGTGCGCGGAGCGGTAGTTCTCGACGATCTCGGGATGGTCGACCGAGATGTCGGCCGCGCGCTGATCGAAGTCATCCACTGGGTAGCCGCGCGCACGCATGACCTCGGTCAGGAGCCGGTCGGCGTCGTCGAGGGCGCTCGTGGGATCGTCGACGAACGCGGTCTGCACCTGCCGCCAACGGTGCGAGCAAGCCCGTAGGGCTTCGGGGGCGAGCGGTCGGATGTCAAGCTTGTCGCGCCTGCGCTTGCGGGCGTGCAGTTCCTTCTCTGCCGCTCGCTCGCCGCCGGCCTCGAAAACGGCGCGGTCATACTCGGGCCCGAAGTGTTGTTTGAGGCGGTGGGTGCGTCGGCGATGAGCGGCAGAGCTCGCGACGATCACGCCCGCGATGGTGATGAAGACAAGAGCTGCTAAGAAAAACCATGCCCAGATAGGCATTTCGAACTCCGTTCGTTGTGTTTCTCACGTGAAGAATCGGGACTGGTCAGCAGTAGTGGCGACGTCTGCCGACGGTGCGGCCGGCACTTCCCGTCACCGCGAGGATCACGCCGACGGTGAGCAGGATGAGAACGATTCCGAGAATGATCATGACGATCCTTCCTGAGGCGCCAGACCCGGCGGCGCGGTGAATCTTCGGTCTTGGTCGGAGCGCGACTCTGTATGCAATAGAAGACCCTTTAGGGTGGGTCCCAATACACCCCTAGGGCGGTAATGTCATCGCCGTGGCCCCATCCGCCAAGAAGGCGATCACCGTAGCTCTGGTGAACGACTACGACGTCGTGTTGATGGGCATCGCAAAGATGTTCGACAGGTACCGCGACCGGGTGGTGGTCGCCGAGATCGACGCACGCATGCCTCTCGATGACCCGGTTGACGTCGCGTTGTACGACAACTTCGCTCAACCGGAGTCCGACCACAAGGAAATCAGCGAGTTGGTGGCGAATCCGAGTGCACGCCGCGTCGTGGTCTACACCTGGAATTTTCACCCCGACCTCGTCGCCAGCGCCAAAGCGCAGGGAGCACACGGTTATCTGTCGAAGACGTTGCCCGCGCGTGAGCTGGTCGCCGCGCTAGAGGCCGTCCACGCGGGTGAGATGGTGTTCAACGATGTCGGCCCACGGGCACGCAGCAACGTCGGCCTGGATTGGCCCGGGCGTGGCGAAGGACTCAGTGATCGCGAATCGGAGGTGCTCGCGCTCATCACCCAGGGCAAGAGCAACGCCGACGTGGCGAGGTTGACCTATTTGAGCCCCAACACGGTGAAGTCGTACATCCGGACGATTTACCGAAAGATCGGTGCGGACAGTCGAACTCAGGCTGTGCTGTGGGGTATCGACCATGGCTTCGCGCCGGATCACCATCGCATCGACCACTGGAGGGGCGGCCCATGACCGCCGTTGTCGTCATTGCGATAGCAGGCCTCATCGGCGTGGGCCTGGTGGCGAGTCAGCTCGCCCGGCTACGCAGGTGGCTGGGCCAGCCCCCGCCTCCTGAGGAGCCGCGCGAGGACGGGCAGCGGTAGCAATGGATGGTGATATCGATGCAGCCGACTACCACGACGTGAAGGAACTGTTGCTGATCGAAGGGCTGCAGGATTGGATTCAGCTCGGCGAAATTCATGCCGACTTCGGTTACGGGAACCGCACGCCGAAGCGACCCGCAGCCGAAGCGCAACAGCTCACGTTGACGATGATTCGCGAGCTTGTCACCGAGGGTCTATTCGTTCTGGGAGTGCCCGACAAGAACGCCCCATCGGGATTCAAGACGTGGGACCTGCCGCTCGACGACGCGATGGCCAAAATTGAGCATCGGTACGTCGCGAATTTCGAGGATCGATGGAACTGGGTGACGTGTGCCTGGTTGGCGCTCACTGACAAGGGAAAGGCGCTGGCGCTTCAGCTGTATCACGCTGGTGACGCGTGAGGTTGCGCCACAGGTATCGGCGGCGCTAATGGGCCAACTGGCCGGTGGGATCGGTTACCGTTCCGAGTAATCCACCGATGATCACTGCTCCGCCGACGATGACGCTTCCGACGGCCTG
Source organism: Actinomycetes bacterium (assembly GCA_023415515.1). Taxonomy (GTDB): domain Bacteria; phylum Actinomycetota; class Actinomycetes; order Mycobacteriales; family Mycobacteriaceae; genus Mycobacterium. The sequence goes on from JAEZKH010000047.1 coordinate 49,693, forward strand.
GCCCGCGTCGACAACTGCGTCACTCATCACGGGAAGGCTTGGGCCGTCATCTGGAGCGGGCGCTGGCGGCTGCGTGATATCTGGCATCGCAACGCCAGGCATGAGTGTGGGTGGCTGAACCGGACTGTGAAGGCCTGGCGTAGAGGGGTTTTGTAGCCACGGTGGCAATCCGTTCGGCTCGAAGATCCCCGCCGGCGGTGGCGTGGTCGGCGGATGGGACAGCTGTGGTGGCGCGATCTGTACCGACGGAATGCCGAATGTCGGAGGCAATTGCGGAGGCGCGCTTATGAGCGACGGAAAGTACGGCTCGTACGGTGTGTGGGTCTTAATGTAGCCCGGATCCGGATACCAGACATCGATGGTGTCACCCCAATTATCGCTTCGACGGAACCCGATTCTCGTTCCGTCTGGCAGAACTCGAATCGAGCCCTTGTAGTCGGACGGAGGTGCGCCTTCAGAGGCTTGGCGGGTGAGGTAGTCCCATAGGCGTTTCGTCGAGGTCTCATCCCATATCTCCTTGACTGTTGGTTTGGATCCGACGCCATTTGGCCCTCGTCTGCCGCCGTTCTGCAAAGGCTCAAGAACTCGCCGGACGTCATCGGCACCGGAAACAGGTGGCAGGCGTCCCGGGGTTGGATCGGGCGGGGGTGGTTGCGGTGGAGCTTGTTTCACCACCCGGTTGTCGACGGTCTGAATGGTTGCGTCACGGCCCGAATGCTCATCGGTCTCGGTGACGAACTCAAGCGTGGCGACTCCCTCGGTGACGGCCCGGATCCGATCTGCGAGCTGCTTGTCGAGCTCGAGCAATTCCTCGATGCAGCTGCGCAGCTGTCGGCCGAACTCGCGCGCTCTGGCTTCAGCGACTGCGATCTCCCGAGCCCCGGCACGGTAGGTCGTGAGTGAGAAGTCCTGGGCTGCGCCGAGGGCGAGCAGGATCTCCAACTCCGAGCCCAGCCGGGTGTTTCCGATCGCCGCGGCCCCGACGAGGAACGCCTGCGCATCGGCGCCGAGGTCGCAGAACTGCTTCTCGACCGTGGTCCTCGGGCGCGGTCCGCGACTGGGTGCCGGCCGCGGACCGTCGTAGTGGTCATCGAGAATCGACACAGCACCTGGAGCGACGAGTTCATGCTCGGCCACGATCACCCCCGTCGCCGGTTCCAGCAGACACACGCAGCCGTGCTCGACCACCACGGTTACCGTCGTGCCGATCAACCGGGTCGGCACCGAGTAGCGGGCCGACCCGTACCGGACGCACGACAAGCGGTCGACCTTACGTAGCGCCGACGGCGCCCCGATCTGCAGCTTTAGTGATGGAAGTGGTTGCAGTAGTCCGCGTTCGACGATCAGACGCTCGTCGGAGATCGCCTGGATCTCCGAGTGGGTCGCGGCGTTCACCTCGGCGCACCACGTGACCGCAGCGGCGTTGGCATCACGCACGGGGATGGGCTTCCCGGTGAGGGCGGCCTCGGTCAACAGCGGCACGGCCAGGTCGTCCTGGGCGTAGCCGCACAGGTTCTCCACGATGCCCTTGGATTGCGGGTCGCTGGCGTGGCAGAAGTCCGGCGCGAACCCGTAATAGGACGCCAGTCGCACGTAGTCCGGAGTCGGGACGACGACATTGGCCACGACGCCGCCCTTGAGGCAGGCCATCCGATCGGCCAGCACCTTGGCAGGCACACCACCAGCGGCGGCCAGGGCTTCGGCGATCAACGCCAGCGTGGTCGAGGCGCGTTGATCGGTGGCGAAGCGCACGAACCGCCACCTCGAGAACGCCAGCACCGCGCAGAACAGGAACAACCCCGGCGCGGCCTGCGCCCAATCGATCACCAGATACTGGCCCGGTTCCCACACCGCCGGGCGTCGACCTCGATGATTAACGCTGCGCCACAACGCTTTCGCATCGGCAACCAGGCGGCGGAAGTTACGCGCCGAACCCTCATAGCCGGCGGCCCTCGCGATCGGCAATAGCCGCTTGGCCGAGATCCGACCCTTCGATTTCTCCACGCGTTCGGCCACCAGATCGGCCACGACGTCGTAGTTGTGTGCCCGTTCGGACCGCGGTCGCGGCGGGAGGCCGGCCTGGTCGGCCTCGAACTTGTCGACGACCTTCTTGACGGTGCGGTGGGTGGTGCCGCATTGCTCGGCAGCGGCCCTATACGACCCGAGCTGTTGGTAGGCGGAAATGATGTCCATTCGGTCCTTCGCAGATTTCAATGGAACTCCCCGGTGGTGGCGGCGTTTGGTTGGCGCCTTCACCGTCACCATCGGGGCCCGCAGTTCCTGATCGACACGACGAACACGGAGTGGATACTTTTACCTGGCCAAAAACGGATACCTCGACTTGGCCACCAGTGGGTACTTTTTCATGGCCACGGACACAGGACTGGATCCGTTTTGGCGAGATCCACCAGGAGTTCATGTTCGACGGCGACACCCCCAAACGGCCGGTGGCCGAGGCGCAGCAGCTGAACTTGGCCATGATCCGTGAACTCGTCGAAGAGGGATTGTTCGACCTCGGCGAGATAGTCAGGAAGACCAACGACGGCTTCGAGGCCTGGGCTGTGTCGCTAGACGAAGCAATGACCCGGATCGAAGACGCATACGTCAGGAACTTCGACGATCGCTGGGCATGGACTGCATGCGCGTGGTTGCAGCTCACCGAGAAGGGCCGCGCTCTGGCACTGCAGCTGTATCACGGCGACGATCGCTGAGCCGAATGCCATTGAGCGTTAGCGACGTAGCAGGCGCCGACGTTCGGTGATTAGGGTCCGCGCCGCTGACGGCAGGCATGTCCCCAAGTTCAGCGGCGGGTCCAACAACTGGAGAACTTCTCCTTCGACGACGCTCAGTGAGTCGCGGTCGTCAAAGGGGGCGATGGCCACGGATAGGTGCTCTGCTATCCAGGCGGACACCCGCCCATTGCTGGGTGCGTCCAACCTGCCTTTGCCTGCGGATACGAGGCCGAGGCGATCAAGCAGCAGGCTCGAAATGGTCAGCCGGAAGGTCGAAGACCGAGCATTGCCCCGGATGTGTTGCCGGCCCACCCGGCTCAAGAGGGTCGCCGACGATCTGCGGCCTGACGGCATTCTCGTGGCTCCGGCCTGGCCGGCGTAGAGCAGACCCGACAACGACGCACCGATCTCCTCGCCGAGAACGGCGCAAGCCTCTGCGTCGCCCCACCACGCGTACATGCCTGGCCTCGCCGCTTCGTCACGGTCGCGCGGAAACGATGCCGGCCCTACCGCATTCCCTCGGTTTTCGAGTCGACGCACTATGTCGCTCACCGCACGTGACGAAGTCATAGAACTAGTCGCCTCGCGCCAGCCCGAGCACTTCTTCCGGCGAGAGCGGGCTCGGCGGGTGATGGCTCAGGCACCACGGCGCGACGATTCGGTGGAACGCTTGGCCTTCGGTGGCGACGTAGAAGTTGCCGGCACGCAACCTGCTGATATCGGGCACCAGGCCGCCCTTCGCGCGGGCCATCTCCTTGGCGGCGTCGATCTGTGCCGGCGCGTTGAGCAGCCCATAGAACTGTGTCGCGGCGTTGCCTGGGATCTGGTTGTCCAACGACTTCGGCGCCTGCGTCGCGAACACCAAGCCGAGGCCGTACTTGCGGGCCTGCGACGACAACGCCAATGTGCTTCGTCGACATGCCGTGTAATTGCGCTGTGGGACGAAGTTCTGCGCCTCGTCCATCACCATCAGTCCGCCGAGCGGCCTGTCCCCCGCCGGGTTTCGCTTGATCCATGCGAACAACGCCATCTGCAACTGGTTGACGAAACCTTGACGCTGTTCGTCCGACGACAGCCCGATCATGCTGATGACCGACACGCGTGCGCGGTAGCCGTCGGACGGCGTGAGGAGCACTGCGGGGTCGACGGGCGTGCCCTTGCCGCCGAACAGCGGATCGTTGACCATCGACGCCCGAAGGTTCTGCGATAGGTCGGAGGCGATCTTGCGGGCGTCGCTCAAACCACTGAGGTCGTCGGGTGGGTCGTCGAGCATGTCGACGAACCCTGCGAGCGTCGGCGCCGGCTGCCTTCCGTACCACTGCAACGCTTCTCGCAGCACGGCGCGGGACCGATGCGCCTTCTGCGACTGTCCGGTGATCGACGCGCGCGGTTCCAGTGCTGCAGCCGCCGACTCGACAGCATCGTTGAACTCGTCGGCGTCGTCGACGACGGTCGAGAAGTCGGGTAGCGGCTGGAACACCAACGGGCGTCCACCGCTCCGGTGCGGTGTCCATATGACGACCTCGGTTTTCGTGAGGTATTCCGATGATCGTTTGTCGTCAGAACGACGCCATCCGTTGGGATGTTGCGGCCATGCAGTTCCGAGGCGTACGAGGTCGTTGTTGGGATCGAGAACGATGGACGAAACACCGCGCAGCGCAGCCTCTTCGACGAGCCGCCGGATCAACACGGTCTTTCCCGACCCGGACCCCGCGAAGATCGCCACGTGCTTGCGCAGTGCCGCCAGCTCGACCGCGACCGTCGCATCCGATCGCAGATCGACGCCGAGAGGCAGCTCGTCGTCGGAGATGTAGTCCGGTGTGTCGTCGACGACGGTGGTGGTCGGAGGCGGCGGTTTGGTTTCTTGCTCGGAACTCCCTTGCCGGTCATCGGTTTCCGACTCGTCAACGCGCGTCGCCGGGCCGTCCCCGCCGAGCACCTCCTGCAGGAGGGCCAGGCCGTGGGCCGGCCGTCGGATCCGCAGCCAGTTCGGCAGGTCGGGGTCGTCCTCGCCGATCAGATCGCGGAGTGCCGACATCGTGCGGATGTCGTCGTCGCTCAGCGCGACGGTCTTCCCGCCGGCACGGTGGAAGTCGTCGACCAGTGCGGCCGTCTTGGGTCCCGTCGGCCATGCCGTGTTGCGTAGCAGGAAAAGCTTGCGGCGGTTCGAATCCCCGTCCAATCCCGTTGCGCTCCAGGCCTTCTTGATCCGGGTCTGCGCGGCGATCGCGTTGGTGGCGGCGATGGCGCGGAATGCCCAGTGCCGCTCGTCCTCGGTCGTCGGGTCGAGGCTCTGCCGCAACCGCGCGTGCAGCACGACGTGGGTACCGGGCGGGGGGTCGCACGTGTAGGACTGAAAGTCTTCGTCCCGCTCGGCGATCCAGGCCGTGAGCGCGGCGCGCAGCAACTCCGGCACGGTCGTGTCTTCGCCCTCGATGTCCAGCGCCGCAGCAGCGACCGCATTCTGCCGGTACTCGGCGAACCGGCGATCGAGCTCGGCGTGCGCCGTCTCCTTCTGGTTGTCGTCGTCTTCGTCTGAGCTCCAGTCGATCTGCGCGTCCGTGCTGAGGCGTTCGAGTTCGATGACCTTGCCGTGTTTGAGGCATTGGCGGACATGCGCGTCCGCGATCTTGAGGAGGTGCCGGGGCGTGTGGTCAGCAGCGTCGGCGAAGGCCTCCGGCCGGATGGGCCAGCTCGGATACCGCGGGGTGAAGCCGGCCTCGGCGTAGCTCACGGCGAAGCGGCGTTCCAGGATGGCGCGGCCGATGTCGGCTGAGGGCAGGCCTTTCAGCGGCGTGGTCTCGCGGAAGCGGTCGGCGACGGTGGCCGTCGCACGGTCCCGGATTCCTTCCCAGACCGCGGGCAGGCAGGCGACGACGCCGACGGTGCGGCGCATGGTCTGGCGCACGGACATCAGCCCGTCGGCGACCTGGTGCAGGACGGTGTCATCGGTGTCGCGGTCGGTGGCGTCGGTGCGGGACAGCGACTGGGCGAGCAGGGTGTCGATCTGGTCGAGCGCGAGGACGGCAGGCCCGGCGAGGGCGACCAGGCGCGCGATGCCCTTGACGCAGTCTTGGGCCGAGTCGGGCGATCCGCGCAGCCCCCACT